>DATKDQ010000037.1:0-19130 GCA_035544635.1 Thermoanaerobaculia bacterium
CGTCGCTCCCTCCGCCGTGGACGAGCTCGTACTCGCTCGACGATGCGGCCCGCTCGAGATAGCCGGCGATGTTCCGGAAGGAAGCTTCGTCGATGACGGCGGCCATGAAGTTGCCGAAGTCGGTGGGGGACCCCATCTTCACGCGCGACAGCATCGCCTCGAGCTCCTGCCGCACCGCCGGCCACAGCGAGGCTGGGACGTAGGCGCGCGAGGCCGCCGAGCACTTCTGACCCTGGTACTCGAAGGCGCCGCGGACCAGCGCGGTGACCAGCGCGGGGACGCTGGCCGAGGGGTGCACGAACACGAAGTTCTTGCCGCCGGTCTCACCGACGATCCTCGGGTAGGTTCGATAGGAGTCGATCCGGTCTCCGATCACGCGCCAGAGGTGCTGGAAGGTCGCGGTCGAGCCGGTGAAGTGGATCCCCGCGAGCTCGCGGCTCGCGAGCACGGGCTCGCCGACGTCGGGCCCGCTGCCGGGAAGGAAGTTCACGACGCCGGGGGGGAGACCCGCCTCCTCCAGCAGCTTCATGATGTACCAGCTGGAGAGGAGCGAGGTGGAGGCCGGCTTCCACAGCACCGTGTTCCCGGCGAGCGCCGGCGCGGTGGGGAGGTTGCCCGCGATGGAAGTGAAGTTGAACGGCGTGATCGCGAGCACGAACCCCTCGAGCGGCCGATAGTCCGCCACGTTCCAGACGCCGGGCGCGGATCCCGGCTGCTCGGCGTAGACGCGGGAGAGGTAGTGGGGGTTGAAGCGCCAGAAGTCGATGAGCTCGCAGGCGGCGTCGATCTCCGCCTCGTGCACGGTCTTCGACTGGCCGAGCATGGTGGCGGCGTTGAGCGTCGCGCGCCAGGAGCCCGCCAACAGATCGGCGGCGCGCAGGAAGATCGCGAAGCGCTCACGCCAGGGCATCGCGGCCCACGCCGGCCACGCCGCGCCAGCGGCCGCGATCGCCTGCTCGACCTCGGGTGCGGCGCAGCGCTCGTAGGTGGCGAGCCGGTGGCCGTGCTGGTGCGGGCAGACCACCGTACCGGTGGTACCGGTGTGCAGCTCGCGGCCGCCGATGATCGCCGGAATCTCGATCTCCTCGGTGAGCATCGATTGCAGGCGTGACTCCAGGCGCTCGCGCTCGGGCGTCCCCGGTGCGTAGGTGCGGATCGGCTCGTTCGCGGGGATGGGCGGCGAGGGGATCCCGTTGTCCATGTGCTGGTCCTCGAACCGCGACCTCTGGAGCGTATCCCGGGCGCGGCGGATTCCGACGGCTACCGCGGTCACACCGCGGTCGCGGCCGGATCGGCTCCGGCCAGGGTGGCCACCAGAATCGCCTTGATCGTGTGCAGCCGATTCTCGGCCTGGTCGAACACGATCGAACGCTCCGACTCGAACACCTCGTGCGTGACCTCGAGCCCTTCGAGCCCGTGCGTCTCGGCGAGGCGGCGGCCGATCTCGGTGCCGCGGTCATGGAACGCGGGCAGGCAGTGCAGGAACTTCACGTCGGGATTACCGGTGAGCTCGACCAGCCGCCGGTTGACCTGGTAGGGCCGCAGCCGCTCGATCCGCTGCGGCCACGCCGACTCGTCCTCTCCCATCGAGAGCCACACGTCGGTGTAGAGGAAGTCGGCGCCGGCCACCGCCGTGGTCACGTGCTCGGTGATGAGGAGACGGGCTCCGGTCCGGGCGGCGACGGCACGGCACTTGGCGACGTGCGCCGGCGCCGGCCAGAAGTCGCGCGGTGCCGCGATGCGCAGCTCCATGCCCAGCTTGGCCGCGCCCATCAGCCAGGAGTTGCCCATGTTGAACCGTGCGTCGCCGAGGTAGCACACCGCGACCTCGGCGAGCGGCCGCGCACAGTGCTCGCGCACGGTGAGTACGTCGGCGAGAATCTGGGTCGGGTGGAGCTCGTCGGTGAGCGCGTTCCACACCGGGATTCCGGCACCGCTCGCGAGCTCCTCGATCACCGCCTGCTGGTAGCCGCGGTAGGCGATGCCGTCGTAGAGCCGGCCGAGGACGCGCGCCGTGTCGCGCACGCTCTCCTTGCGCCCGAGCTGAGCCTCGCCCGGATCGAGCACGCTGACCCGCGCCCCCTGGTCGAAGGCCGCGACCTCGAACGCGCAGCGAGTGCGCGTCGAGGTCTTGCTGAAGACGAGAACGAGGTTGCGGCCCTCGAGGCGGCGCCGCTCGCGGCCGTCCCGCTTGTCCGCCTTGAGGCGCGCGGCGAGGTCCACGAGGAAGAGGATCTCGGCGGGCGAGAAGTCCTCGAGCTTGAGGAAGTGGCGGCCGCGCAGGTCGACGTGCAGGTCGGCACCGGCGGCGCCCGACGCCTCCCAGGCGGCTCCTAGAGGCGGGCTGAGGTGTAGTACCATCGTTGCTCCGCGCACCGGATGATACCCGGTCCGGGACCACCACTGGCAACTCGCGAATCTGGGGGCAGGACCGGCGTGACGTTCTCGACACCACAACTGCGGGGCAGCCACGAGGGGGGCGGGCGCCGGTTCGCGATCGTCGCTGCCTCCTTCAATCAGCGGATCGTGTCGCAGCTGCTCGCGGCTGCGTCCGACTGCCTGGCCGGACATGGCGTCGCTCCGGACGACATCCAGGTGGTGAGCGTGCCCGGAGCGTGGGAGATCCCGCAGGCGTTGGAGGAGCTCGCGGTGGGTGGAAAGTTCGACGCGCTGATCGCGCTCGGGGCCGTGATTCGCGGCGACACGCCGCACTTCGAGTACATCTGCGCCGAGTGCTCGGGCGGCGTGGCGCGGGTGTCGAGCAAGCACCGGATCCCGGTCGCCTTCGGCGTGCTCACCTGCGACACGACGCAGCAGGCGGAGGAGCGTGCCGGCGGCAGGGGCGGCAACAAGGGCACCGAGGCGGCGCTCGCCGCGCTCGAGATGGCGAGCCTGTTCGGGAAGCTGCGGGGCTGAGGCGAAGCACGGTGCGGACGTCGGGACTCCGGCATGGGAAAGCGGCGCACGGCCAGGGAGATGGCCCTCCAGATGCTGTTTCAGCACGAGCTCGGGCGCAGCGAGCTGCGCGACGTGCTCAAGAGCTACGAGCCTGCAGACGTGGTGGGGGAGGGCGAGGGCGCCGGCCTCGAGGGGCGGGATCTGGAGTCGGCGCGCAGCTACGCCGAGACTCTCGCTGGAGGCGTGGTTTCGCACCGCGACGAGATCGACGCTCTGATCCGCGGTCAGGCCACCAACTGGCGGCTGGAGCGTATGCCGGTGGTCGACCGCACCATTCTTCGCATCGCGATCTACGAGCTGCTGCGCGAGCGCGACGTGCCGCAGGTGGTCATCGTCGACGAGGCGATCGAGCTGGCGAAGCGCTACGGCTCGGAGCAGTCGGGAGCCTTCGTCAACGGCGTGCTCGACGGGCTGCTCCACACGCGGAAATTCCCGGGGCGCCGGCACTGATGTCCTCCGGCAGCGTGGCGCGGCGCTGCGAGCCGGCGCTCCTCGAGGCAAGGGTGGGCAGGCGAGGAGGCCGCCACCCATGAGGATCGGTCGCGCGCCGTGGTGGAGCGGGATCGCGCCCGCGCTGGCGGCCGCCGGCCTGCTGCTCGGCTGCGGCTACGCGCTGGTCGGCCGCGCGTCGACACTTCCGGCCGATATCCGGGCGGTCTACGTCGCGCCGCTCGAGAACCAGACCACTCGCGCCCAGCTCGAGCAGTTCCTGACCCAGGCCATCACTGACGAGCTGGTCACACGGCGCCGCTTCACCATCGTGCGCAGCGCGGCCGAGGCGCAGGCGCAGCTGGTCGGCGCCGTGACCTCGTTCCGCGTCACTCCGGTGACCTTCGACGAGAGCGGCCGCGCACAGGAGTACGAGATCTCCATCCTCGCCGCGATGCGGTTCGTGCGCACCGGCACCGGTGACGAGGAGGTGGTGGTCTGGGAGAACGACCGTTACCTGTTCCGTGAGACCTACGAGATCGAGGCCTCGGCGGAGGACTTCTTCGACCGCGAGAACGAGGCGATCGCCCAAGCCTCGCTCCGCTTCGCGGAGACCATGGTGGCGGACCTGCTGGAAGGCTTCTGAGAAGAGAGCCGGCCCTACCACGGAACCCGCGCCGTCCGCGGCGCCAAAGGTATGCGGGTGGAGGGAATGCTATTCAGCCTTCCCGGAACCCGCCACCAGCTTCGTGAGCCGCGACTTGTAGCGATCGGCCGTGTTCTGGTGGATGACGCCCTTCTGGGCCGTCCGCTCGATCAGGCCGAGCGTCTGGGGCAGGGAGGCGCGAGCCGCCTCGGTGTCGCCGCTCTCCACCAGCCCACGGAGCTTCTTGATTCCCGAGCGCATGCGCGAGCGATACCCGCGGTTGCGCTCGCGGCGGACTTCGTTCTGCCGGTTCCGCTTCTCGGCTGAAGTGTTCCTGGCCATGGTTCCTCTGTTTCCTTTCGGTCTCGGTCGACGCCGTCGGCAGCTTCAGCGCTGCCGTTCGAGCGACTCGAGCTGCTGGCGCGCGATGGCGGCCTCTTCGCTCGATGGATGGGTACGAAGCAGCGTGCGGAGCTCCTCGAGCCCGCGGTCCCGCTGTCCCAGCTGGAGGTAGGCGTAGCCGCGTTTGAGCATCGCGCTCGCCACCTTCTCGCTGCGCGGGTACTTCGACAGCACGTGGCTGAAGCCGGTGATCGCCTGGTTGAAGCGCTGCTGCGCGAAGTAGCTCTCCGCCATCCAGTAGGCGGCGTTGTCGGCGAGCTCCGTATCCGGGTAGCTCTCCTGGTACTCCGCGAATCCGAGGATGGCGAGATCGTAGTTGCCGGCGCGATAGTCGGCGTAAGCCTCCTGATACAGCGCCTCGGGGTCGCTGCTGGTGGTCGGGAGGGCTGGCCCCGGGCTCGAGCTCGGGGCGGACTGGCGCTGAGGGAGCGCCTTGAGCTGCTGGTTCGTCGCCGCCACCTGCTGCGAGAGCTGCTCGAGTCGGTGCAGGGTCTCCGCGATCGCCTCCTCGAGCTCGCCGATCCGGCGTTCGACCCCGTCGAGGTCGGTCCTGACGTCGGCGCTGGAGCGCAGTAGCTTCGCCGCCTCCCCGGTGACCGTCTGCTCGATCGCGGCCAGATCCTGCCGGGTCGTCGCCTCGCGCTGGACCTGCTGGATCTGGCGCTGGATCTCGGCCAACCTAGCCTCGATCGACTCCAGCTGCTGCGTCGAGGTGCAGGCAGCGAGGCACAGCACGCCGAACGCTCCCAGCACGGCGAGTCGGCGTGTGGGGAGGTGCGGCAGTGCTCTGACCAAGAGTCGAGGAGGCCGCGAGACCTAGGAGCGGCCGCTCAAGTGGAACTCGGCGCGGCGGTTCCGCCACCAGCAGCTCTCGTTGCTCTCGGTGCACACCGGCCGCTCCTCGCCGTAGCTCACCGTCCTGAGCCGCGCGGCCGGAATGCCGAGCGTGACGAGATACTCCTTGGCCGAGTTGGCTCGCCGATCGCCAAGAGCGATGTTGTAGTCGTTGGTGCCGCGCTCGTCGCAGTGCCCCTCGATGGTGACCAGGAAGCCGGGGTTCTGCTTCAGGAAGTCGGCGTTCTTGGACAACCGCTCGCGGGCCTCCGGCTTGAGGTTGTACCGGTCGAAGTCGAAATAGACGTCGCCTATGAGACCGGTAGAGCGGGCGTGGTCGTCGGCATCTTTGATGTCGGCGTCGAGGGGGCTTGGGGTCGGGTCGTCCGTCCGCGAACGAGCCGCGTCGCCGACGTCCTCGGCGGTATCGCGCGGCGCGGGTGCCGACGTGTCCGTCAGGGCATCGGCGGGGATGTCCGGCGAGGCCTTGGGCCCACAGGCACCGCTCGCCAGAGCGAGTGCGGCGAGGACCGCGAATAACAGGAAACTCCTACTCGGCTTCATCACTTCACGACTCCTTCGGAACGGAACCCCTCTCGAGGTTCGGATCGGGTGGACACTCAACCGCCGTAGCGCACGAGGCGCGGGTTGAGGATATCAGGATTCTGCGCTTACGAACAAGCGCTCTGGCCCGAAAGTCGGTCGGTTTCGCCTGAGCCAAGCGGCCGCCCGCCCGGCTCGTCCCGGTACTTGGCGAGAGCGGGTGTCGGTGTTCGACTCCGCGCAATGCCCCAGCCCGGGACTCCTCGCCGCTACGACCCCGGGAATCCCGACCAGGCCGGGGCGAAGTTCTCCCCCTCCGAGGTCAGCCGCCTCAGGTTCCCGCCGTCGGCGTCGATCACCCAGATCTGGCTGGTCCCGTCCCGGCTCGACTCGAACACGATGCGCTGCCCATCGGGCGAGAACGCGGGGGCCTCGTTCGAACCCGGGCCACTGGTGAGGACGCGGGTCTCCTCGGTCACCAGGTCGGTGACGGCGATGTCGTAGCGATGGCCGGCCTGGGCCCGGTGGGCGTAGGTGATCCGGTTGCCTTCGGGGTGCCAGCTCGCTCCGTCGTTGTTCAGACCCTCGCGGGTGACCCGCCGCACGTTGCCCCCGTCGGCGTCCATGATGTAGATCTGCGCGTTGCCAGAGCGGTCGGACGTGAAGGCGATCTCGCGCCCGGAGGGGCTCCACGCCGGGTTGGCGTCGATCCGCTCGTTGTGCGTCAGCCGCACCGGGCTTCCGCCGCGGCGGTTCATCTTGAAGATCTCGGCATTGCCGTTGACCGACCGGGTGAACGCCACCCACTGCCCGTCCGGAGAGAACGTCGGCGTGAAGTTGTGGAACGCGTCCTCGACGATCGGGCGCTTCTCTCCGGTCGAGAGCTCGACCCAGTAGAGCCCGGGCTGCCCGTTGAAGTACGAAACGTAGGCCAGGCCGTCGCCCGGAGGGCTCCACGCCGGCGCCATCGAGATCGACTGGTGACCCGACAACGGGCGCTGATCGTGCCCATCGTAGTCCATGATGTAGATCTCCTTGTGGCCGGTGCGGTTGGACGCGAACGCGATCGAGGTGAGCGCGACTCCCTGCCCGCCGAAGCACTTCACCACCTCGTCGGCGTAGGTGTGGGCAACGCGGCGTGCCTGGGCGAGCGTGCCCCGGTAGCGCTTGGGCCTGCAGATCGAGCCGAAGTTCCTGAGATCGAGGACCCGCGCGTCGAGCGTCAGGCGGCCGCTCTGCTCCGAGATCTCGCCGAGCAGGATCACCTGGTTGCCGAGCGAGCGGTACATGGGGAAGTCCTGCGCGCGGTCGCCGGTCAGCTCGAGCACGGACAGGATCTGCCGGTCCTGAACGTCGAACAACCCGCTGTACTCGAGGTCGTCGACCAGGGCACGCTCGAGCTCCGCGGCGGCGGCGCGGCCCTGGGCGCTCATGCCGGCGGCCTGCGCCACTTTGGGCAGCGCCAGGCGGATGCGGGTGCGCACGTCCGCGTCCTGGAGGATCACCTCGACCTCCGCCGGCGGCTGACCGGGAGGCGGCTCCTGGGCGAAGGCCGGACTGCCGGCGACCAGGTACCAGGGCACCAGAGAGAGGAACAGCAGGCGGCGTCCATTCATCGTGCTCGACCTCGTGACGGGCGTTCGATTCAGCGTTCAGCGAATGATCAGGCGGACGCCCAACGAGCCCTTCCGGTAGCTCGTGGGCAGGGGAGGCAGCGTCGCGGTCTGGACCGCGCGCAGGCCGGCCCGGTCGAACGAGTTGTAGCCCGACGACTGGACAATCTCGAGGCCCGATACCCGGCCCTCCGCGTCGATCTTGAAGTAGACCACCATCTCGATCTCTCCGCCCAGCGGCGGTCGCTGCCAGCGCGCGCGGATGCGCGCGAGCATCAGCTCGGCATAGTAGCTGTAGGTGAAGTTGGGATCGTCGAACCCGGAGATCTCGGCCGGACCGCCGGTCGCCAGCGGGTTGCCCTGCGGCGAGCCCAGCCGGCCGGGGCCCGCGGTCGAGGAGGGGTCGGTGAGGTCGTCGGGTCGAGCGGGATCGCGGGTCGAGGGGTCTGCGGGCGGCGGGGGTGCCGGGACGGCGGGCTGAGGCGGCTCCACCTGCGGTCGCGTTGTCCGCTCGCGCTCCGGGTCGCGCCGCGGCGCCGGCTCGGGCTCCACCGCGGGCGGGGGTGGGGGAGGCGGCGGCGCCGGGGGGGGCGGTTCGGGGGCCGCCCTCGCCGCCGGGGGGGGCGGCGGCGGCACCTCGATCTGACCGAGCGCGGCCGCCGGCACGATCTGGATCGACACGAACTGCTGCGGGCGCGGGCGCTCGGCGAACAGAGACGGAGCGATCAGGGCGGCGGCGACCAGCCCGACGTGGAGAACGATCGCCGCGATCAGCGACCCGCCCCGATACCACGGCCGGGTCACGGACCGTTGCTTCAGGACGCGGTCGATCGCTTCCACGTCATCTCCTCGGCGGACGCTCGGTCACCATGCCGACGTTGGTGATCCCGCCGCGATGGAGGAGGGAGAGCAGGTCCATGATCTCGCCATACGGCAGGTCGCGGTCGGCCTTGAGCAGGACGGACTGATCGCCGCGCGCCTGGAGCAGAGGTAGCAGGCGATCGACCAGCTCGGTGGGGTGGACCGGCGTCTCGCGGATGAACACCAGCTTGTTGCGGTTCATGGTCAGGACGATGGGATCGTCCACCCGCTGCGGGAGGTTCTCGCTCTCGGCCTGCGGCAGGGCGACCTCGACGCCCTGGTGGAGCATGGGAGCGGTGACCATGAAGATGATGAGGAGCACCAGCATGACGTCGACGAGCGGCGTCACGTTGATGTCGGCCATCACGCGGTCGTCGGCGGCTCCGGAGTCGGTGATGAACGCCATCTCGGTGGTGCCTCGGGGCGCGGGGGCGGCGGGTCGTGGTCCCTAGCCTCGCCTCCGGGCCTTCCTCTCCGACCCGGCGGGGATCAAGTGAAGTTCCTCTCCGTCAGGTTGATGAACTCGAGAACGAAGTCGTCCATTTCCTCGCGCATGCGCTTGGATCGCGCGGAGAAGGCGTTGTAGGCGATCAGGGCGGGAATCGCGGCGCCGAGGCCGGCAGCGGTGTTGATGAGGGCCTCCGCGATCCCGGGCGCGACCGCCGTGATCGAGGTCGACCCCGTGATGCCGATGTCGTTGAACGCTTCCATGATGCCCCACACCGTGCCGAGCAGGCCGATGAAGGGCGACGCCGCCGCGGTGGTGGCGAGGAACTGGGTCGAGCGGGTGAGCACGTGGAGCTCGACGCCGAGCGCGCGGCGCAGGGTGCGCTCGATCGCGTTCATCGACCGGATGCGGTAGCGCGACGGATCGCCGCCCTCCTGCTGCGCCGCCTTCACCTGGGCGTCGATCTCGACGTAGCCGGCCTGGAACAGCCCGACCAGGGGCGACGCCGTGTGGCTCGCGGCGGCGGAGTTGACCTCGCTGAATCGCTTGCTGGTCCGGAAGATCTCGAGGAAACGTTGGGTGTGACTCGCCGCGCGGCGGAGCTGCAGCGCCTTGCTGATGATGATGCCCCAGGATATCAGTGAGAACACGGTGAGCACCGCGAGGACGAACTGCCCGACCGGCGAGGCGTCCAGGAAGAGCTCCCAGATCCCGGGCCCCTCCGGATGGCCGACTTGAGCGAGCAGGCCGAAGGCAGACAGATATTTCGGCATGCGCGCTCCCCGGCGCAGAAGGTAGCACGACGGCCAGCCACGATCCAAGATACTCCCCGGCGCGGGCGCGACCGTCGACCCTCCGCCGTCTCGAGGCTCGCATCCTCGGTCCAGCGCCGCGCCGGATCGGGATCGCAAGGTGATACGCTGCCGCCTCCCGTGCGGAACCCCCGAGGCGGCCCATGAAGATCGCGGTCTGCATGAAACAGGTGCCCGACACCGAGGCGCGCCTGCGGCTCAACAAGCTGGGCACCTGGATCGAGGAGGAGGACCTCCCGTTCGTCATCAACGAGAGCGACGAGTGCGCTCTCGAGGAGGCGCTTCAGATTCGCGACCGGCAGAGCAGCGGCGAGGTCGTGGTCTTCAGCCTCGGCCCGGAGCGCGTGCGGGAGGCGTTGCGCAAGGCGCTGGCGCTGGGAGCCGATCGAGCCGTGCATCTGCTGGACCCCGCGTTCGCGGCCGGGGATCCGCTGGCGACCTCGCGGGCGCTCGCCGCGGCGATCGGCCGTGAGCCGTTCGACCTGATCCTCACCGGATCCCAGTCCGACGATCTCGGCTGGGGCGTCACGGCCTCGTTGATCGCCGCCCGCCTCGATCTACCGCACGCCTGGCTGGTGATGGGGATCGAGCTCGAGGCCGACGGCTCCACGGCACGCGTGGTGCGCGAGATGGAGGCGGGGAAGAACGAGATCTTCCGCCTGCGCCTGCCGGCCGTGCTCGAGGTCCAAGCCGGCATCAACCACCCGCGGTACGCGTCGCTGAAGGGGATCATGCAGGCCAAGCGCAAGGAGATCGCCAGCCTGGGTCGGGCCGAGCTCGGCCTCGACGAGGAGGAGGCGGGCGCGGCCGGGTCGCGGGTCGAGATCGTGGCCGTCGAGTTCCCGCGCGCCGGCGGGGGCGCGAGGATTCTCGAGGGGGACGCCGCGTCCGCGTCGGCGCAGCTGGTCGAGCTCCTGCGCAACGAGGCCAGGGTGCTGTGATGGGCGGCGTCTGGGCGATCCTCCAGCATCGCGACGGCAAGGCGCACCCGGGCTCCTGGGAGGCGGTGACCGCGGCGAAGCGGATCGCCGAGGCGTTGGGCGACACGGCGGACGCCGTCCTCCTCGGATCCGGGATGGACGACCTCGCCCGCGAGGCCGCGCTGACGGGCGTCGGATCCGTGCGCGTGGC
The DNA here is from genome assembly GCA_035544635.1 of Thermoanaerobaculia bacterium. GTDB lineage: Bacteria > Acidobacteriota > Thermoanaerobaculia > Multivoradales > Multivoraceae > DATAFT01. The sequence continues at coordinate 10,678 of DATKDQ010000037.1, forward strand.
CGACCATCCGGCGCTGGCGTCGTACGTTCCCGGCGCCCATACCGCGGCGCTGGTCGCCGCGCTGCGGCAGGGGGCTCCGACGTTCGTCGTCTTTCCGCACACCTACCAGTCGATCGACTACATGGCACGCGTGGCCCACGGCTACGGGGCCGGTATCCTCTCCGAGGTGGTAGCGGTGGCGGCGGGACCGGACGGGCTGGCGTGGACCCGCCCGATACTCGAGGGGAAGCTCCAGGCCAGGGCACGCGTGCGCGGCGACGGTCCCATGGTGGTCTCGGTGCAGGCCGGGGCGTTTCCCGGCGCCGCGCGCGCCGGTGAGGCGGCGCCGATCGCGGCGCTCGCGGTGGACGAGGCGTCGCTCACGCTCGACCGCGACCTCCTCGGGGTCGAGGACGCGGCCTCGGACGTCGTCGACCTCACCGCGGCCGAGCGCATCGTGGCGGTCGGGCGCGGCATCGGTGGAGCCGACAAGCTGGGTATCATCCGGGAGCTGGCCGCCGCGTGCGGCGCCGAGATCGCCGCCAGCCGTCCGGTCATCGACAACGGCTGGCTGCCGCGCGACCGTCAGATCGGCTCGAGCGGCCAGACCGTGGCGCCGAAGCTCTACGTGGCGGTCGGGATCTCGGGCGCGATCCAGCACCTGGTCGGCATGAAGGGCGCCGCCTGCACCGTCGCCATCAACAAGGACCCGGGCGCCCCCATCTTCAACGTCGCCGACTACGGCATCGTCGGCGACCTGTTCGAGATCGTCCCGGCGCTCACCAAGGCGCTGCGCGAGGGTCGCTCGACCTGAGAGGATCGAATCCGTGAGCATGCAGAAGCACACCCGACTCTTCACCTCCGAATCGGTGACAGAGGGTCATCCCGACAAGATCGCCGATCAGATCTCCGACGCGGTGCTCGACGACGTCCTGCGCCAGGACCCGACCGGCCGCGTCGCCTGCGAGACGCTGGTCACGACCGGCATGACCCTGGTCGCCGGCGAGATCACCAGCACCGCGCGCGTCGACTTCACGCGTATCGTGCGCGAGACACTGCGCCGCATCGGCTACACTGACGCCAAGTTCGGCTGCGACTGCGACGCGTCGGCCGTGCTCATCGCCGTCGACCCGCAGTCGCCCGACATCGCGATGGGGGTCGACGTCGGCGGTGCCGGCGATCAGGGCATGATGTTCGGCTTCGCCTGCACCGAGACCGCCGAGCTCATGCCGCTGCCGATCACGCTGGCACACGGGCTGACCAGCCGCCTCGCCTCGGAGCGGCGCGGCGAGCTCGACTGGCTGCGGCCCGACGGCAAGAGCCAGGTCACGATCGAGTACGACGGGCTGGAGCCCCTCCGCGTCCACACCGTGGTGGTGTCGACTCAGCACTCGCCCGACCTGACGCAGGCGCAGATCAAGGAGGCGGTCATCGAAGAGGTGATCCGCCCGACATTGCCGCCGCACCTCTTCGACGCGCAGACCATCGTCCACGTCAACCCCACCGGCCGCTTCGTCACCGGCGGGCCGCAGGGCGACTGCGGCCTGACCGGCCGCAAGATCATCGTCGACACCTACGGCGGGGTCGGCCGCCACGGCGGGGGCGCGTTCTCCGGGAAGGACCCGACCAAGGTCGACCGCTCGGCGAGCTACATGGCACGGCACCTGGCGAAGAACCTGGTCGCCGCCGGGCTCGCGGACCGCGCCGAGGTGCAGCTCGCCTACGCCATCGGCGTGGCCGAGCCGGTCTCGCTCCACCTCGACACCTTCGGCACCGGCCGGGTGTTCGACCGCGGGCTGGAGGCTCTGCTGCGCGCGAGCTTCCCGCTCACGCCGGGCGGGATCATCGAGTATCTCGACCTGCGCCGTCCCATCTATGCGCCGACCGCGGCCTACGGCCACTTCGGCCGCGCCGGCTTCAGCTGGGAGGACACCTCCCGGGCCTCGGAGCTGCGCGCGGCGGCGAACGCGGCGTAGCGCGGAAGAACGTGCTGGGTAGCACGCTCTCCGCTATATGCCTTTGGCGCCGCGGACGGCGCGTAGCTACGGAGCGTGCTCGGTAGCACGCTCCTCCGCTACACAACTTTGGCGCCGAGGACGGCGCGGCACGCCGATCATGGGGACGGGCTCCTCTTGGTGCGGATTTAGGGGCTCTCGGCGGCATCGCCGGCAGGCGCCACTCGCGCATCGTCGCCCTCGCTGTCCCAGCTCTTGCCGTACTTGAGGACGTCGTGCTTGAGGAGGTCGAAGTCGCTCTGCCGGTCGAGGGGTACCGCGTCGCGATAGACCGTGTCGCAGCGGTAGCAGACGACCGCGTCATGGAGGCGGCGGTGCAGCCAGACGTCGACCAGGCCCAGACCGACCAGCGAGAGCCCATAGGTCCAGGGAACCAGCGCCGCTCCCACCGCGACCAGCGCGCAGCCCCAGGAACGATGGATGTCGCGCTGGCGGTAGAGATGCCGGCACCCGCACAGCGGGCACTCCTCGACCCGCCGCGTGCCCTCGTCGCTCCAGCCCTCCGGCGCGATCGGCCGCGCGACACCGCACTGCGGGCAGGCCAGCTCGCGGTCGGCGCGGCCGATCTGGGCGCGGAACGGGAACCCGCACGCCCGGCACTGGGTGCGGAGGCGCATCAGGCGGGGATGCCGGTGGTCACGGCCAGGTAGTACGCCGTGATCTCTCCGATCGTAGTCCCTACCACCAGCACGTAGAGGATGCCGGTCGCCGACTGGTTGGAGCGCTGCCGCGCGCAGTGGAGCGACATGACGGCGAGGGCGAGCGGGATCAGGAGCCCCCAGGCCAGGCGGAACCAGAAGAACATGCCCTGCCCCTGGACGCTGGTGAGCACCCGCCAGGGATGGGGCTCCACCAGCTCGTCGACCGAGATGGCGGCGGCGAGCGTTGCCCCGAGCACGGCGAGCCGCAGAACGACCGCACCGAGCAGCACCCAGCAGAAGACGACGAGATGGCGGAAGGTCAGGCGCGGCGCCACCAGGTACCAGTGGCCGAGGAGCATGGCGATCAGTGACCAGCCGAGGAGCAGCGCGGAGGTGAGGAGGCCGGCGACGGCCAGTGGGTCGCGGTAGGGAAGCGGGGTCGCGAGGTGGATCAGGTGCCGGGTGGCGAGAACCAGCGCGCCGGCGCAGCCGGCGAGCGCGAGGGCGGCCGCCCAGCGACTCGCGCGCCAGCGCTCCCGAAAGATCGCGCCGTAATACAGAGCGGAGCCGGCCGTGCCCGACGCCAGGAGCAGCCGGCCGGCGCCAGGTGCGCCGAACGGATCGAGCGGCGGCAGCAGCACGACCGCCCACACCAGCGCGAGCAGACCGAGCACGATGAGCGCGTTCATCTGGAAGTAGCCGCGCCCGAGGTCGTCCTCGGGGATCCAGAACAGCGTGCTCAGCGAGCCGACGACGGTGGCGAGGGCGAAGAAGAAGAAGACGCTCATGCGGGCGGGGGATCTTATCGCGGGCAGAGAGTGCCGGACGGCGCATTCAGGTGCGCACGCCGAGGAACAGATAGAGCGAGAGCAGCGAGAAGAGCAGGTTCGGGCCCCACGCCGCGATCCAGGGGGGCAGCACCGCCGCCTCGCCGAGCGTGGTGAAGAATGCGATCACCACCTGCAGCACGATGCCGAGCAGGATGGCGATCCCGACCCCGTAGAGCGCTCCCTGGCGTCCGAAGCGAAACGCGAACGGGAGCGCCACCAGCACCATTACCAGGCAGACCACCGGCGCGGCGACCTTGTTGTGCAGCTGGGTCTGGAGGTCCGGAACCCATTGCCCGCTCGCCGTGATGCGCGTCACGTACTCGCGCAGCTCGCGGTAGTTCATCTCTTGGGAGCTCTTCACCTCAGTGGAGAAGAACTCGGGTCCGAGGCGCAGGTCCAACCTGATCGGTCCCGGCAGCTCGCGGTACCTCACCACCCGCGGGCCATCGAGCGCGCGCGACCAGCCGTCGAGGAGCACCCACGCTGAGCCCACCAGGCGCAGCTCCGAGGCGTAGAGATGGCCGGTGAGGCGATGGCCCGGGTCGAAGCGGAACGCCTGGAAGCGCTGCAGTAGACGCCGCTGCGGGTTGAAGTGCAGGTAGTTGTAGATGAACCCGCCGCCGTCCTCGGCCTGCGAGTAGAACCACTGCCGGGTCGCGCGCCGCAGCCCCGCCGGCTCCTCGTGGCCCTTGATCAGGCGGCGCAGCTCGGCCGTGCGCGCGTTGGTCACCGGAAGGATGGTGAAGTCGAGGAATGCCGCGGCCGCACCCACCACCACGCCGGCGACCACTACCGGCACGGCCAGGCGATAGAGGCTGACGCCGAGCGCCTTCATCGCGGTGATCTCGCTCGAGCGCGAGAGCAGGCCGAAGGTGATGAGCGTGGTGAGCAGGACCACGATCGGCGCGATGGTGTACACGATCTGGAGCGAGTAGTACTGGTAGTGCTCCACCACCAGCTCCGCCGGGATCTCGTTCTCCAGCACGTAGCGGGTGAGCTCGGTGAGGTCGACGATCAGGTAGAGCGTCACCGCGGCGCCCAGCACGATCAGGCCGACCGAGGTGAAGCGGCGCAGGACGTAGCGGTCGATGCGGTCCGGAAACAGGATCTGCGTATGCGGGAGTCGCAGCAGGAAGCGCGCCTGGCTGCGCCCGTTGGCGGCAGCCGCCCCCTCCGTCACGGCGCCGGCCCGGCGCAGGGCCCGCTCGGCGCGCCCGCGTGCCCGCGCTCGGCGCAGCTGGTCGAGCGGATGGAAGAGCCAGGCGCCGATGGTGGCGAGCACGCCCCGGCGGTCGCTGTTCCTGCGGACGAGGAGCGCCAGGCCGCCGGCGAAGAGCAGAGCGTTCGGCAGCCACATCGCCACCCAAGGCTCGAGCTTGCCGTTGGCCGCGCCCTCTTCCCCCAGGTTCTGCACCACGTAATAGACGGCGATCACGGCGATCGACTGCGCGAAGGCCGACGAGCGCCCGGAGGCACGCTGCCCGAAGCCGAGAGGCAGGGCCACCAGCCCGAAGACCAGACATGCCGCCGGGATCGAGAACTTCTTGTGCATCTCGACCCGCGCCAGCGCCCGCGTGGTCATCGGCCGCGAAGGATCGCGCGACCACTCCTTGAGATCGCTCCAGCCCAGCTCGCGGACCTGGCTCGAGCGCGAGCGGTGGATGTCGCCCCGTGCGGGGTCCTGGTCGGCCAGGGTCAGCACCTGGTTGCTGCTGATCCTCGCCTGGGTCGGCGCTCCCAGGTCGAGCTGCTGCTCGACCGCGGAGCGCAGCTCGACCACCACGCGGCGGCCCTGGTCCTCGATGCGAACGCTGCCGCTGTCGGCGACCGTGAAGCGGGTCTGGCCGACCGGCAGCGAGTCAGAGATGAAAACACCCTCCCACTCCTTGCCGCCGGGCGCCGACTCGAAGACGTAGAGCGTGCGGTCGTCGAGGATCTCGTTGAAGACGCGCGGCTCGATCTCCGCGGTGGCGCCGGCCGAGAGCTGCTCGATCAGCATCGACTGGTAGGTGCGGTTGCCCCAGGGCAGGAGGTAGAGCATGAGCACGGTGTTCAGCGCCGCCAGCACGAGAGACACAGAGAGGAGGCCGCGATAGAGATAGGAGAGGCTCACGCCCGAGGCGCGGAGCGCCGTGAGCTCGCTGTCGGCGGCCAGCCGCCCGACCGCGACCAGGATCCCGAAGAGGAGCGCCATCGGCAGGGTGATCACCACGATGTGCGGCAGGTTGAGCGCGAGCAGCTTGAGCACGGTGAGGGTCGGCAGCCCGCGATGGATGATCGCCTCGGCGAGGTCGAAGAAGGCCCGGATCAGAAGGATGAAGGTGGAGACGACGAAGCCCAGGAATACCGGGCCGACGGTCTCCGAGACGACGTAGCGGTCGATGCGGCTCATGGCGGGTGCGGCCCACTAGCCTATCGGGAGTTCCCGTTCTCCGGGATCACACCGACGCAGCAGGTGGGACCGGTTCGGCCGGAGAGGTCGGCCTTGCGCTGCGCGGTCGAGTCATTGGCGCGGCCCTCGGCTGGAGCTGCCGGTGCTCGACTCGAGCTCGGCGAGGCGCTCGCGCAACGAGGCGAGCTCCGCCGGGGAGAGGTCGTTCCCATCGCGCAGAAAGTGTAGGACGAGAGCTGCTCGCCGGCCGTCGAAGAGGCGATCCAGGAGCGATCGCGACTCGAGCTCGACGTACTCGCTCCTGGACAAGCGCGGGAAGAAGTAACTGACCCGGCCCCGCCTCTCGGTGGCGAGGACGCGCTTGTCGAGCAACCGCCGCAGGAGTGTGCGCACGGTCTTGGGGTGGCGCACGGCGCCGCCCGAGACGCGGGCGACGATCTCGGTCGAGCTCACCGGGCGGCCGGCGCTCCAGATCGCCTCGGCGACCGGCCATTCGGCGGCGGAGATCTTGGGGAGGTCGGGGTCAGTGGCGGAGGGGCGCATCGGAGGGGGATAGATTACGTTTGTAGTCTAGACGCCGATTACGTCTGTAGTCCAGCGGCTCGAGTGCCGTGAGTAGCCGCGGCCGCTCGCGGACTCTGGCCGCCAGCGCGTGTCGGCGGTCAGGCGGCCCGGTCTTCTCGTTCCGGGATCGCGGGGAGGTATCGAGCGGCGGGGGTCGCCGTGTTGGCGGCGGGGAGGGGCTGGTCGTGAACGCGGGAAGGAGCAAAGCAGGTGAGGTCCGAGAGGGCCCCCAGAAACGTCCGATAAGATAGATTATGTCAACCTACGGCCCGCGAACCGGCCGTAGGTTGACATAATCTCTTGGGGATTCTTGGGATGAATCCCTCGCCCCCCAAGGTGCTTCCCCGGAAGCTACAACTTGATGACTGCGGCCGTTAGGCGATCGTCTCGTCTTCGGCTTCTGCCAGCTCGCGACGAAGGCGCGCCAGGGCCTCCTCCAGCGCCTGGATCAGGTCTTCGGGCTCGACCGAGGACTGCCGGAAGCTCAAGGATAGTCGATATCGTTTCCCGGGTCCGGCGAGGCTGAAGGTGTACGGCTTTGCCCGGTCGCGCGAGGCTCCCGCGCGGCGGCGGACCTGCTTGACCTCCTTGCGGACTGCCTCGCGTGCGAGCCCGAGTGTGCTGATCCGCTCCAGGAGCTGCAGCATCTGCTCCTCGTCATCGAGCTTCAGCAGCTCGAGCAGCACCGACTTACTGTTGACTCCCAGCGCCCGGACGCAGTCTCGGACGCGCGGCGGCATCCGCAGGAGCGCCAGGCTCTCGGTGATCGCCGAGCGCGACTTGCCGACGGCTTGCGCGATCTCCTCGTGGGTATGGTGGTGCGTCTCGGCGAGCACACGGTAGCCGTCCGCCTCTTCGAACGGTGAGAGGTCCTCGCGCTGGAGGTTCTCGACCAGGGCGATCTCCAGCGCCTCCTCGTCCGTCACATCCATCTCGATCGCCGGGATCTCGTACAACCCGGCCTCGAGGGCGGCCCGGTACCGGCGCTCTCCGGAGATGATCTCGAACGCAGCCTCCTTCGGATGCGAGCCCCGGCCGGGACGGATCAGGATGGGCTCGAGCACGCCCTTTTCGCGGATCGACGCGACCAGCTCCGAGAGGTCTCCGACGGTCGATCGCGGCTGATTGGGATGCGGGTGGATCGAGGCGAGCGGCACCAGCCGTCCGACGGCGGGCGCGGTCTGCGTCGCGAGCTCGTCGACGAAGTGACGATCGTGACGCATGGTCACCCGCCCGGGGAGTCCTCGCTTCCTTCCGCTGGCGCTAGACACGGCTCAGGACCTCCTCGGAGAGCTTGTAGTACTGGTACGCCCCCGCCGATCGCGGCGCGAAGGAGAAGATCGACTCGCGATAGGCCGGGCTCTCCTCCAGTCGGACGCTCTTCGTGATCACCGTATCGAAGAGCTTCTCCCCGAATACCTTCCGGATCTCCTTGCGGATGTCACGCCCGAGCAGGGTTCGCGAGTCATGGAGGGTGATGAGCACGCCCAGGATCTGAAGCCGCGGGTTCGCCCTCTTCTTGATGCGATCGATCGTCTCGAGGAGATCGTCGGTGCCCTCGAGCGCGAAGTAGCTCGATTGGATCGGCACTAGGACGTGACTCGACGCGACCAGCGCGTTGACGGTGATGAGACCGAGCGTCGGGGGTGTGTCCAGGATGATGTAGTCGAACTTTCGCTTGACGGATTCCAGCTTCTCCTTGAGCTTGAAGTGACTGTCGAACTGACCCAGTAGCGCACCCTCGAGCCTGGCCAACGAGATGTGCGCCGGCGCGATCGACAGGTTCTTCACCTTCTCGGCAGGGAGCGTCACGTCGGCGATCGCGACCGCGGGGTCCGCGATCACGTCGTACATCGACCGTGAGACCGTCTTCGGGTCGAGAAACGACAGCGTGCTGTTGGCCTGAGGATCGAGGTCGACGAGCAGGGTCTGGAGCTTCTTCCCGGCGATGGCGGCGGCGAGATTGATGGCGGTCGTCGTCTTCCCGACGCCGCCCTTCTGATTGGCAATCGCGATGATCATGGACCGACTG
>DATKDQ010000038.1:0-3768 GCA_035544635.1 Thermoanaerobaculia bacterium
TCGAGGCGATACGACAGCTCAAGGCCCGCTACTGCCTGCTCTGCGACGACGCCTATGATGCCGATCGGCTCGCCGACCTCTTCACCGAGGATGCGGTGTGGGACGGCGGCATGCTGGGGAAGGCGGAAGGGCAGGAAGGGATTCGCAGGTTCTTCCAGCGCAGCCCGGAGGTGATCCCGTTCGCGGTCCACATGGTGATGAACCCGCTCATCACCGTCGAGGGCGATGCGGCGAGCGGTACCTGGTACTTGTTCCAGGCCTGCTCCTACGCTCCGGAGAACGCGGCGCTATGGGGGTCGGCCCGCTACGACGAGGAGTACGTCCGGGTCGCGGGCCAGTGGAAGTTCAGCCGGGTGCGGCTCACCTCGTTCTTCTGGACGCCGTTCGACCAGGGGTGGGTGAGGACGCAGTCCGTCTTCGATCGGGGCCCGGGCGGCGAGGGAGCCGCCCCTCCTCGTTGATCGCGTGGAGCGACGGCCGCCTCTAGGCCAAGGTCGCGCCGGGGGAGGGCGCGGGGTCGGCGCCGACGCAGGCGCCGCAGGGCCCGGCGAGGTGGCGCGCGCGGGCGAGCGCGCGGTCCTCCTCGCACTGGTACACGGGCTCCGCCGTGCGCGTGCCGCGACCGTCGCCGCCCGACGACCTCGACGACAGCGGGCGCTGTTTCCACGCCGCGTCGCTCGACCACACCCGCTCGAGATCGACCACCCGGCCGGGCTCGGTGGCGGTGCGTAGGAGGTCGAGCGCGCCCTCGACGATCGTGCGCTGGTCCTCGGCGTCGCGGCACTTCCCCGCGGTGTGGCCCAGCGGGTAGTCGACGAAGGCGGCGCGCGGCGGGGCGACGGCGAGTGTGATGTCGCGCGCCGAGCTCAGGGAGGTGGTGGGGATGCCCTGGGCTTCGAGGTGGCGCGCGATCAGACCGACCGACTGGTGGCAGACCGGTCACACCGGGACGAGGAGCGCGGCGTCGGCGCCCTCGTCCGCGACGGCCCGGGCGATCGCGGGGGCGAGCTCGTCGCGCACCCGTCGCGACGAGTAGATGCCGCCCATGAACGTGAAGGCGTGGCTCGTGAGCGCCCCGATCTTGCCGCGCTCGACGGAGAGGCGAAGGGTGTCGAGCGGGAAGACGACGTTGGGGTCGCACCGCGCGTCGGTCAGGTCGTAGGCGAAGTGAGTGGCGCGCAGCGTCTCGGTGGGGACGTCGGTGGGGACCCGGCGGAAGCTGGTGTCGTCCTTGAAGTGGAACGCGATCTGGCCCGCTACGTAGATCCCGCCCGAGGCGATCAGCGCGAGCCGGCTCTCGTGGAGCGGCCGGCGCGGAACGGCCCAGGGCGCGGGCTCCTCGCTATGCACCCAGCGGTAGGCGGGGAAGCCGAGAGCCGCGTAGGCGTCGCGCGTGACGTCGATGTAGTCGACGGGAGCGTCGGGCTTCATGCCATCCTCGCCTTCGCGGCACTCACTCCGACCGCAGCGCAGCCGCGGGCTCGATCCTGGTGACTCCGCGAGCGGGGAGCCAGATCGCGAGCAGCGTCACCGCGGCCAACAGGAGCGCGACACCGGAGAAGACCACGGGATCCCGCGCGCTCATGCCGGGGAGCATCGCGCTGCCGAAGCGGGTCAGCGCGAACGCGAGCAGGATTCCGGCCGCGATGCCCACGCTGCCGAGGACCAGCCCCTGACGCATCACGAGACTCACTACCTGCCGGCGGCGCGCCCCCAGAGCCATGCGCACCGCGAGCTCGTGGGTGCGGCGGCTGGTGGCGTCGGCCGCCAGACCATACACCCCCACCAGGGCGATCGCCACCGCGATCGAGGCATAGAGCCCGAGGAGCTGCGAGAAGACGCGGCTCACCCACTGGTCGCGATCGACGGCGTCCGCCATGGTCAGGGTCTCTTCCACCACGACGCCGGGATCGACCTGCCGCATCGAGTCACGCACCGCGTCGACCACCCGCCCGGCCCGCGCCCTGGCGTGGACGACCACGGTGAGGCGGGCGGCCGGCGCAGTGCTCCACGGGCGGTAGATCTGCAGCCGTGCCGGCATGCCCGAGGCCACCATGCTCTCGACCGGTACTGTGTCGCCCACCGTGCCGATCACGCGCAGCCAGGATTCAGGCTCGGTACCCAACGGGCGCAGGCGTCGTCCCAGCGGCGACTGCCCCGGCCACAGGCGCTGAGCCAGCGAGGCGCTCACGATCGCGACACCGGCGCCGTCGCGCATCTCGCCGGCCGTGAACCCCCGGCCATCGAGCCGCGGAATGGCGAGCGCGTCGAAGTACCCGGGTGTCACCCACTGCGCCGCGACCACGGGCTCCTCCCCGGCCTCGACCGCGACTCCTTCGACTTCGAGGCGCGCCTCGGCGAAGCCCTGCCCGGCGGGCAGGCGGCTGGTGGCGCCCGCCGACTCGACCTCCGGCAGGGCGGCGATGCGCTCCAACGCGCGCTCGACGAAGGTCACGCGCTCGCCCGGCTCCCGGTAGCCCAGAGCGCCGAGGTCGAGCCGCAGCGACACCACGTCCCGCACCCGGTAACCGCGGTCGGCGAGGCGCTGCTCGAGGAAGCTCTTCGCCAGGAGCAGCGTGCCGATGCCGAGCGCGGTCGAGAGCGCCAGCTCGGCGACGACGAGGATCGCTCCGAGGCGCTGTTTCCCGGGCGCGCCGCCGGCCCGTCCGCCGCCCGCCAGCGTCTCCCAGACCGCGGCCGCGGCGTTGCGCGCGACCGGCGCGAGCCCGCAGGCGATTCCGGCGACGAGGGTGACGATCGCGGCGAACGCCACTGCACCGGCGTCGACCTGCACCGAGAACAGGTACGGTGGACGGATCGGCGCCCAGCTCACCACCCAGTGGTTGAGCAGGATCGCGGCCGGCATGCCGAGCGCTCCACCGGCCGCCGCCAGCACCGTGCATTCCGTGATGGTCTGGCGCACCAGTCGCGCGCGACCGGCGCCCAGGGCTGCGCGCAGCGCCATCTCTCGCGCCCGTGCGTTGGCCTGCGCCAGGAGGAGCCCGGCGACGTTCGCGCAGATGACGAGCAGGGCGAAGAACGAGGCGCCGAGCGAGGCGGCGAGCGCGGTGCGCACGACCGGCGGCAGCCACTTCTCGCGCAGCGGCAGGAGCTCGGTGCTCCAGCCGCGATTGGTCTCGGGATAGAGCGCGGCGAGCCGCGCGGCGACGGCGCGCAGCTCCTCGCTCGCCTGCTTGTGGCTCACTCCGGGGGCGAGCCGGGCGACGCTGTCGTGCACGCGTCGATCGCGCGCGGCGGCGTCCGGGTCGAGGCCGAGCGGGGTCCACACCTCGGCCCACTCGGGGAACGCGAAGCCCGGCTTCATGACGCCGACGATGCGGTGCGGGCGGCCGTCGAGCCGGAGGTCGCGGCCGATCACCGCCGGGTCGCCACCGAAGCGCCGCCGCCACAGCGAGTCGGCGATCAGCGCCACCGCGGCGGGCTGTCCGGGCAGATCCTCTTCGGCGGAGAAGCCTCTTCCCAGCACGGGATCCACGCCCAGGAGCGGGAAGAGCGCAGCCTCGATGCGCGCGCCCTGGATGCGCTCGGGGTCGGCCTCGTCGTCGAGGCCGAAGGTCTGCCGGTCGAAGAGGGCCAGACCCTCGAGCCCGCGGCTCTCGCGGCGCCAGTCGACGGCGTCGCGGGCCGAGACGGCATGCTCGCGCTCCCCCTGGTGGGGCCGCGTCGAGTACGGAGCCACCAGGCGCTCGGGTTGATCGAGGTCGAGGGGCCTCGTCACCCAGGCGTGAAAGCCCGCGAACATGGCGG
>DATKDQ010000039.1:0-9188 GCA_035544635.1 Thermoanaerobaculia bacterium
CAGACCTTCTGGGGCCTCGGCAAGCACCTGCTCGACCTGCCCTTCAAGTTCGGCCTGCCGCTGATCCTGTGGGCGGGGTTCTACTACGACTGGCTGGTGGCCGGCGGCCGCGAGTCCGAACCTGCGCCCCAGCGCCGAGCCACCGCGCGCTGAATGGATGACAGGATGCTCATTACCGTCCGCTGCCGCCGGGCAACGCCCCGCTGCGGGGCGGCTCCGATTCTGCGGCGCGCCCCACGCCGCTGCTCTGGCCGGATGGCGTTCGAATCGAGTACCCTGTCACCAGTTTTCCACAAGATGTAGTGGGGGCGGGATCGGATGCCACAATCAATGGTAGCGAGCGCTTGCGACGTCTGGTATCTTGCACCCCATCCATGCTGCGCCTAGACCGACTCGAGATCTCCGGCTTCAAGTCCTTCGTCGACCCGGTCGCGACCACCTTCTCGACGGGCATCACGGCCATCGTGGGGCCCAACGGCTGCGGCAAGTCGAACCTGGTCGAAGCCCTCACCTGGGGCATGGGCGAGCAGAGCGCGAAGTTCCTGCGCAGCGAGCGCATGGAGGACGTCATCTTCAACGGCGCTCAGGGCCGCAAGCCTTTGGGGATGGCCGAGGTCCACCTCCACCTGCTCGCCGATCCCTCCGTCGCCGCCGCGATCGACGGCAGGATCGAGATCAGTCGTCGCGTCTTTCGCACCGGCGAGAGCCAGTACCGGATCAACGGCAAGCACGTCTCGCTCAAGGAGGTCCGCGACCTCCTCATGGACACCGGGCTCGGGCTGCGCGCCTACTCGGTGATCGGACAGGGCCAGGTCGAGAGCATCCTCTCGGGCAAGCCACAGGAGCGCCGCCGCCTGATCGAGGAGGCGGCCGGCATCACCAAGTACAAGGCCAGAAAGCGCGTCGCCGAGATGAAGCTCGAGGAGGCGAACGCCAACCTCGAGCGGCTCGAGGACGTGATCCTCGAGGTCGAGCGCTCGGTGCGCTCGCTCAAGCGTCAGGCCAGCGCGGCGCGGCGCTTCCGCGAGAACGAGGCCGAATACAACCGCCTCCTCGGCGCCGTCCTGCTGCGCCGCTGGGACGCGTTCGAGGCGAGCCTCGCCGAGATCCGGCGCCGGCTCGCCGACCTGCGCGGGCAGGAGGCCGAGCTGGCGGCGACGCTGCATCGCGCCGAGGCGAGCCTCGCCTCCGGGCGCGAGGCGACCGAGGCGCTGGCCGAGGACGTCGCCCGCCGCCACTCGCGACGCGCGGAGCTCCTCGCCACCATCGAGGGCCGCCAGGAGTTCGCGCGCGCGAGCCGCCAGGCGCTCGCGGACGCAGCCGACGCCCTCGCGCGCGGCCGCCAGCTCGCGGAGCGCCTCGACTCGGAGGGCGCTGCGCTGCGCGAGAGCCTCTCGCTTCGCGGCGCGCGCGAGGAGGAGCTCCAGGCGGAGGTCGCGGAGGCGCGGCAGGCGGTTTCCCGGGACGAGGAGGAGATGACGCGGGCGCGCGAGGCGATGCGCGACGCCGAGTCCGGGCTCGAGACGCTGCGCGCAGAGCTCCTGGTCTCGAACGCGCAGGTGACGTCGCTCCAGTCGCGCCTGCACCAGGAGCAGATCGAGAACGAGAAGCGCAGCTACCGCCGCGAGCACAACGACGTCGAGCTCACGCGCCTCGCCGAGCAGAACCAGGCCGTCGCCCAGCTCCTCGCCGAAGGCGAGGCCCGCGTCGCCGAGCTCACCGCCAGCCTCACCGCCGCCGAGCGGGCGCAGCACGAAGCGGCCGACGCCCTGCGCGCGATGCTGCGCGAGGAGGCCGAGGTCGGCGGGCAGCGCGACGCGCTGCGCGAGAGGCTCGCCGCGCTGCGCCAACGCGCCGAGGTCCTCGACCAGCTCGCCGCGGCCGACGAGGAGCGCCGCCACCAGCTCGAGCAGGCGCTCGCGCGAGCCGGGGTGAGCGAGCCTGCCTTCCTCGCCGACCGCCTGCAGGTGCCCGACGGTTTCGAGCACACCATCGACCTCTACCTCGAGGCGTTCCGCGACGCCGTGCTGGTGCCGGCCGAGAGCGATCCGCTGGCGATCGCCCGCGCGCTCGAGAGCGAGGGATCGCGCGCCGAGCTGCTCTACCCGCTCAACCCGGTGTGGTCGGATGAGGCGAGTCGCGGAGGCGCCGAGCCGGCACTCCTCGGCGACGCCGAGCCGGCGAGCGGCGCGGGCCCGAGCAGCGAGCATCGTGCCCGCATCTCCGCGACGCGAGGTATCGGCGTGGCGCCCCCCGCCGACCCCGCGGTGGTCGGCGGCCTGGGCGAGAGCCTCCAGCTTCCACCCCAGTACGCCGAGAGCCTGCCCCCCGCGTTCCTGGTCTCTACCGCCGAGGACGCCGAACGCCTGGCGCGGCTCCACCCCGGCATCGCGTTCCTCAGCCGCGGGCGCCTGGTCGCCGAGGGCGGCCTCCTGCGCGTGCAGGGCGCCGACGCGCGCCCCGGCACCATCGCCCGCCGCCGCGAGCGGCGCGACATCGCCGAGGCCGTCCCCGAGCTCGAGTCGAGGCTCGCCGCCAACGGCGCGCTCCTCGAGACGCTGATCGGCCGCCGCACGCTCCAGGCCGAGCGCAGCCGCGAGATCGAGAAGCGCATCGCCGGCCTGCGCCAGGACCTCGCGGTCGCGAGCGCACGAGTCGAGGAGGCACGCCAACGCTCGACCGAGGTCGAGAGCGCGCTGGCCGGTCTCGCGGCGCAGCAGCATCAGGTCATGACCGAGCTCGAGGGCGTCGCCGCGCGCCGCGAGCGGCTGCGCGTCGAGCTCGCCGAGCGGCTCGCGGCGCACGGCGCGCTGGAGCGCAGGTTCGACGAAGCGCAGGTGGCGCTCGCGGCCGCGCGCGAGCGGCGCGAGCTGGTGTCGACCGCGGGCGCCGGCCGGCGCGGGCGCCTCGACGTCCTCTCCGAGCGGCTCGAGACCCACGTCCAGGAGACCGCGCGCATGGCGCGCCAGAGCGACGACGTCGAGCGCCGGCGCACCGAATGGCAGGGCGAGGAGCAGCGCCTGGTCGAGCGCGCGGCGGAGCTCGACACGGCGATCGGGCGCGCCGAGACGGAGCTCCAGGTGGCGCTCGAGGAGCGCGCGGCCGGCGAGCGCGAGACGATCGAAGGCGAGGAGAGGCTGCGCGAGAGGCGGCTCGAGCTCAAGACCATGGCCGACCAGGTCGATCGCCTCCGCGAGCAGCGCGAGTCGCTGCGCGCCGCGATCGAGGAGGAGCGCGTCGGTGAGGCCTCGGTCGAGCAGGACGCGGCGCACGCCGCCGAGACCTACCAGGAGCGGTTCGAGACTCCGATCGCCGAGGCGCCCCCCGAGGCACGGGTGCCCCCGGGCGAAGAGCCCCCGACGTCAGGCGCTCCCATGGGCTCGGGCGAAGACCACGATCTGCGGGCACTCGAGGTGCGGCTCGAGGAGGCGAAGCGCGTCCTCGAGCGGCTCGGCCCGGTGAACCTCCTGGCGGCGCAGGAACACGACGAACAGGACGAGCGCTACCGCTTCCTCACCGAGCAGCGCGCCGACGTCGTGCGCTCGGTGGAGAGCCTGCGGCGCACCATCCGCGAGATCAACCAGACCTCGAGCGCGCGCTTCCAGGAGACGTTCGCCGAGGTGAACAAGAGCTTCAATGCGGTCTTCGCCGAGCTCTTCCGCGGCGGCGAGGCCGAGATGCGACTGCTCGACGAGGACGACATCCTCGAGAGCGGGATCGAGATCGTGGCGCGCCCGCCCGGAAAGAAGCTGCAGAACATCATGCTGCTCTCGGGCGGCGAGAAGGCGCTCACCGCGATCGCGCTCCTGTTCGCGCTCTTCCGCACCAAGCCCACTCCGTTCTGCATCCTCGACGAGGTCGATGCACCGCTCGACGACGCCAACGTGCTGCGCTTCGTGGATCTCCTGAAGAGCTACTCGGCGGCCATCCAGTTCCTCATCATCACCCACAACAAGATCACGATGGAGGTGGCCTCCACGCTCTACGGAGTGACGATGGAGGAGCGCGGCGTCTCGAAGCTGGTCGCCGTCGACCTCGAGGAGATCCACCCCGAACCCCAGGCAGTGAGCGCGTAGCCACCGGCCGCTCACGCGGCCGGTAGGCGAGAGCCTATTTGGCGCCGCGGACGGCGCTGGCGCTTCGCGCCACGCACAGATGCGACGCTGTCGCTCGGACCCGTTCCTAGTATCGAAAGATGGCGGCGGCGTTGGCCTTCTCGGGCAAGAGATCGCGTGCCACCAGCCGGATCGCCCCGCTCGCCCTGGTGGTCATCACCGCCGCCAGGTTGAGCAGCTCCTCGCACCCCGGCTTCGGCTGGTCGAAGACCTCGACCTTCCGCGTCGCCGGATCGAAGGTCCCCCACCGCCGAGCCCCCTCCGCGACGAAGAGCGTGTCGACGCGCCCGTCGAAGGCGGCGGGCACGACCTCGCGCGTGTTGGTCGACGCGCGGCCGGTGCCGAGGAGCTCGCGCAGACGTGCCAGCTCGCCTTCGAGCTCGTTCCCGAGAAGGCGATCCTCGACGATCGCCCAGCCCCGCGCGCGCAGGTCCTCCGCCGAGAGCGGCTCCGGGTTCCCCTGGATCACATCGGGCATCAGGTTCGGGTACCGGCTCACCTGCCGGTACATCGAGGCCACCGGCTCGGCCGCGGCGAGCACCATCGGGCGCGCGCCGTTGCCGATGATCGAGCGGATCCCGGTGTCGACGCGCAGACAGAAGCGCGACGCCTCCTCCTTCTCGGCCTCCCCCTGCCCGGCGCCGTGGCCATGGAGGATCGCGCCGGTCGCGCCGCCGGCTCCCGGGCGCACGGTGTGCGCCTGCAGCATGTCCTCCTCGAAGTCCGAGCCGACCGCGTCCGTCAGGTTCTTCGGCACGCCCGGGAGATCGACCTCGTCGATGTTGAAGCGATCCGCCGCGAAGAGGCGCACCTCATTGAGGCTCAGGGCGAGGACGAAGAAGCGCCGCTGGTTCTCGAGCAGCGGCATGAGCGGCAGCAGGTAGAAGCGCGGCCCGGTGACGAGAGTCTCCTCCACGCTCGACGGCAGCGTGTAGTGCCGGGCGAACCCGGGCGTCAGATAGACCGCCAGCCCGTCCTGAAGCGAGCGCCAGCGTCCGTCGTCGCCGAGCAGATCGTGCCCGGGACGCAGTGTGGCCTCGATCTCGTCTCGCTTCAGGTCGTTGCCCGAGAGGCGGCCCTCCGCCTCCCGCAGGAGGTTTTTGAGGCGGATCTTCGCCTGCTGGATCTCCTTCCCCGCCCGATGCGTGGGCAACAGTATGGAGACGCAGTCGCCTTCCTTGGCGAGGAGGGCGTCGAGATCGCTTCGCTCGATAGCCGCCATAGGGCGCTCACCTCCAGGGGATGCCTCGCCAGCACACCGGGCGAGGTGGTGCTCAGACGACTAGGGTACTACGGGATTCCGCCAACGACTGCTCGGGGTAGTGCGCCCCCATACCGGCGGGTGAGGATGCCGCCAAGGCCCGCCACGCTGCCGCGGCGGACTGCCCGCAGCGACGCAAACGGCGGAAGGCCGGCTACAATCGGGCCGATGGCGCGCCCCCATCGGCGCCTCCTGGCGCTCCTGATCGCGCTCGCGGTCCTCCTGATCGCGAGCGTTCTGCTCCACTTCGCCGGTGTCGACGGGATCCTCCTCGTCCTCACGGTCGAGGTCGCGGTGGCGGCGCTGGTTCTCCTGGCGCTGCCGCTCTACGTCGTTCCCCTGGTGGCCGAGCGCTTCGAGCATCGCCTGCCGGAGCGGATGCCAGAGGTCGCCGACGGCGTCCTGGTCTATCACTATGGGCCCGCGGTGACGACCATCCTCGACGCGATGGAGCGCGCCGGGCTCGAGCCGGTGATCCTCGAGACCGACGAGGGTACGGCGCGGGCGCTGATCGCGCGCGGCCGGCGGGTCGTGTTCGCGGCGGGCGGCGCCTCGATGGAAGCGGCTCACGGCGATGCCCGCGGCGAGGGGCTGCGTGGCCCGCTCGGCGACGGTCCCCTCGACCGGATCGACCTCAGCCGCGTGCGCGCGATCGTCGCCAACGGCGGCGACCGCGCCAACGCCGCGCTCCTGCTGGCAGCGCGCAAGGCCGGCTTCGAGCGCGAGATCCTCGCGATCGCCGAGGAGGCGCACCATCGCAAGCCGCTGACGCTGGCCGGCGCGAATCGGGTGTTCGCTCCGCGGCAGGTGCTTGCGGCGGCGCTCGCCGCGCGCGCCAGCGATCGGATCAGCCCGCGCATCGTGGGCGCGCAGGCGCTCGGGCGCAAGCTCCTGGTGAGCGAGGTCAAGATCGGCCCGGGCAGCCCGCTCGCCGGCAAGTCGCTCAAAGGTGCCGACGTCGGGCGCCACCACGGCATCAACGTCATCGGCCTCTGGCGCTACGGCGAGCTCCACGCGCCGGTCGACGCCGACGACATCGTCGACCCGCAGACCATCCTGGTCGTGGCCGGCTCACACGAGAGCGTGACGCGGTTTCAGGAGACCTGCGCGCAGCTCGCCGGCTCACGGGCCGGCGGCGGCGCCCGGCACGGTGCCGAGGGGGCCGGCCACGGCGAGCGCAAGTTCCTGGTGGTCGGATACGGCGAGGTCGGCCGCACCGTGACGCAGATCCTGCGCGGAGCCGGCGAGCCGGTCCTCACCATCGACCCGCGGGGCGGCGAGGGGGTCGACATCCAGGGCGCGATCACCGACCCGCGCGTGCTCGAGTCCGGCGTGGTGAGCGACGCGCGCGCCGTGATCCTCGCCATGGGCGGCGACGGCGCGGCGCTCCTCGCCGCGCTCGCGATCGCGCAGCACGCACCCTACGTGCCGATCCTCGCGCGCGTCGACCACTCCGAGAGCGTCGAGCGCATCCGCCGCGCCGGGGCCGACTACGCGCTCTCGATCAGCCAGGTCTCGGCGCAGCTCCTCGCGGGGCGCCTCCTGGGGCGGGAGTCGATCCTCATCCATCCCGCGCTCGAGGTGCTCAAGGTCTCGAGCGAGAGCCTGGTCGGCCACCACCCCGCCGAGCTCGCCGTGCGCGAGCGGACCGGCGCCTCGATCGTCGCGATCGAGCGTGGTGACGAGGTGATCGTCGCGCTCGAGCCCGCATTCACGTTCGTCGAGGGCGACGCCGTCTACGTCTGCGGCGGACCGACCGCGCTCCAGGCGTTTCTCGCCGCGTTCCCGGCGAAACCCGTGCGGCACGCGCCGAGGGCGATGGCGGCGAGCGAGAGCGCAGCGGTGTGAGCGGTGTTCGGCTATCGGTTTCAGACCGTGACCAGCCGAGCGCCGCGATTCTTGAGCAACGCTCGCCAGCCGCTGAGCTTGAACCGTAGTCCCAACAGCCCGTCCCGATCGACGATCGGGAAGCGCGGGAGCAGCTGCGGGTATCGCGCGTGCTCGCCGTGCAGGTGCCCCTCGAGTGCGGTGAAGGCCGACCGGAAGCCCGCCGCGGCCGCCAGCTCCGATTCGCGTAGGCCGAGCTGCGCCCGGCCGCCGAAGGGATAGGCGAAGTGCTCCACCCGGGCTGCGGCGCGACTCTCGAGCAGGAGCTTCGACTCCGCGATCTCCCTGCGCGCGTCGTCCGGCGGTAGAGCCGAGAGCGGCGGGTGCGAGACGGTGTGCGCGCCGACGGTGATCAGAGGATGCTGGGCGAACCGAGCCAACTGCTCCCAGGTGAGCATCGGGTTCGCCGCTCGGGGCGCCGGTCGCGCCTGCGCGCGGATGCGGTCCAGGAGCCGTTCCACCTCCTGCGGGCGAACACAGCGGCCCCAGGCGGTGATCTCCTCGAACGCGCGGCGGCGCTGGTTCGCAGAGCGCAGCCGCCATCTGCGGGGCCACCCGTCGAGCTCGACCTCGACCGAGCCCAGGCCGGCGAGGAGGCTCTCGAGCTCCAGCCACCAGGGGTCGGTGGCGGCATCGAGGAGACCGGTCGCGACGAAGACGCCGGCCGGAACACCGTGCCTCTCGAGAATCGGCAGCGCGAGCTCGAGATTGTCGCGGTAGCCGTCGTCGAACGTGACGACGGCGGCGCCATCGGGAAGGCGACCGGCGAGCAGGAGGGTGATGGCTTCGTCGAGCGGGAGGCAGCGGCGGTGCCGGGCCAGCCAGTGGATCTGACGCTCGAAGTCGGCCGTGCTCACCGACAGCGCCGCGTTGCCCCACTCGGCCGCTCCGTGAGCGGCAGCGTGCAGACGATGGTAGAGGAGGCAGGCGCCGCGACCGCGGTGACCCGCGAGGAGTGGCGCCGCGGCCTGCTGGACGGGCCTCGTCAGGCAGAGGCGCCGGAGGAGGTCGCTCGCCAGGAGGAGCGCGGAGCGCACACCCGGCGCATCGGCAATCGCCCGCCGTTCCCGCGAGCGCGGCGGCCCCGGTCTCGTACTCGACCCGGTCACGCCCGAACCATGCTTTGCCGTTCCGCCGTTGCCCTGAGCCGAAGCAGGTCCGTCTGCATCAACACGCAGCGAACGCCACCGCTAGCGCACGATCGAAGGTCTTCAACTTAGGGCTCGGGCCCAATCGCGACCGGCGCCCCGACCAGGTTCCCCCACTCCGTCCACGAACCGTCGTGCCGTCGGGGTTGCAGTTCTCGTTCCAGGGCACGTTCCTGGCGCCGGGGATGTGCCCGCCGCGCTGGCAGGTCTCCGGAAGGCCCGGAGGCGCGAGGATCCTGCCCGAGTACTCGTCCGGAGAGCGCACGTCGACGAGCCCCCACCCGGGCTCGGCGCTCCGCTTCCGGACCTCATCGAGCAGAGCGCGCAGCGCCGGATCGGGCGGACGCGCCCGGTAGCTCGCGCGCGGGACGCTCGGCGCGTCGGTGGTGAGCTCGCGCCCTTCCGCGATCCGACCAGGTTCTCGGGATGCGCGTAACCGGCGATGTCTTGGTACCTCGCGGAGAACGGGCGCCGGCGAACGGGGCGCGCCGATCATGTCACGCCGCTTTGGGTCCAAATCCTGCCGGAAGGCCGCACGCCTCCGCGCCCGGCCGCCCGGGATAACATCGCACTAGAAGCCTTGACCCGCAGAAATCGTTACAGACGGGACTCCGCCGGAGCGGATTGACGTACCCACCACGGGCCGGGTATGGTAGATATATGAAACCGATATCTGTACACGTCGCCGAGGAGACGTACGAGGAGCTCAAGTCGCTGGCCGCGCGCACCGGTCGGCCGGTGGCCGCGCTCATCCGCCGAGCCATGGAGGACTATCTC
>DATKDQ010000040.1:0-4254 GCA_035544635.1 Thermoanaerobaculia bacterium
CCCCAACCCCCTCTCGATCGTGGTGGCGGCGAGCCACTTCTGGCGCGACCCGACGCACCGCCGTCCACTGCATCCCGACGCGCTCCGGCTGTCGTGCGAGCAGGCCGGCTTCGATCCGGTCGAGATCCGCTGGCTCCATCCGTTTCCTGCCGCGGAGCGCCTCCCCGAGATCGACCTGGCGGGGCTGGACCGGACCGGCCGCGAGCTCGCGCACCGCGTCAACCTCCTGCGCGACCGGATCGACGAAACGCTGTACGGCTTTCAGGACTACGCGGTCATCGCCCGAAAGCCGGTGTAGGGCGAGGAAGTCCATCCACGCGGGGCGCGAAGCGCCAGCGCCGTCCTCGGCGCCAGACAACAACCAGCCGGAGGAACGTGCTACTCAGCACGTTCCGGAGGCTACGCCGTGGGCTCGGGCTCGACGGCGTGGTCCGCGCCCTCGTCGTCGTCCATGCTCCGCCAGCGCTCGAGCACTCGGCCCCAATCGTCAATGTCCTCGGGCATGCGCTCGCCCACCTTGGGCGCGCCGTAGAACGGGCGCTGCTGGTACCAGGGCAGCGCGATCACCGCCGACCAGCTCCGATCCCAGGCCTGTGCCGGCTCGGTGCCCTCGACGAAGGCCTCCTCGATCGTTCTCTCCGACCCTTCCGCGGCGAGCAGGCCGGTGTAGTACTCGACGCGGCGCATGGTCACGCCCGGCGGACGCGCGAATCGGGCGTCCGCGTCGATCCAGCCCTGCTCGACGCCGCGGGCGAGCATCGCCCGCCACATCGGCAGCGCCGCCACCGCGCCGGTCATGCCACGCCCGAGGTAGCGCTTCTGGTCGTATCCGACCCACACCAGCAGGGTGTAGCGCGGCGTGTAGCCGACGAACCAAGCGTCGGTGTAGGAGTCGGTGGTCCCGGTCTTGCCGGCCAGGTCGAGGCCGAGGCTGGCGGCGCTCCCCCCGGTACCGCGCTGGATCACGCCGCGCAGCATATGAGTGAGCACGTACGCGACCTCGGGTGAGACCACCTGGCTCGCGCGCGGTGCGTGCTCCTCGAGCACGGTACCGTCGCGGGTGGTGATGTACTCGATGAAGTAGGGCTCGATGCGCATGCCCTGGTTCCCGAGGGTCGCGAACGCGCTCGCGAGCTCCACCGGAATCAGGTCGGCGGTGCCCAGCGCAAGGCTCGGGTACGGCGGCAGGGGAGAGGTGATCCCGCAGCGCTGAGCGAACTCGATCACCCGCTCGACGCCGACCAGGTCGAGCAGCTTGGTCGCGGTGACGTTGATCGAGTCCTCGAGGGCCCGGCGCAGCGTGAGGATGCCCAGATACCTGCGCTTGTAGTTGCGCGGGCTGTAGTCGAGGACGCGGGTCGCGCCCGGGAAGATCACCGGCGCGTCGAACAGCGTGTCGGCGGGCGTGTAGCCGGCCTCGATCGCCGCTCCGTAGACCAGGGGCTTGAACGCCGATCCCACCTGGCGCCTGGCCTGGGTGGCGCGGTTGAACTGGCTGCGCCCGAAGTCCCACCCTCCGACCATGGCGCGCACCGCGCCGGTCGAGGACTCGAGCAGGACCAGCGCCGCCTCCATCTCGGGCTCCTGGCGCAGCGCCACGCGCCGACGGCGCTCGCCGGGCTCGCCCGCTGTCCCGCCGCCGCCTGCACCTGCCTTCTCCTCCTGGTCGTCCGGCAGCACCTCGAACCACGCGACGTCGCCCGGCTCGAGGAGCCGCCGCAGGCTGCCGGCGCCGGTCCACTTCACTCCCGCGCGGTCGAGCGCGAACACCTCGCCGGCGACGCGGATCGCCGCCCGCTCCGAGCCGACCTCGAGCACGATGCCCTCGTACCACTCGCCGCTCCGCGCGGTACCCTCCGGCCATGACGGCAGGGTCGCCACCGCCGGATCAACCTCCTCGAGGCGGTAGGTGGCGGCGCGCCAACCCTTGCGGCGATCGAGCTCGGCCAGGCCGTCGCGCACCACGCGCTCGGCGGCGCGCTGCATCGCGAGGTCGAGCGTGGTGTGGACCTGGAGGCCGCGCGCGTAGATGCTCTCGACGCCGTACTCGGCCTCGAGGTGCCGGCGCACCTCCTCCGCGAGGTGGCGACCCGGCTCGGGACGGCGCTCGCGCTGGACCAGGCCGAGCGGCGCGGCCGCCGCCACCTCGTACTCCTCGCGGGTGATCATCCCCTCGCGCAGGACACGGCCCAGGATCACGTTGCGGCGTTGGGTCACCTCGTCGGGCCGGCGATAGGGGCTCAGCCGGCTGGGCGCCGGGAGAATGGCCGTGAGGGTGGCAGCCTCCGCTACGCCGAGGTCGCCCACGTCCTTGCCGAAGTAGTAGCGGCTCGCCGCCTTGAACCCATAGCGGCCCTCGCCGAGGTTCTGGACGTTGCAGTAGAGCGTGAGGATCTGCTCCTTGCTGAGTCGCTTCTCGAGCTCGACCGTGAGCAGCGCCTCCTCGATCTTGCGTCGCCACCACTTCTCGCGGTTGAGCTGAAAGTACGTGCGCGCGAGCTGCATCGTGATGGTGGAAGCCCCGGTGGCGAGGCGCCCCTCGCGCAGGTCGATCAGGGACGAGCGGACGATGGCGGCGAGGTCGAGACCGCCGTGACGGTAGAAGTTCTTGTCCTCGGCGGCGAGCAGCACGTTGCGCAGGGTCGCGGGGACCTCGCCCTCCTCGAGCAGCATGCGGCGCTCGTGGGCGTAGGTCTTGAACACGGAGCCGTCGGCGGCACGGACCTCGGTGATGAGGCTGGGCGCGAACTCGCCGAGCGCGTCGACGGACGGGATGTGGATGACCGCGGCCACGCCGACGCCGGCCAGCGCTCCCAGCGCGAGCACCAGGGCGAGCTGGAGCAGGCGGCGGCGAACGTCGCGCGCGCGGCTCGGCGGGACCGCGGCCGCGAGCCGGCTCAGGACCGGGGAATGGCGCGCCGCTCTGCGCAGGCGCGTCACCGGCGGCGACTCCAGAACGAAGTCGAGCAGCTCGCGCGGGCGGTCGGATCCCGTGCGCCGGAGCTTGCGGGAGGGGGGAGTCGCCATGGTCGAGTGCGAAAGGGAGGGCTGAATCCCGTGCCGCTGGTCTCACCGCCGCCTGTAGCATTATAGGTCCGCCGACGGAGCCCGCGCGGCGGCGGTTCCGCGGCACGTCGCGGGGCGACGCCAGCCCGGCGGTGATGACCGTGCTTCGACGCTCCCGGGCCGGCCGCCGGCCGGCCGCGGTCCCGATCGGTGCGGCAGGCACTCGCGCCTGACGGGAGCGCGATGCCGGGTCGAGGCACCCGACGACCTCTCCCGCCAACGAGCACCGCGTGACGCAGTTCCGCATCCAGTCGAGCTTCGAGCCCCAAGGCGATCAGCCGCAGGCCATCGCTGCGCTGATCGAGCGCGCCCGCGCCGGCGACCGGGAGCAGGTGCTGCTCGGTGTCACAGGATCGGGCAAGACGTTCACCATCGCCAAGGTGGTCGAGGCACTGCAACGCCCGACCCTCGTTCTCTCCCACAATAAGACGCTCGCCGCCCAGCTCTTCCAGGAGTTCCGCGGGTTCTTCCCGTCGAACGCGGTCGAGTACTTCGTCTCCTACTACGACTACTACCAGCCCGAAGCCTACGTCCCGCAGACCGACACCTACATCGAGAAGGAGACCTCGATCAACGAGGACATCGAGCGCCTGCGTCTGCGCGCCACCACGTCCCTGTTCGAGCGCCGCGACGTGCTCATCGTGGCGTCGGTGTCGTGCATCTACGGCCTGGGCTCGCCGGACGCCTTCTACGGCATGCTGCACTTCTTCCGCCTCGGCGACGAGAGCGGGCCCGAGGAGGCGCTTCGCCGCCTCGCCGAGATGCAGTACAAGCGCACCCACCTCGATCTTTACCCCGGATCGTTCCGCCTGCGCGGTGACGTGCTCGAGGTGCTGCCGTCCTACGACGAGCGCGGCATCCGTATCGAGTACTTCGGCGACGAGATCGAGCGGCTGCAGCGCTTCGATCCCCTGACCGGCACCGCCCTCGAGCAGCTCGACCAGGTCCCGGTCTACCCGCAGAGCCACTACGTGACGCCGCGTGACCGCATGGAGCGGGCGATCGTCGGGATCGAGCGCGAGCTGGAGGAGCGCCTGCTCGAGCTCTACCGGAGCGGACAGCTCCTCGAGGCGCAGCGGCTCGAGCAGCGCGCGCGCTTCGATCTCGAGATGCTCAAGGAGCTGGGCTACTGCCAGGGGATCGAGAACTACTCGCGGCACCTGAGCGGCCGCGCGCCGGGCGAGCCGC
>DATKDQ010000041.1:0-14047 GCA_035544635.1 Thermoanaerobaculia bacterium
CGACCTCGACGCCGCGACCGCGGAGCGCTGGGGTTACTTCAACCGTGCGCTCCAGCCGGACGATCTGGACGACTTCGTCGATCGCCTCGCCCGCCGCATCGCGAGCTTCCCGCCCGAGGCGGTGGCGCTCGCCAAGCAATCAGTGCTCAACGCCGAGCGCATGCCGATCGAGGAGGGGTTGCGCGAGGAGGCCTACCTGTTCCAGCAGACGCTGCGGTTTCCAAAGGCGCAGCGCCTGATGAAGCGCTTCCTCGAGCGCGGCGGCCAGACCCGCATGGGCGAGCTGCGGGTGGGCGACCTGGTGATGGACATCGCGGACGACGACGCCCCGCCGCGATCCAGCTAGCCTCCGGAACGTGCTGATAGCACGTTCCTCCGGCTAGTTGCTCTTTGGCGCCGAGGACGGCGCTGGCGCTTCGCGCCCCGCACTGATGGGACGCAGTTACTCGGACACACTCCTAGCTCCGGAAATGCTGAGTAGCATTTCCTCCGTCAGCTCAGTCGCGGGCACCGTCGACGGGCAAGGTGACGGTCACCACCGTGCCGCCGCCCGCCGGGCAGGCCACGTCGATCGCTCCGCCGTGCTGCTCGACGTCACGCTTGACGATCGCCAGGCCGAGACCGGTGCCCCGGTGCCGGGTGGTGAAGAAGGGCTCGAAGATGTGGTCCCGCCACTCCGGACGGATGCCGGGTCCCTGATCGGCGACGCTGACGCTCACGCGACGTCCGACCATACCGATCGTGATCCGCACCGTGCCCCGGCCGTCCATCGCCTGCGCCGCGTTGAGGAACAGGTTGAAGAACACGTTCTTGAGGAGCCGGGCATCGGCGACCAGCAGGACGTCCCGCCCTTCGATCTCGATCGCGACCCCCGCATGCTCCCGGCTGGTCGCGATCAGCAGCACGGCCTCGTCGAGCACCCGCCGCAGCGCCACCTGCGACGAGCGTAGCGGGCGGGGGCGGGCGAAGAGCAGCAGCTCGTCGGTGATCTCGGTGAGCGCGTCGATGCGATCGAGCACCGCCCTCACCACCTCGCGCTCCGCGGCGCCTCCACCCAGCCGCTCGCTCAGCACCTGGGTCGCCCCGCGGATGCCGGCGAGGGGGTTGCGCACCTCGTGCGCCACCACCGCCGCCATCTGACCCACCCGCGCCAGCGCCTGCTGGGCACGAGCGGCCTCCTCCGCGCGCCGGCGCTCGGTGATGTCCTCCCCCGAGCTGAGCACTCCGGTCACCCGTCCCACCTCGTCCCGCGTGACCGCGCTGCGCCAGGCGATCGTCCGCCGCTCCCCGGAGGCGGTGACGATGGGCAGCTCATCGTAGAGGCCGGGCTCGGCGCGTCCGCCGAGGAGTCTCTGGAGCGTCGCCGCGCCCTGCTCGCGATACTCCGGGGCCAGGAAGTCCTCGATCCACAGACGTCCCAGGACCTCGGCCGCGGACAGGCCGAGGATCTCGCACCCCCTGCGATTGATCAGCGTCACGCGGCCGTCGCGGCCGGTGGCGACGATCGCCACCGCGGCGATGTCCAGGTAGTTCTGCGCCTCGCGCTGCCGCTCGCGCAGAGCGTGCTCGGCGCGCTTGTAGAGGACCATCAGGACGGCGGTGGACCACACCGCGAGCAGCATCATGGCGCGGTTGAACGCCGTGGACCCCTCGGGGCTCTGCGCCCGCAGCACCCCCTCGGCGAAGATCAAGAGACTGACCAGCCCCGCCACCTCGACCGCGAACCAGCGCCGGGGAGACCACAGCGCCAGCAGCACCGCGATCTCGTAGAGCGGCGCGGCGGAAGCTCCGAGCGTAAGCTGGAGATCGGCGGCGAACGTCAATCCCGCCACCGCGAGCACGGCGAGCGTGAGCCAGGCCCTGGCGCGGGCGCTGCCGAGCGGCTGCTCCTCGACTGACATCGCCTCGCCGGCCGGCCGGACCTCGGCGGCGGTCACCGCGCCGCCGGCCGCGCGCCCCGGAAGGTGGAGCGCGGGCCAGCGGAGATTAAGATCGGGCCATGGCGTCTTCTTCCACATTGCTGGTCGTCGACGACGAGGACCTGCTCCGCTGGTCCGTCCGCCAGCGGCTCGAGGCGGAGGGGTACCGCGTTCTCGACGCCGCCACCGGCGGCGAGGCCGGCCGGCTCTGCGACGAGGAGTCGGTCGATCTCGTGCTGCTCGACGTCCGCCTGCCGGACGGCGACGGCCTCGCCCTGCTGCAACGTCTGCGCCATTCCAGCCCCGACACCCTGGTCATCCTGATGACCGCCTACTCGACGATCGAGAGCGCGGTCGAGGCGATCAAGGAGGGCGCCTATCACTACGTCAACAAGCCGTTCGAGATGGACGAGCTGATGCTGCTGGTCGAGAAGGCGCTGGAGACGACGGCGCTGCGGCGCGAGGTTCGGGCGCTGCGCGCGCGGGAGTCCGAGCCCTATTCGTTCGAGTACATCATAGGCGCCTCGCCCGCTCTCGAGGAGGTGAAGGCGCTGCTGCGCAAGATCACGGCGAGCCCCGCGGCGTCCACCGTGCTCCTGACCGGAGAGAGCGGTACCGGCAAGGATCTGATCGCGAAGGTGGTCCACTACAACAGCGAGCGCGCGGCCGGGCCGTTCATGCACATCATCTGCTCCGCCGTGCCGGAGGCGCTGCTCGAGAGCGAGCTCTTCGGTCACGAGCGCGGCGCCTTCACCGACGCGCGGACGCGCAAGAAGGGGCTGCTCGAGCTGGCCGACCGCGGCACCGTCTTTCTCGACGAGATCGGAGAGATGAGCCCCGGCCTCCAGGCCAAGCTGCTCCGCTTCCTGGAGGAGAAGAGGCTCAAGCGCGTGGGCGGCACCGAGGACATCGCGCTCGACGTCCGGGTGGTGGCCGCCACCAACCGCGACCTCGAGCAGGAGGTCCGGGAGGGACGCTTCCGCCAGGACCTCTACTACCGGCTGAGCGTCCTGCCGGTGGCCCTGCCGCCGCTCCGCGCCCGCCTCGGCGACACGGCGCTGCTTGCCCGCTACTACATCGACTGCTTCAATCGCGAGTTCCGGCGCAGCGTGCGCGCCCTCTCGCCGGCCGCCGCGGAGGCCCTCGACGCGCATTCGTGGCCGGGAAACGTCCGCGAGCTGCGCAACGTGATCGAGCGCGCCGTGCTGCTGGCCGAAGGCGACGTGCTGGAGCTCGCGGATCTCGCCCCGCTGTCGGGCGCCGCGCGCGGAGACGGCGCCTTCGCGCTGCCGCCCGAGGGAATCGACTTCGACTCCCTCGAGCGCGATCTGGTGGCGCAGGCGCTGCACCGCACCGGCGGTAACCAGACCCGCGCCGCCGCTCTGCTCGGCATGAATCGCGATCAGATCCGCTATCGCATCGAGAAGTTCGGCCTCTCCGCTCGCGAACCCGGCTCGTAGGGAGGATTCCCCACCTGGTGGGGAATTTTTCGCGGCGCCCGGCGCCGCGGCGCCGCGCTCGCGCGCCAACACCACGCTGCACGGCGTTCGCGCCGCTGGCACCACCATTGCCTTGGACCCTGACGTCGATCCGCGAGGGCCGACAGGAGGAAACGGATGGCGGTCAAGGTCAAGGAGATCATGCAGGAGCTCGCGCTGCTGGTCAGTCAGGACGACCCCCTCGAACGCGTCGTCAGCGCCATGCTCGAGCACCAGGTGAGCTGCGTGGGGGTGGTCGACGACGACAGCCGGCTGGTCGGCGTGATCCGCGAGGAGGAGTTCCAGCCCAAGGAGCGCATCCTTCCGTTCTCGACCGAGGTGGCTCCGCAGCTCTTCGGTGAATGGGTGAGCCCGCACACCCTGGAGCAAGAGTACGCCGTCGCGCGCAACAAGGCGGCGCGCGAGGTCATGGTCTCCCCCGACACCGGCGTGATCAGCGAGGAAGCACGCCTCTCGGAAGCGCTGCCGAGGCTCGAGCGGGGCCACTGCCTGCTGGTCGCGCGCGGCGACCGCGCGGTCGGAATGCTGACCCGGCACGACCTGCTCAAGCTCGTGCTACGCGACGGCTCCGATGACGGCCATCGCTGACCCTCGCCTCCCGGAAGGCAGGAAGGAGACATCGTGCCGGCGAGGAACACCGTGCTCTGGGCCCTGGTCCTGTTCGTGCTCTGGGTGCTCCTGTCGGGCAAGCTCGACGCGCTCCACCTGGGCATGGGCGCCGTGGTCGCCGCCGCCGTGGCGATGGCGACGCGGTCGCTCCTGGCACTGCCTCCTGCGATCGGTCCGGGCGTGACCGAGCCGGTGACGCAGGCGATCGCCGGGCGCTTCGTCTCCTTCGTGCCATGGCTCATCCTGCAGATCGTGATCAGCAGCCTGCGGGTGGCGTGGGTCGTCGTGCACCCTCGCCTGCCGATCGATCCCCGCCTGGTAAGGCTGCGCGCCGAGCTCCCGCAGCCGCTCGCCCGGCTGACACTCGCCACCTCGATCACGCTGACTCCCGGCACGGTGACCCTCGACGTCGAGGGTCGCGACTTCCTGGTCCACGCCCTCACCGAGAGGAGTGCCCGGGGCCTCGCCGCCGGCGCCGAGGCCCCGATGGTGTCCCGCGTGCGCCGCATCTTCGCGCGCAGCGAGAGGAGGATCCAGTGAGACCGTTTCTCGTCGTCATCCTCGCCGCGCTGGCCCTCGCGACCACGCTCTCGCTCTATCGCGTGCTCCACGGGCCGACGCTGTTCGATCGCCTGACCGGCATCGGCCTCCTGGGCACCAAGACCATCGTGCTGCTGCTGCTCATGGGCGCTTCGACCGGGCATCTCGACGTCTTCCTGGACATCGCGCTCTCGTACGGGTTGATCAGCTTCCTGGGGTTCCTGGCCCTGGCCAAGTACTTCGAGGGCCGCGGCGGCGGCGAGGAGCGGCGATGACGCGCACGCTGCTCGACGTCGCCGGCGACGCGCTCCTCCTGGCGGGGCTCCTGTTCATTCTGGCGGGCGCCGTGGGGGTCCTGCGGCTGCCGGATTTCTATACCCGGCTCCACGCGCTGGGGTCGTGCGACACGTTGGGCGTCGGCCTCATGGTGGTCGGCCTCGCCGTGCAGCAGGAGACACCGCAGCTCGTGCTCAAGATGCTCCTGGTGCTGGTGTTCGTGGGTCTCGCGAATCCGACCGCGATCCATGCCCTCGGACGGGCCGCCCAGAAGAGCGGGCTCGATCCGTGGCGCCGTCCCGAGCGGGAAGGAGGCGGCGCATGATCACGCCCCTCGACACCTTCTTCCTGCTCTTGGTGCTGGTCTCCGCGGTGGCCGTGCTGTGGGTGAGGGATCTCACGGCGGCGATCGTCATTTTCGGCGCCTTCAGCCTCTTCGCGGCGATGCTGTTCGCCTCGCTGGGAGCTCTCGACGTCGCGTTCACCGAGGCGGCGGTCGGCGCCGCCATCACCACGGTGCTGTTCGTGACCGTGATCTTCCGGACCGAGCGGGGCGTGCACCGCGATCTGAAGCGCCGCGTCCGGCGCCGGCCGGCGGTCGCCGTCGCCCTCGTCTTCGGCCTCGCCGCCGCCAGCCTGCTGCGGAGCGTGGACCACCTGCCGCCGGTGGGCGATCCCACCTCCCCGGCGTCGCGTCACGTCTCGCCGCGCTACCAGGAGGACGGGCGCGAGGAGACCGGCGCCCCCAACCTGGTCACCGCGGTGCTCGCCGACTACCGCTCCCACGACACTCTCGGCGAGACGGTGGTGATCTTCACCGCGGGGCTGGCGTGCCTCCTGGTCCTGGCCGAGGG
The DNA here is from genome assembly GCA_035544635.1 of Thermoanaerobaculia bacterium. GTDB lineage: Bacteria > Acidobacteriota > Thermoanaerobaculia > Multivoradales > Multivoraceae > DATAFT01. The sequence goes on from DATKDQ010000041.1 coordinate 5,698, forward strand.
CGAGCGGCGCCGCCGCGAGGAGCCGTCGTGAACTTCCCCTTCGGCAGCCCGCTGCTCGACACCGCGGTGCGGCTGCTCATCCCCTTCATCCTCCTGTTCGCGGCCTACGTTGTCGCGCACGGGCACTACAGCCCGGGAGGCGGGTTCCAGGGCGGAGTCATCCTGGCGGGCTCGCTGATCCTGCTGCGCCTGGTCCACGGCGGCGACGCGCGCTGGGGGCTCGGGCCGGCGGCGAGCCTCGGTCTCGCCTCGATCGGGCTCCTCCTCTACACCGGCATCGGCCTCTCGAGCCTGGTCTTCGGCGGCAGCTTCCTCGACTACGGCGCGCTGCCGCTGGGGCTCGCGCCGCATCAGGTGCGCGCCGCCGGCTCCTTCGGCATCGAGGTGGGGGTGGGGCTGGTGGTGACCGGCATCATGGTGGTGATCTTCGACGCGCTGATGGCGTGGGATCCGGACTCGGTGGACTGATGCCGCACGCCGACTACGTGATCGCGATCCTGCTGCTCCTGGTCGGCCTCTACGGGATGCTGGCGCGGAGCAACCTGGTCTGGAAGCTGATCGCCATGAGCTTCCTGCAGGTCGCGGTCATCGTGTTCTTCGTCGCGCTGGCGGCGAAGTCCGGCGCCGGGCCTCCGATCACCGGGAAGGAGGCGACGCCGCTCGCGCGCGACTACGTCAACCCGCTCCCCCACGCGCTGATGCTCACGGCGATCGTGGTGGGCGTCTCGACCACCGGCCTCGGGCTCGCCCTCCTGCTGCGCATTCACCGCGCGTACGACACGCTGGAGGAGGCCGAGCTGCTGCGGAGGATGCGCGAGTGACGGCGCATCTTCCCATCCTGATCGTCGTGCTGCCGCTGGCCGGGGCGGTGCTCGCGCCGGTGGTCGGCCTGGTCTCGGAGCGCGTCCTGCGCGGCCTCACCCTCGGCGTGCTGCTGCTGGCGCAGCTGTCGGCGCTCGCCGCTCTCGGCGTCGCGCTCGAGGGCGGCCCCTGGCGCTACGAGCTCGGCGGTTGGGCGCCGCCGTGGGGCATCGAGTACGTGGTCGACCCGCTGGGCGGCGGCATGGCCGTCCTGGTGTCGTTCATGGCTCTGGTGACGGCGATCCACGCCGCCCGCCGGCTCGGAGGCGCCACCGGCTTCGCGACCGGCGTGCATCACGCGCTCTATCTGCTGCTGACGGCGGGTCTGCTCGGCATCGTGGTCACCGGCGACGCCTTCAACCTCTACGTCTTCCTCGAGATGTCGGCGCTCGGCGCGTACGCGCTGCTCGCCGGCGGCGGCGACCGCGCCGCCGTGGCGGTGTTCCGCTATCTCCTCCTGGGGACCATCGCGGCCGCCTTCTACCTGCTCGGCATCGGCCATCTGTACGCGGTCACCGGCACCCTCAACCTCGCCGATCTGGCCGCGCGGCTGCCGGCGGCCGACCCGGGAGTCGTGGCCACGGCGCTGGCGCTGATCGTGGTCGGCCTCGCCATCAAGATCGCCATCTTTCCGCTCCACGGCTGGCTGCCGGATGCCTACACCTACGCGCCGACGGCGATGGTCAGCTTCGTCGCGTCGGTGGTCAGCAAGGTCGGCGCCTACGTCCTCTTGCGCTTCCTCTTCTTCGTGATCGAGGCGCCTGGCGCCACCGGCCGCGCCCTCGACCTGCTGGCTGCCGCCGCGGCCATCGGCATCGTCGCCGCCTCGGTGATGGCGGTGGCCCAGGACGACCTGCGCCGGATGCTCGCCTACTCCAGCGTGGCGCAGATGGGCTACATCGTCCTCGGGCTCGGCCTCGGCAACGCGACGGCGCTCACCGGGGCGTTGCTTCACGTGGTGAACCACGCGGTGCTCAAGGCGTGCCTGTTCATGGCGGCGGGGAACCTGCTGCTTCAGACCGGGACCGCGCGCCTGGCCGGCTGCGCCGGGATCGCGCGGCGTCTCCCGCTCACCATGGCGGCGTTCGCGATCGCCGCGCTCTCGATGATCGGGCTTCCGCCCGCCGGCGGCTTCTTCAGCAAGTGGTACCTGATCCTGGGAGCTCTCGAGCAGGGAGCGACGCTCTACGTGGCGGCGATCCTCGCCGGCAGCCTGCTCACCGCCGTCTATCTGTTCCGCGTGCTCGAGCGCGCCTACTTCCGTTCGCCGGAGCAGGCCGCGACACCGCCGCCGCCCAGCGTGGCGTCGCTCGCGGCTCGAGCGGGCGAAGCGCCGCGCTCGATGCTGCTGCCGGTCCTCCTGCTCGCTCTCGTCGTCCTCGGGCTCGGAGTCTTCAACCAGGCACTGGTCGAGAGCGTGCTCCGTCCCGCTCTCGCCGGCATGGGGCGTTGACATGGAGGGCCTCGACCTCCGGCCGGCGATCGCGGTCGCCGTCCCAGCCGCAGCGGCCGCGCTGACGCTCCTCTTCGGAGACCGCCCGCGGCTGCGCGAAGGGGCGAGCTTCCTCGCGCCGATTGCGACCTGCGCCGTCCTGGCCTCGATGGTGCCCGAGGTGCTCGCCGGAAGCGAGCCGGCCACCGCGCTGATCACGCTCGCGCCCGGCTTCCGTCTCGGCCTCACCGCCGACGCCTTCGGCATGCTCTTCGCGCTCCTCGCCTCCGGGCTGTGGGTGCTCACCGCGCTCTACAACGTGGGCTACCTGCGCGCCACGCGGGAGCGGCACCAGACCAGCTACTACGCGTGCTTCGCGCTGTGCGTCGCCGCCGCGGTGGGGATCGCGCTGGCGGCGAACCTCATCACGCTCTTCATCTTCTACGAGGTGCTCACGCTCGCGACCTATCCGCTGGTGGCGCACAAGCGAACGCCGGAGGCGATCACGGCGGCGCGCAAGTACCTGGCGTACACGCTGGGCGCCGGACAGGTGCTGCTGCTCGCCATCGTCGCGACCGCCGTGCTGGCGCCGGGCGCGGACCTTCGGCCCGGCGGCTTCCTCGCCGGCACGGCGTCCGACCCGGCGCTGTGGGTCCTGTTCGTGCTGTTCATGATCGGCTGCGGCGTGAAGGCGGCGCTGATGCCGCTCCACGCCTGGCTCCCGGCCGCGATGGTGGCGCCCACGCCGGTGAGCGCGCTGCTGCACGCGGTGGCGGTGGTCAAGGCCGGGACCTTCGCCTGCGTCCGGGTGGTGGGCTGGGTGTTCGGCGTCGATCTGATGCGCGACCTGGGCGCCGACCTGGTGCTGGCGACCGCCGCCGCCGTCACCATTCTGGTGGCGTCGGTGCGCGCCCTGGGCGAGAGCAACCTCAAGCGCCGGCTCGCCTACTCCACCGTCGGTCAGCTCTCCTACATCGTGCTGGGCGCGGGGCTCGGGTCCGCGGCGGCCCTGGCCGGCGGGATGTTCCACATGGCGGCCCACGGCCTGCTCAAGATCACGCTCTTCTTCTGCGCCGGCAGCATCTACGTGCGCACCGGAAAGACCGAGATCCCCGCGCTCGAAGGCATCGGGAGGACCATGCCCGCCACCATGGCGGCGTTCACGATCGGGGCGCTGGGCCTGACCGGGATGCCCGCCCTCGCCGGCTTCGTCGGCAAGTGGCAGCTCGGGCTCGGCTCGCTCGACGCGGGGCACGGCGTGTTCGTCGGCGTGCTGGTCGCGAGCGGGCTCCTCAACGCCGCCTACTTTCTTCCCATCGTCCATGGCGCCTTCTTCGGCGGCTCGGGAGGCATCCGCTTCGACGAGGCCCCGCCGGCGCTCTGGATCCCGCTCGCGGTGACCGCCGCAGCGTCGATCGCGATCGGCGTCGCGCCCGGCGCGGCCCTTCCCTTCTACGAGCTGGCGTGGCAGGCGGCGCGCGCCGTCGTCGCCGGAGGAACGTCGTGAAGCCGGCGTGGGGAATCGCCGTCGCCGGCGCGGTCGCGGCCGCGACCGTCGCGCTCGAGCTCGCCTTCCGCCACGCGGCGCATCCGGTCTACCCGTGGCACTCGATGCCCGGCTTCGACCTCGCCTGTGGGCTCGCCGGCTGCTGGGTGATCGTCGTGGTCTCGAAGGCTCTGGGGCGCGCCGGCCTGGAGCGGCCGGAGCCCCACTACGGTGACGAGGAATGACGCCGGTCCATCCGGCCCTTCCGCTCTTTGTCGCGGCGGCGCTCATGGGGCTGGTGCGTCCGACCTCACGCGGCCCGATCGCGCTCGCCGGGGCGATCGCTGCGCTGACTGCGGTGGTGGGCCTGCCCGCGCCGGCCGAGCTCCAGGCGACGCTCCTCGGCTTCGATCTGCGCCTGATCGCGGCGGACGAGCTGTCGCGTCTGTTCGCGCTGATCCTCGCCGTCATGGCCGGCCTGGGCACGCTCTACGCCCTGCACGTCGAGCGCGGCGGTGAGCACGCGGCGACCTCGGTGTACGCGGGAGCGTCGCTGGGCGTCGTCCTCGCCGGAGATTGGGTCACCCTCTTCCTGTTTTGGGAGCTGATGGCGATCTCGTCCACGGCCGTGGTCTGGCACGGCGGCGGCGGCCGAGCGCGCGCGGCCGGCTTCCGCTACCTGTTCGTGCACCTCGCCTCCGGCGCGCTCCTCCTCACCGGGATCCTCATGCTGCACGCGACCGGGACCGACCTCCTCGGCCCGGTTCCGCCCGGCGCGGCGTTCTGGCTGCTCCTCGCCGGCATCGCCATCAACGCGGCGATTCCCCCGCTCCACGCCTGGCTCACCGACGCCTACCCCGAGGCCTCGGTCACGGGCAGCGTGTTCCTGTCGGCCTTCACCACCAAGACCGCGGTCTACGTCCTGATACGGACCTTCCCCGGAGCCGAGCCCCTGATCTGGGCCGGGGTCGCGATGGCGCTCTTCGGCGTGGTCTACGCGGTGCTCGAGAACGACATCCGCCGGCTGCTCGCCTACCACATCGTGAGCCAGGTGGGGTACATGGTCGCCGGCGTCGGCATGGGGACGGCGCTGGCGCTGAACGGCGCGGCGGCCCACGCCTTCTGCCACATCCTCTACAAGGCGCTCCTCTTCATGGGGGCGGGCGCCGTGCTCCACGCCACCGGCCGCCGCAAGCTGACCGAGCTGGGCGGCCTCGCCCCGCGCATGAAGGCGGTGGTCGTCCTCTACATGGTGGGAGCGCTCTCGATCTCGGGAGCTCCGCTCTTCAACGGCTTCGTCAGCAAGTCCATGGTGGTCTCCGCCGCCGCCGTGGGCGGCTGGCCGGTGCTCGAGCTCCTGCTCACCCTGGCGAGCGTCGGCACCTTCCTGCACACCGGCCTCAAGCTGCCGTACTTCACGTTCTTCGGCCCGCCGGCCGCCGGCATCGAGCCGCGCCCCCTCCCCCGCAACATGCTGGCGGCGATGGGCGCCGCGGCGGCGCTCTGCGTGGGCCTCGGGCTCTTCCCCGGCTGGCTCTACGCACGGCTGCCCTTCGACGCGGGCTACGCGCCGTACACCCTCGACCACGTGGTGTCGGCGATGCAGCTCCTGCTCGGCACCGGCGCCGCCTTCGCTCTGCTCTTACCCAAGCTTCGCGGCCAGCCGACGATCACGCTCGACACCGACTGGATCTACCGCCGTCCGCTGCGCCGCGCCGCCGCCGCGACGGTAGCGGGAGCCGCCACCGCGGGACGGCGTCTCGAAGGCGCCGGCGCCGCCGTCGTCCGAGCGGCCGCCGCCGTGGCGAGCGATCCGGTGCGCGGCTTCGCGAGCCTGCAGAGCTGGGTCGAGGGCGGCGCGAGCGAGGAGCTTCGAAGCACCGGGTACGACCCCGACCGGTACCGGCTGCCGGTGGGCGCCATCGTCCTCTGGGCGGTGGCTGCCCTCGGCGTCACCGCGCTGCTGCTGCGGTGAGTCGGCTCCCCCACGCCGCCCGCCACGCGGTCGAGCCCAGGATCAGGGCGCCGCCGGCGAGCGCCCAGGGGCCGGGCCGCTCGCCGTGGAGCCACCACGCCCACACCGCGCTCGCCACCGGCTCGAGCAGCATGAAGAGCGCGACCTCGAGCGCGCGCAGCCGGCGCACGGCCCGCGTCATGAGCGCGTAGGCCGCCCCGATCTGGAACACGCCAAGGTAGGCGACGACGCCGAGGTCGACCGGACGGAAGCTCTCGATCGGCAGCGCGGCCGGCAGCGCCGCGAGGCACGCCAGGACGTTGCCCCACACCACCGTCGCGCCCGCCGCCCCCGCCGGATCCCGCTCGCCCCACTGCACCCAGCGCAGACCCATCAGCGCGAGCGCCCAGGTGAAGCCCGCGACCAGCGCGAGCAGGTTTCCGGTCCGCGGGTCGGGCGCAGTCGAGAAGGGCTCCTGGATTCCGACGAAGAACGCGACGGCGCCGAGGGCGAGGAGCGCGGTGTAGATCACGTCCGCGCGCCGCGGACGCTCTCCGAGAAGCCGCGGCGCCAGCACCAGGATCCAGAGCGGCGCCGTCGACTGCAGGAAGATCGTGTTCGCCGCCGTGGTGAGCTTGTTGGCGTGCACGAACAGGAGGAGGGTCGAGGCGAGCGCGATCGCCGTGACCACGATGCGCGGGTTGACGCGGCGCCGCGCTCCCGGCAGCAGGAGCAGGAGCGTCATCGCCCCCACCCCCGAGCGCAGGCTCGCCACCTGCCAGCTCCCGAGCGCCGTCGCCTTGATGGCCGCGCCGCCGGTCGAGAAGAAGAGAGCGGCGAAGAGGATCGCGAGATAGGCGCCGGCGCCCGGAGACGATCGTTGCGACACCAGCGACACCTCGTGATCCCGTGCGGGCGCGGATGTTAGCTCAGCCCGCTGGCGCGGCGACGCGACCGTCTTGCCATCTCCCGAGCAAGCAGACAACATGTGCCGCTCGCCCGCACTCCCGGAGGGACCCGCCATGTCCGACCCCGCAATCCGAGACCGCCGACCCCGAGGTCTGCCGCCGACCCGCGCCGCCGCGCGCCCGCTGGTGCTCCTGCTCGCGCTCTCGCTCGGAGCAGCCGTGCCGGCTCGTCCCGCGTCGTCTCGGGCCGCGGCGGCCGAGACCTCCCCGGCGGCGCTCGACGCTGGGGCGCGCGCTGCCGCTCCCGGTCCGGTTCCGCGCATCGTGAACGGCCTGCCGACGCAGGACTTTCCTGCCGCCGCGGCGCTGCTCGATCGCGCCACCGGGCTCCAGCTCTGCAGCGCCGTGCTCGCGGGGTGCAGCACCGTGCTGACCGCCGCGCACTGCGTCTGCAGCGGGATCGGCGCGGAGTGCCAGCCGGGCGGGCCGGCGCTCGCCCACGCCGCGGAGCTCGAGGTCTTCCTGGCGCACGCCGGGTTCTTCTCCGTCGAGTCGATCGCGGTGCAGCCGGCCTTCCGCTTCGGCATCCGCGACGACATCGCCGTCCTCCGGCTGAGCGAGCCGGTGGAGGGCGTCACGCCGTCGCCGCTCAACTCGGTGGCGCGGCTGCCGCACGGAACCACCGCCGAGATCGTCGGCTTCGGGCTCGCCACCGAGAGCATCTTCGACAACGGGATCAAGCGCGCGGGCGGCATCGTCACCGGGCCCTGCACCGTCGTGCCCGGCGACGAGTACGTGTGCTGGGAGTTCGACCAGCCCCTGGGGCCGCCGGGCACCGACGCCAACACCTGCTCGGGAGACTCGGGCGGCCCGCTGTACTTCGACTTCGGGAGCGGCCCGCTCCTGGCCGGCATCGGCTCCGGCGGGGTGAACGCCAACTGCCAGCCCGACGACCTGCCGTTCGATGCGGAAGTGTTCTCCAATCTCGCGGAGATCGCCGCTCTGGCCGGACCCGATGTCGGTGCCGCCGAGTGCGGAGAGCTGCCGGCCGCGGGCGGCCCCGGCGCGCTTCAGGTCCTGCGCGCGGGCGAGCTCGCACAGGGCGAGACCGCCGACTTCGCGTTTCAGGTACCGGCCGGCGCGCGCGCCCTGCGGGTGGGGCTGAACGCCGAGGAGGGACTGCTCTTCAACGACTTCGATCTCGCGCTCGGCCGCAGCGGACCACCGGGCCCGGGTACCGTCGAGTGCTCCTCGATGCGCGAAGGAACCTACGAGTTCTGCGAGGTCCTCGACCCGGCGGCCGGCGCCTGGAACGCGCGCGTGACCGCCGCGATCGGCGGCGGCGCCTTCCAGCTCACGACGACCATCCTACGGGAGGCCGACCTCGGGCCCTGCGTGCCCGGCCCGCACGTGCTGTGCATCGACGACGCCCCCGAGGACGGGCGCTTCCAGGCCGAGATCGCGTTCGACACCTCGCAGGCGGGAGGCCTGGCCGGGCTCGGCAACGCCGTCGATCTCGACCCGCTAGGGATCACGTCGGGAGGAATCTTCTGGTTCTTCAACCAGGAGAACCCGGAGGTCCTGCTCAAGGTCCTCGACGGGTGCGAGGTCAACGGTCACTACTGGGTGTTCTGGTCGGCGGGCACCAACGTGCGCCTGGTGGTCACGGTGACGGATCGCCGCACGGCGCGGCAGCGCGTCTACGCCAA
>DATKDQ010000042.1:0-8601 GCA_035544635.1 Thermoanaerobaculia bacterium
GTTGAGCGTCCACGCCACGTAGATCCGGTCGTCGAGATCGAAACCAATGCGGGCCATCGGCGCCAGCTCGGCCCGATGCGGCTCGAGCGGATGGAAGGAGACCCGGCTCCACCTGCCTCCGGTGACGACGTCGAGCGCCAATCTCGCATTGATCTCCCAGCGCGCCTGCGCGCCCACCACCGCGTGCGACCGCAGCCCCGGTACGCTGTAGGCCTCGAGGCGCGGCCCCAGAGCGAGCGGACCTGCGATCGCGAAGGCGCGCTTCGCCACCAGCTCGAAGCTGGGGTGCAGGTTCGACCCGACGTAGCGAAGATCGAGCTCCTCTCCGCCGATGATCCGGTGGAAGTCGTTCTGGAAGCGTTGTCCGAAGAGGCCTCGCCCCACGTGCACGAAGCCGGCCTCGAAGTAGAGAGCCCAAGGGTCGACCCCAGGCAGCGAACGCCCAACGGTGAGGAATGTCTCGTCGAAGCGCGTCCCGGCCTCGCGGTCGGTGAATGCGTTCTCGTGGAACGAGATCGTGTACGGGCCGCGATCGAGCTCGAAGCCGACGGCGAAGGTGAAGAGATCGTCTCGCGTGCGGTTCTTGGCGAGATAGTCGTTCTGGGTGACGAAGCGCAGCTCCAGTGCCCCGGCCGCACCGGCGAGACCCATGAGCACACCCAGCAAGAGCATCTGCCGCAGGCGAGCGCCTTGACTGGGTCGAGCGGCGCGAGTATCCTTCCGTGTCCTCGCGGGCCGTCTTCCTACCCGCAGCCACCGTTCGGGGCGTAGCTCAGCCTGGTAGAGTGCACGGTTCGGGTCCGTGAGGTCGGAGGTTCGAATCCTCTCGCCCCGACCACTTCTTCCTTCGGTCCGCATCCTTCTGGCCCCGTCTCGCTCTCGTCGTGATCGCGCTGGAAGCGACGCCGGCCGAGCTTCCCGTAGACCGGCAGGCCGAAGCGCCCGCTAGCCCGCTACGACAACCAGCGCTTGCGGCGCTTGTAGTGCTTGACGTCGCGGTAGGACCTGCGGTGGCCGACCTCGGTCAGCCCGAGGTAGAACTCCTTGACGTCCTCGTTGGCTGCCAGGACCGCCGGCTTGCCTTCGAGCACCACCCTGCCCCCCTCCATGATGTAGCCGTAGTCGGCGATGTCGAGCGCGAGCGTCGCGTTCTGTTCGACCAGGAGGATCGTGGTGCCCTCCTCCCGGTTGATGCGGTGGATGATCGAGAAGATCTCGTGGACCAGGAGCGGCGCCAGGCCGAGTGACGGCTCGTCGAGCAGCATGAGCCGCGGCCTCGCCATCAGCGCCCGGCCGATCGCGAGCATCTGCTGCTCGCCTCCCGACAGATACCCCGCCTGCTGGCGTGACCGCTCGCGCAGGCGGGGGAAGTAGCGGTAGACGAGATCGAGGCTCCCGCGCACACCGGCCCGGTCGCGGCGGGTGTAGGCGCCGGCCATCAGGTTCTCCTCGCAGGTGAGGTGCTCGAAGACGCGGCGACCCTCCATCACCTGAAAGATGCCGCGACGCACGATCTCGGCGGCGTCGAGGCGATCGAGGCGCTGCCCGTCGAGCTCGATCGAGCCGTCGGTCACCTCGCCGTCCTCGGGCTCGAGCAGGCCCGAGATCGCCTTCAGCGTAGTCGACTTTCCGGCGCCGTTGGTGCCGAGGAGAGTGACGATGCTCCCCTGCTCGACCTGGAGCGAGAGGCCCTTCAACACCAGGATGACGTCGTTGTAGATGACCTCGATGTTGTTGAGGCGGAGCATGCCGATGCTCGAGATGGGTCAGCCCCCGCGATCGCAGCGGCGCCGCTTGCCGGGGCAGCCGGCGCGCCGCGGCGCGCGTCTACCAGTCGGCCTCGCGGAAGTCCGTCAACTGCCGCCAGACACCGCCCTCGACGCGGTACAGCCGCATGCCGCGCATGCCGCGGTGGTCGTCGGGTCCGAAGGTGATCGGTGGCGTCACACCGCCGGTCTCGAAGCCCTGGATCGACTCCAGCGCAGCCTTGATGTTCTCGCCGGTGAGCTCCTGGCCCGCCGCCACCGTCCGCCGGACGCCCTCGAGCATGATCGACATCATGGTCCAGCCCTGACCGAAGAGAAGGCCCTTCTGCTCGATCGACCCACCCTTGGCGGAGAGGTACTCCGCCGCCGCGTCGAGCCCGCTCACTCCTTCGCCGGGCGGCGAGTAGAGCACCGAGCCGATCACTCCTTCCGCGGCGCCGCCGGCGAGCCGCGTCAGCACCTCGTTGGTGCACCAGTTGAGGCAGAAGTAGGTGGCCTCCAGGCCGAGGTCGCGCGCGTTCTTGAGCGCCACCGACGCCGGTCCCGACGTGTTCTGGAAGACCACGTACCGGGCGCCCGACTCGCGGATCCTGGTCAGCTCGGCGGTGTAGTCGGTCGAGCCGCGGGACATCTCGTGCGCGACCAACCGGATGCCCTTGCTCGCAGCGTGGTCGCGCCCGCCCTGCTCGTAGGGCGACAGACCGAAGGGGCTGGCGTGATGCATCAGCGCGACGACAGGCGTGCCGCCCTGATCGTTCTCGGCGATCCAGTCGAGCAGGATCACGAGCTGATCGCTGTAGCTGGTGCCGAGCAGGAAGTTGTACGGCGCCTGGTCGGGGTCGCCGAGAACGTGCGAGAACGAGGCCGACGCGAACGGCATCCGGTCGTCCGCGACCCGGCCGCGCAGTGCCTCGGTGTCGCCCGTCCCCCAGCCCATGAAGGCGACCACGCCCTCGTGCACGAACTGGGAGTAGAGCTGCTCGGCAAGATCGACCTTGTAGCCGTAGTCCTGGAACACCAGCCGGACCGGGCGGCCTTCGAGCCCACCGCTCTGGTTGAGCCAGTCGACGTAGGCGCGGATCCCCTCGGAGTACGTCGTTCCCACGTCGGAGGTGGCGCCGGTGAGGTCGAAGATGGCGCCGACTTTGATCGGGCCTTCGGCCGACCCCGCGCCGCCGCCCCCGCCGCACGCGAGCGACAGCGCGATCGAGGACAGGGTGAGGGAACGAAGAGGAAGCAGGAGAGGCCGCATGAGAAATCCTCCAGGAGCGGTGTCGGGCGAGTCTAACCTGGAATGGTAGACACCATTCCCGAAGCCGGGAGGCCGTCCAAAGGACGGCCGACGCGCGCCGTCCGCGGCGCCAAGGGGACTAATAGGCGAAGGGCCAGACGCGGAAGTAGTCTTTGACGTTCCGCCACAGCTTGGCGAGCCCCTGTGGCTCGAGCACCAGGAACAGGATGATGACGGCACCGAACGTGGCCTGCTGCACCATCGGGAGGAAGGCCGCGATCGCCGGCGCCGACCCCTGGAGCGAGCGGCCCACCGTGTTGATCGCCGCCGGCAGGAGCACCATGAAGGCGGCGCCGAAGAAGGAGCCCGAGATGGTGCCCAATCCGCCGATGATGATCATGGCCAGATAGAGGATCGAGGTTTCGATCGTGAAGCGCTCCCAGGTCACGATCGAGCGGTAGTGCGCGACCAACGCGCCGGCCAGCCCGACGAAGAACGAGGAGGTGGCGAAGGCGAGGAGCTTGTAGCGGAAGACGTCGACGCCGAGCGCCGACGCCGCGACGTCCTGATCGCGGATCGCGACGAACGCGCGCCCGACGCGCGACCGGAAGAGGTTGGCGACGAAGAGCGCGGTCGTCGCCGCGGCGAGCACCGCGATCCAGTAGAACCGGAAGTCGGTGTTCACGCGCTCCCCGAAGAGCGTCGGCGCGGGCAGCACCAGGGCCTCTGTACCGCCGGTGAGCGCGGTCCAGTGCGTGATCACCCACTCGACGATCTGCTGCGCCGCAAGCGTGGCGATCGCGAGATAGAGACCCTTGAGGCGCAGCGACGGCAGGCCGAACACCAGACCGACCAGCGCGGTCAGAATGCTGGCCAGCGGGATCGAGACCCAGAACGGCAGGCCGAGGCGCGCGGTGAAGATGCCGGCGGAGTACGCGCCCACCGCCATGAAGGCACCCTGCCCCAGCGAGATCTGGCCGGTGTAGCCGACCAGGATGTTGAGGCCGAGCGCTCCAACGGTCGCGATCGCGATCTGGTTCGCCAGATTGAGCCAGTAGGGGTTCGCGAACAGCGGGAAGATGAGGACGAACGCCGCGAACAGCGCCAGCCGCGCCTTCTCGAGCGGCATGCGGCGCAGCGCCATGTCGGCGCGATAGTCGGTGAAGAAGACGCCGGATTCCATTCGATCTACCGCTCCGCCCTCCCGGCGCCGCTTCCGCAGCCGCGCGCAGCACTCCCGGAGCAAGTCGCGGCGCCCCTACACACGCTCGATGATCTCCTTCCCGAACAGCCCGTACGGCCGCACCATCAGCACGACGACCAGCACGATGAAGGGAACGATGAGGTTCAACCCGTGTCCGATGTAGCCGCCGGTGTACGACTCGAGCAGGCCGATGATCGCCCCGCCCAGGATCGCCCCCGGGATCGAGTCGAGCCCACCCAGGATCACCACCGGAAAGACACGCAGGCCGACGTAGCTGACATCGTGGCTGACGCCGACCAGGTTCGCGACCATGATGCCGCCCACCGCCGCCACCACGGCCGCCATCGCCCAGGCCACCGCCAGCACGCGCTTGATCGAGATGCCCATGGAGAGCGCGGCCTGCTGATCGTCGGCGATCGCGCGCATCGCGATGCCGTCCCGGGTGTAGCGGAAGAACAGAGTGAGCAGCCCGAGGAGCACGCCGGCGAGGACGATGGTGAGAAGCCGATCGGCCGTGACCATGACCCCGAGCACCTCGATCGGCGCCGCGGGCAGGAACTTCGGAAAGGGCTTCGGCGCCGCGCCCCAGACGGCGAGCACCAGCGCCTTGAGCACGCTCGACAGGCCGATCGTCACCATGATCATGGAGATGATCGGTTCGCCGATGAGCGGCCGCAGCACGAAGCGCTCGACCAGGAGGCCGACGACGAGGGCGGTGACCAGCGTCGCCGCGACCCCTACGCTCCAGGGCAGGCCGATCTGCGCGATGAAAGCGAACGCCAGGTACGCGCCGAGCAGCAGGAACTCCCCCTGCGCGAAGTTGATGACGTCCGAGGCCTTGTAGATGACGACGAACCCCACCGCCACCAGCGCATAGACCATGCCGCTCGAGAGCCCGGTGAAGGTGAGCTGGAGAAAGACGTCCATCGCCTACCCCTCGATCTTGAGCTCGGTGCGCGTGGTCGCTGTGCGCCCGTCCTGATAGCTGATCACCGTCTCGACCGGCACGCTCTCTCGCCCGCCGTAGAGCGCGTCGACCAGCGGCCGGTACCGCTCGGCGACGAAGCTGCGGCGCACCTTGCGGGTGCGCGTCAGCTCGGCGTCGTCGGCGTCGAGCTCCTTGTGCAACAGCAGGAAGCGGCGGATCCGCGCCGCCTCGGGCAGGTCCTCGTTCATGCGCTCGACGTGCTCGCGGACCAGCCCGTAGATCTCCGGCTTCTGCGACAGGTCGGTGAAGGTGGTGTAGGGGAGCTGCTTCTTCTCGGCCCACTTCCCCGCGTTGGCGAAGTCGATCGTGATCATCGCTGTCACGAACGGCCAGTCGCCTCCGAACACCACCGCCTCACGCACGTAGGGGCTGAACTTGAGCTTGTTCTCGATGAACTGCGGGCTGAAGCGGGTGCCGTCGTGAAGCGTCATGACGTCCTTGGCGCGATCGATCACGATCAGGTGGCCGTCCTGGTCGAGGTAGCCGGCATCCCCGGAGTGCAGCCAACCCTCCTCGAGCGTCTCCTCGGTAGCCTCCGGGTTGTTGTAGTAGCCGACGAAGACCGCGGGGCTCCTGGTCAGGATCTCGCCGTTCTCGTCGATCCGGATCTCGGCGCCGGGCACCGGCAGGCCGACGGTCTGGAACTTGATATCGCCGTCTCGGTGCAAGACCGAGATCCCGGAGACCTCGGTCTGGCCGTAGATCTGCTTGAGGTTCACGCCCAGCGCGTGGAAAAAGCGGAAGATGTCCGGCCCGAGCGCCGCGCCGCCGGTGTAGGCGCGCTTGAGGCGGCGAAGACCCAGCTTGTCCTTGATCCACAGGAAGCAGACCAGCTCGGCGAGGCGGCTCTGGAGAGCGAGGCCCGGCGGCAGCGGGCGCTTGGCGAGACGCCGATCGGCGGCGGCGTAGCCCTGGCGCATCGACCAGGCGTAAACGGCACGCTTCAGCCACGAGCTGTCCTCGATCTTGACCTGGACCTCCGAGACCATGTTCTCCCAGATGCGGGGCGGTGAGAACAGCATGTGCGGGCCGATCTCGCGCAGGTCCTGCTGCGCGGTCTCCGGCTCCTCCGGGAAGTTGACCGTGAAGCCGACCTGGAGCGCGCAGGCCACCCCGATCATCTGCTCGCCGATCCAGGGCAGCGGCAGGAACGACAGGAACTCGTCGCCGGGAGCGAGCGGCTCGACGGCGGTGAAGCTCCTGGCCATCGCCACCAGGTTGCGATGGGTGAGCATCGCGAGCTTGGGTTTGCCGGTCGTACCCGAGGTGGTGGAGAGGATCGCGACGTCGTCGGGCCGCGTCGCCTCGACCAGCGCCCCGAACTCGTCCGGACACTCGGCGACGCGCCGCGCGCCCATGCGCTCGACGTCGGCGAGATCGACCAGCAGCGGATCGTCGTACTTGCGCAGCCCGCGCGGATCATGGAACAGGACCCGGCGCACCGTGGGCAGCCCGGCGCGCGACTCGAGGATCTTGTCGACCTGCTCCTGGTCCTCGGCCACCACCAGCGTGGCCTCGCAGAAGGCGATCAGGAACTCGACCTCCTCCGCCACCGAGTCCTGGTAGACGCCCATCGACACCGCGCCCACCGACTGCGCCGCGAGCTCCGCGATCACCCACTCGGGCCGGTTGTCGCCGAGAATGGCGATCCTGTCACCGGGCGCGACCCCGAGCTCGAGAAAACCGAGCGCGGTATCGCGCACGCGCTCCAGGTACTCGCGCCAGGTCAGCGCGCGCCAGATGCCGAGCTCCTTCTCGCGCAGGGCGGTGGCCGAGCCGCGCTCGCGCGCCCGGGCCACGAGCAGCTTGGGCAGCGTGTCCGGCGTCATTCGATCGCGCCGGGTCCGATCACCAGGCTCTCGTCGCCGAGGTAGGCGCGGATGACGTCGGGGTGGGCGCGCACGTGGTCGGGCGTCCCGGCAGCGATGACGCGCCCGAAGTCGAGGACGACGACCCAGTCGGAGAGGTCCATGACCACGCCCATGTCGTGCTCGATCAGCGCGATGGTGAGTCCCCACTCCTCGCCCAAGTCGAGGACGAAGCGCGCCATGTCCTCCTTCTCCTCGGCGTTCATCCCCGCCATCGGCTCGTCGAGGAGGAGGAGCTCCGGCTCGAGCGCGAGCGCGCGTCCGAGCTCGACCCGCTTCTGGAGCCCGTAGGCGAGCGTGCCCACCGGGCGGTGGCGGATGCTCTCGATCTCGAGGAAGTCGATGATCTCCTCCACACGCCGCCGCGCCGCGATCTCCTGCGGTCGCGCCCGCCACCAGTAGAGCGCGGCGTCGGCCAGCCCGCCGCGCATGCGGACGTGCCGCCCGAGCATCAGGTTGTCGAGCACGGTCATGTGGGTGAAGAGCTCGATGTTCTGAAACGAGCGGGCGACGCCGACGGCGGCGATCTGATGAGGGCGGCGCCGCGTCAGCTCGTGGGCGCGCCCGCCGGAGTCGTAGAAGAGGATGCGGCCGCGCTGCGGCCGGTAGAGGCCGCTGGTGCAGTTGAGGAGGCTCGTCTTGCCCGCTCCGTTGGGTCCGATGATGGCGACGACCTCGCGGTCGTGAATGTCGAGGCTCACGCCGTCGAGCGCCGTGACGCCGCCGAAGGAGAGGGAGAGGTCCTCGACCTGGAGCCGGAGCGGAGCCTCGCGCCGGGCGGCCGCCGCTGCGGCTTCCGCGCCCTCGCGCACGCTCGGCTGGCTTCCGGGGACCACCAAACCGGGCACTTTATACACCATCGGTCGCCTTCCTTTGACCAGTTCCGGGGGCGCGCACTAAGATCGCGGCTGTCGCGTGTCACGATCGGTCGGCGGCCTCGTCAGCAGGCGGGGACCACCGCACTCGGAAGGATCTTCCGGAGCCCGCCGCGCGGCGGCTCCGTGCCCGGAGGCTGATATGAAGCGACGCGCCGCCCGCCCGCTGCTAGTGCTAGTCCTCGCCGCCCTCGGCTGTTGGTCCCTGGCCGGCTGCCGGAACCTCGAGCCGAAGCTCCAGGCGCTCGAGAGCGACCTCGCCGCGCTCGGCCAGAAGATCGAGCTGCTGGACGCCAAGCTGGAGGCGCACCGCCTCGCGCCCAACGACATCGTGCACATCGAGCTGCAGGGCGTGGGGGTCAATACCAGGATCGCGGCCGTCGATCCGCCCCGCAAGCGGGCCTGCCAGCCGGCGAGCGTCGACTGCGACGCCCAGGTGCGCTGGATCCTCTCGGGTCAGATCCCGGAGAGCTGGAAGGTCGAGATCCGCGAGAAGGACCAGACCTCACCCAGCCAATGCTTCCCGCCCGCCGACCTGAGCCAGAGCAACCGGGTGGCCACGGCGACTCCCGCGGAGGGGTGCCAGAAGACCGGCGTGAGCTGGGAGTACGACGTGATCCTGCGCGACCAGAACGGGGAAGCCAAGCATCGGATCGACCCGCTCGTCGT
>DATKDQ010000043.1:0-2731 GCA_035544635.1 Thermoanaerobaculia bacterium
CTGGTGCTGGGAGCCCTGACCACGTACACGGAAATCCGCCGGTCTGACATGTGCCGGGAGCACCTGCCCGCGCTGGTCGAGGCCGCGGCGACCATCGGCGCGGCGCAGATCCAGAACCGGGGCACGATCGGCGGCAACATCGCCAACGCCTCGCCTGCCGGCGACACGCTGCCGGTGTTGCTCGCAACCGATGCAGAGATAGTCCTGGGCAGCGCGTCCGGCGAGCGGACGGTCGCAGCGAACGACTTCTGGACCGGCTACCGGCAGACCGCGCGACACGCGGACGAGCTGCTCCTTCGCGTTCGCATTCCGTTGCCCATCGGGCGCCAGGTTCGCTTCAGAAAAGTCGGCACGCGGCGTGCCCAGGCCATCTCAAAGGTCGTCTTAGCCATCTCGTGGCGGGCCGATGCCGGCGTCTGGCGCGACGTCCGCCTGGCGCTCGGGTCCGTCGCAGCCACTCCCATACGCGCTCGCGAAACGGAGAGCGTGCTCGAAGGCGCGGCGGCACGACGCGAAACGGCGGATCACGCAGCGGCACGCGTCGCCCAGGAGATAGATCCCATCGACGATGTACGCTCGACCGCCGACTATCGCCGTGTGGTTACCGCGCGCGTCCTCCATCGGCTGCTCAGGGAGGCCGGTGGCTGGTGACCTCGGAGCGCACCCGGCCGTGCCCGAGCTGTGGAGCAGAGGTGGCTCCGGGAGCAAGGTTCTGCGCCAGCTGCGGCTCCGAGCTGGGTACGCCCGCTGCCGAGGAGCGCAAGCTCGCGACGATCCTTTTCGCCGACGTGATGGGGTCGACCGACCTCGGGGAGCAGCTCGATCCTGAGCGCCTCCGAGCGATGCTCCAGGAGTACTTCGCCGCGATGGCGGCGGTCATCGAGCGTTGGGGCGGTACGGTCGAGAAATACATCGGGGACGCGATCCTCGCCGTCTTCGGGGTTCCGACAGCACGCGAGGACGATCCCGTCCGCGCGCTGCACGCGGCGAGCGACATGCAGGCACAGCTCGTCCCTCTGAACGACGCGTTCGAGCAGCGCCACGGCGTCCGCCTCGCCGTTCGCATCGGCGTCAACACCGGCGAGGTGCTTGCCCCAGTCGGAGCTCGACCCGGCGGGCAGTTCCTGGTATCGGGCGATCCGGTCAACGTCGCGGCGCGGCTCGAGCAGGCCGCCGATCCGGGCTCGATCCTCGTGGGTGAGCGAACGTGGTCGGCGGCCAGAAACGCGTTTTCCTTTGGGGAGCCCGTCCTGCTGCCTCTCAAAGGCAAGAGCGAGCCTGTCGCGGCGCGCCAGCTCGGCGCCCCTGCCGCCGCCGCCGACGAGCGTGGCGTTCGGTTCCAGGCCCCGATGGTCGGCCGTGAACGCGAGCTCGAGACACTCCTCGGTCTACTCGACGAGGCCGTGGAGACCGAACAGCCGCGGCTCGTAGTCGTTAGCGGACCGGCGGGAATCGGGAAGAGCCGCATCCTGCGGGAGTTGATCGCCGTCGCGTCCGACCACCACCCGGGCCTCGCCGTCCTGCGCGGGCGCTGTGTGTCTGCCGGGCACGGGATCACGTTCTGGGCGCTCGGCGAGGTTCTTCGCGCAGCATGCGGGATATCGCTCGACGAGCCCGCGGACGACGCTGTCGACAAACTACGGAGCTCGGTCGCCGACCTGCTCGCCCCGCTCAACGTCCGTCAGAGCGACCTTGACGACACGTTCTTCGCGCTCGCGACGAGCGCCAACCTGGTGATTCCGGCCAACCCGTTGGAGAACCTGGAGCCTGAGGCGGTTGCCGAAGAGATGACCCGAGCCTGGCCGCGGTTCCTGACGGGCCTCGCGGCGCGGGCTCCGACCGCGATCGTCTTCGAGGACATTCACTGGGCGGATGAACGCATGGTCGGCATGCTCGAGCTTCTCGCTGCACGGAGCCGCGGAGCGTTGATGCTGATTGCGACTGCACGTCCGGAATTCCTGGAGGCTCATCCGGGCTTCGCCGCCAGCGAGGATCTCACGGTCGTGTCGCTTCGTCCGCTGACCGAGGCACAGAGCGAGCTCCTGGTAGCCGAGCTGCTCGGTGACAGCGATCCCCTGCTGGCGCTCTTGAGAGACGTTCGCCAGAAGGCGGACGGAAACCCATTCTTCCTGGAGGAGATCCTTCAGCGCCTCATTGACGAGCGCGCGATCGTGCAGGAAGACGGCCGCTGGCGCGCTACGGAACGGGCGCAGACGGTGCGCCTGCCCGACACCATCCACGCGCTGCTCGCGGCGCGCATCGACGGGCTGCCGTCGGAGGAGAAGGCGATCCTCCAGCAGGCCGCGGTGGTCGGTCGCGTCTTTTGGCCGGGGTCGCTCGCGCCCGTGGGCGATGGGCAGGCAGCGCAGGACTCGCTGCGCTCGCTCGAGCGCCGCGGCCTGGTCTCGGCGCGGCCGACGTCGACCATCGAGGGCGAGCAGGAGTACATCTTCCGGCACGTCCTCATTCGCGACGTCGCATATGCAAGCGTCCCGAAGTCCCGGCGGGCGCGGGCGCATGCCGAAACGGGTCGCTGGATCGAGGAGTTGACGACCGATCGGCTGGAGGAGTTCGAGGAGCTGCTCGCCTACCACTACGCCGCAGCCGCAGCCGGGGAGGACGCCGACCTGGCCTGGGCAGACGCGCCAGAGGAGCGGGAGCAGCTCCGGCGGCGGGCGTTCGAGGTCCTCGTTCGATCTGGTGTGGCCGCCCGCCGCCGTTTCGCGGTCGA
>DATKDQ010000044.1:0-6347 GCA_035544635.1 Thermoanaerobaculia bacterium
ATCCTGTTCTCGCTCCTGCACTTCGAGGAGGGCGAGGATCGACGCGCCGTGGTCCTGCTCACCGACGGCGATGACTACCAGAGCCGCTTCAGCGCGCGCCAGGCCTCGCTCCAGGCGCGCGCGGCGGGCGTCCCCATCTACATGCTCTCGCTCGCGGGTCTGGACTGGATGCGCCCGGCGATGCGCAAGACGGACCTCGAGACGATCGCCAAGCAGACCGGCGGTCACGTTTTCTACGTCTCGGCCCGCGAGGAGCTGGCCGCCGCCTACGCGCGCATCGGCGACGAGCTGCGCAGCCAGTACGTGCTCGCGTTCGCCACGGAGCGCGCGCTCACCGAAGCGGAGCTGGCGAAGATCGACGTCAGGGTGTCGCGTCCCGATACCACGGTGCGCGCGGTGGTGGCGGGGCGTTCGATTCAGACGCGGTAGAACGAGCGGTCCTCGCGGCGCTCTCGAGGAAGGCGATCCACGCGGCCGGGAGACCGTGCTCTCGGGCGCCGGCGAGGACGAGCGCGCGGTACCACTCGGCGGGCTCGAGGCTGGGGTCGACGTGGCTCGACCGCGCGACGTAGGTGAAGACGTCCAGCCGCTGATTCGCGGTCGTGACCTGGAGCTCGAGGCGCTCGTATCCGGGTCCCTCGACGACGTCGAGCCGCGCGACGTCCTCGGCGGCCACCTCCCACACGACGCCCCACACGCCGTCGGCCGGGGATCCGGTCTTCACGAGCGTGCACTTGCCCGATCCGTCCGCACCGCGCTTGCACCAGCGCAGCGTGTAGCCGGCGAGCGCCGCCGTCCCCACCGGGCTCGCCAGCGGCGCGCGCCCCGGCAGCGCCATGCGCGCGCTCGACAGGTTCGAGCCATAGGCGAAGTAGAGCGGCATAGGGTGGCTCCGGGGGCCGCCGACGGGCTCCTGGGCTATCCGATCCGCGATCGGGCAGCGCCCATCGGGTACTCCGAGGCGGCGGCGAGCGCGAACATCTCGGCCGGTCCGCCCAGCATCTGACGGTCGTAGCCGGCGCGCTTGAAGTAGAGGTGCATGTCGCACTCCCAGGTGAAGCCGATGCCGCCGAAGACCTGGGTGCAGGTGGTCACGGCTTCGGTGGCCGCCTCTGTGGCGTGGCCCTTGAGCAGCGGCACCAGATGGCGCGCCTGGTCGAGGCCGCGGTCCCAGGCGTACGCCGTGTACCAGAGCAGCGACTGGATGGGGTCGATCGCGGCCACCGTCTCGGCGCACATGTGCTTGACCGCCTGGAACGACCCGATCACCCGGCCGAACTGCTCGCGCTGCTTGGCGTACTCGACGGCGAGGCTCAGGCCCTCCTGCGCGGCGCCGAGAGCGTCGGCGGCGAGGGCGACCCGGCCGGCCTCGAGCGCGCGCCCGGCGGCCACGCCGAGGCCTTCGCTGGCCCCGCGGCCGCCCGCCCCTCCGGCGGCGCTCGACCCGCCGATCAGCCTCGCGACGCTCGCCGCCGGGACGCCGTCGAGGATCAGCTCGCCGACCCGCCTCGTGTCGTCGACCGTGCGCAGCGGCTCGATCGTGAGACCGGGCGCATCCGGGGGGAGGAGAAGGAGATCATCGCCGACCTGGAGCACGATCACCTCGGCGCCGACCGCGTCGGGCACGAAGGCCACGGATCCGCTGATACGCCCCCGATCGACGCGCAGACCGCCGTGCGGTGCACCTCCCGTCGTGCGCGGCGTGCGGCCGTCGAGAGCCGCCGCATCGAGCGCGACCGCGACGACGGCGGAGCCCTCGGCGATCCGCGGCAGCCACTCGTGCTGCTGAGCGTCGCTTGCCGCGGCCTGGAGCAGCAGGGGAGCCATGACGTAGGCGGTGTGGAAGGAGATCGGCGCGGCGGCGCGACCGAGCTCCTGCGCGACCACCACCGCGTCGAGCAGGCCGAGCCCGCTGCCGCCGTGCTCCTCGGGGACGAGGAGGCCGGTGATGCCCTGTTCGCCGAGGGCCCGATGGAGCGCGCGATCGATTCCGTCGCCGCTCTCCATGACCTTGCGCACGCGCTCGATCGGCGCCTGGCGCGCGAGCAGCTCGCGCAGGCTGGAGCGCAGGAGGAGCTGGGCGTCGGAGAGTCCGAAGTCCACTTACTGCCGCCTCGGCCGCCCCGCGCGCGGCAGGCCCAGCCCCGCCTCCGCGATGATGTTCTTCTGGATCTGCGCCGTGCCGCCCCCGATGATGAGCCCCAGGGCGTACATGTACTGCGTCTGCCACGCGCCCTCGTCGCGCACCCCGCGCGAGCCGCGCTGGAGCGCGCCGCGCTCGCCCATGGCGTCGATCGCGAGCGCGCAGAGGTCGTAGTTGAGCTGGCAGCCGTTGAGCTTGGTGATGAGCCCGGATACGCCCGACTCGCGGCCGCGCAGCCGGTCGGTCAGGAGCCGCAGCCCGTGGTACTTCATCGCCAGGACGCGCGCCTCGAGCCGCGCCAGGCGATCGCGGTACACCGGATCGTCGTAGAGGCCGGTCTCGGCGAGCACGTCGAGGGCCCCGCGCAGGAAGGTCTCGGTCTGGTTCGAGCGGCCGAGCATGCTGCGCTCGAAGCGCAGGAGATAGGTGGCGATCTCCCAGCCCTGGCCGCGGTCTCCGACCAGGTTCTCGCGCGGCACGCGCACGTCGGTGAAGAAGACCTCGTTGAACGAGGCGTCGCCGGTCATGGTCATGAGCGGGCGGACCTCGATCCCCGGCGCCTGCATGTCGATCAGGAGGTAGCTGATGCCGGCGTGCCTCTCGGCGTCGAGCTCGGTGCGCACCAGGCAGAACATCATGTCCGCCTCGCGCGCGGTCGAGGTCCAGATCTTCTGGCCGTTGACCACCCACTCGTCGCCGTCGAGGCGGGCGTGGGTGCGCAGGCTGGCGAGGTCGCTCCCCGCCGAGGGCTCGCTGTAGCCCTGGCACCAGATCATCTCGCCGCGAAGGGTCGGTCCGACGTAGCGACGCTTCTGCTCCTCGTCCCCGTAGCGCAGCACGGTGGGCACGAACATCGAGATGCCCTGGCTCTCCATGCCGCGGAACACCCGCGCGCGCGCGAGCTCGTCGTCGATGACGATGGTCTCGAGCAGGTCCGGTTGGGCGCCGTAGCCGCCGTACTCGCGCGGCACGGTGCGCGCGGCATAACCGTTCTCGATCAGGGTCTTCTGCCAGGCGAGCACGCGGGGGTCGCGCATCGCGCCGACGCCGGCGGGCGGCGCCGCGTCGCGGTGGCGCTCGAGAAACGCGCGCACCTGCTGGCGAAACGCCTCGTAACGGGGGCCGATGTCGAGGTCCATGGTGAGTGACAGGCTACTCCGCGGTCGGTTCCCCCGCCAGGTAGTCCCACGCCAGGTTCGCCATCGCGCGCACGCCCAGTCGGAGCCCGGACTCGTCGACGAAGAAGAAGGGGGAATGGTTCGGCGCTGCCTGCTCGAGCGGACGGTCGAGCGGAGTCACGCCCATGAAGAAGTAGAGGCCGGGAACGTGCTGCTGGAACTCCGAGAAGTCCTCGGCGCCGGTGGTGGGCGGGCCGACGGCCACGTGGTCGGCTCCGGCGACGCGCTGGAGCGTCGGCACCATGCGCTGCGTGAGCGCGGGATCGTTGAACGTCACCGGTGCGCCGAGCTCGATCGTGACGTCGGCTTTGGCCCCCATGCTCTCGGCGACCTTGGTCACGGTCTCGCGGATACGCGCGTGGAGCTCCTCGCGGATGGTCGGGTCGAGCGAGCGGATGGTGCCTACCATCCTCACGTCGTCGGGGATGATGTTGCCGCGCACTCCGCCGTGGATGCTCCCGATCGACACCACGATCGGCGACTGCGTGATGTCGATCCGGCGGCCCACGACGGACTGCAGGGCGACCAGGATGTGTCCCGCCGTGGTGATCGGATCGACCCCCAGCCAGGGCATGGCGCCGTGGGTCTGTCTGCCCCTGACGACGATCTGGAGGCCATCGGCGCTCGCCATGGTGCCGCCCGGCCGATAGGTGAGCGTTCCGGTGTGGGTCCGCGACGTGACGTGCAGCCCGAAGATCGCCTCCGGCGTCGGATCGTCGAACGCCCCTTCCTCGAGCATGAGCTCGGCGCCGCCGCGCTCGCCCTGCGGAGCCCCCTCCTCGGCCGGCTGGAAGATGAGCTTGACGGTGCCCGGGAGGTCCGCGCGCATTTGCGCCAGCACCTCGGCGGCGCCCATCAGGATGGCGGTGTGAGCGTCGTGCCCGCAGGCGTGCATGACGCCGACCTCCTCGCCGTTGTAGGTCGATCTCACGCGCGAGGCGAAGGGGACGTCGACCTCCTCCGTCACCGGCAGCGCGTCCATGTCGGCGCGCAGCGCCACCACCGGCCCGGGCCGCCCGCCGCGCAGGATCCCGACCACCCCGGTGTGGGCCACCTCGGTTGTGACCTCGAGGCCGAGCCGGCGCAGGTGCTCGGCGACGATCGAGGCGGTGCGCCGCTCGCGGTTGCCGAGCTCGGGGTTGGCGTGGAAGTCCCGCCGCCAGGTGATGACGTCGGGCTCGACCTCGGCCGCGAGCCGATCGATCTCGCGCACGATCCGATCCGGCAGGTCGCCGGCGCGCACGACACCCGACAGAAGCAGAGACAGCGCGGCGGCGGCGAGCAGACGACCCGTCATCGGAGGCCCTCCAGGGTGACAGGATACTCATTTCCCCATGCGTCGGGACGACGCCGAGGGCGAGATGAGTATCCTGTCACCATCGAGCGCCAGCGTGGCGGCGAAATGAGTAGCCTGTCACCAACGCGGCGACCGCCTGTCACCAACGCGTCGACCGCCGGTCGGCGAGGGAGATCCGCCAGGCCGCGACCGCCGCCGCCGCCATGGCGAGGCCGAACCAGAGCGCGAAACGGCGCGCCGTGACCGCGTCCATCGCCGCGCCCAGACCCCAGGCCAGGCCGACGTAGGGGAGGCTGCGCGCCGCGTTGTAGATCGAGAGCACGGTGGCGCGCTGCCCGGGATCGACCGCCGCGACCAGCTGCCCCGCGACAACGGTGTCGTGCACCGAGCGCAGCGCATGCCGGAGAAGGAAGCCCACACCGCCGCCGAGAAGCCCGAGCCTTGGCGACGCGGCGAGCGTCGCCGCACCGACCAGAGCCATGCCGAAGAGCAGTCGCCGGCGGCCGAGACGCCGCTCCAGGCGATCGGAGAAGTGAGCCGCGGCCGCGGCGGCGAGGTAGGCTCCGGCGAAGAGGGCTCCCAATCCGCGCGGCGGGAACCCGAACTCGACCACCAGCACCTCGTCGAGCAGCTCGTCGCTCACGACCAGGAACACGCCGACCAAGAGCACCGGCAGCGTGAGACGCCACTCACGCGCCAACACCGCGACCGCTTCGGTCGATCGACCCTCGCGCGTGGTGGTGGCCCGCGGCGGCTCGTCGAGACCGAGCGCCACGCCCGCGGCGATCGCGAACGCTCCGGCCGCGGCGAGATATGGCAGGCGGGGGTCGATGTCGTAGAGAAAGCCGCCGGTCAGGCACGCCCCGGCGAAGGCGGCCAGCCCGAGCGCATTCGCGCGGCCGAGCACGCGCACGTAGCCGCGAGCCCGATCCCTCTCGTCCAGCGACTCCCAGAGCATCGCCTCGAACGTCCCGGAGTGGAGCGCGCGTCCGAGCTGGATCACGAACAGCGACCCGACGAGCCCGCCGAGGCTCGAAGCGGCGGCAAACAGGAGATAACCGGCGACCTCGATCGCGAACGACCCGGCCAGGCAGCGCTTGCGCCCCCACCGGTCGGCCGCGACGCCGGTGGGGATCTCCATCGCGAACGCGGTCGCGACGCTCACGGTCTCGACCAGTCCGATCCCGGCGTAGTCGGTCAGGCGCAGGCAGTAGAGGACGTAGACGGCGAGGCCGAACCGGAGGCCCCGAAGCGTCGCCAGGACGTAGAGCAGGCGGACGTTGAGCACGACGGTGGGGCGCGACGTTACCGGCTGCCCGGCCAGAGGTCCAGATGGCGGTGCCGAGCCACCGGGGCTGGTGGCGGTGTGTGGCGCCGGATCGGTGGGCGGTCGGGGGCGGCTTCCGGCGCATGCCCCACGGGGCGCGCGCGGGCCGCCGCTGGTCCCCTACAAGGCGAAGCGTTCGACGTCGGCCTTGGCCATGAGACTTTCGACCGCCGCGCGTAGGCGCTCCTGCGCCTCCTCGGTCTGGAGGACGATCCGGATCCGCTCCTTGACCTCGTCGAACTCGGCGACGCGTGGCGCCTGACGATCGACGGCCTGCACGATGTGGAAGCCGAGCGGCGTCTCGACCACCCCGGAGAGCTGGCCCGGCTGGAGCATGAAGGCGGCCTGCTCGAACGGCGGCAGTGTCTGGCCGCGCTGGACCCAGGGCAGCTCGCCGCCCTG
>DATKDQ010000045.1:0-5025 GCA_035544635.1 Thermoanaerobaculia bacterium
GCGGTCAGCGGCGCATCCGGTACCCGATGCCGACGACGGTCTCGATCCGCTCGCCCTCGGGTCCCAGCTTCTTGCGCAGGCGGCGGATGTGCGTGTCGACGGTCCGGCTGTCGACCTCCTCGGCGTAGCCCCAGATCTCTCCGAGGAGCTGGGCGCGGGTCTGCGCCCTGCCCTTGGATTCGAGCAGGAACTGCAGCAGGCGGAACTCGATGGGCGTGAGCGCGATCTCCCCCTCGCCGACGAAGGCCCGGTGACCCTCCGGATCGAGGCGGACCTCGCCCGCCTCGAGCCCGCCCGCCGCCGGCGCGGTGGCCGCGTCGGCGCGAGAGCGCCGTAGCACTGCCTTCACGCGCAGCACCACCTCGCGCGGACTGAACGGCTTCGTGATGTAGTCGTCGGCGCCCAGCTCCAAGCCGACGATGCGGTCGACCTCCTCGCTCTTCGCGGTGAGGATGAGGATCGGGATCTGCGCCGTCCTGGCGTCGCGCTGGAGCATGCGCGCCAGCTCCAGGCCGTCGACGCCGGGCAGCATGAGGTCGAGCAGGATGACGTCGGGCGGCTGCCGGCGCAAGCCGTCCCAGGCGTCATCGCCCCGGGTGTAGACGTCGGTCGCGAAGCCGGCACGCTCGAGGTTGTATTGGAGGACCTCGACCAGGGCGGTCTCGTCCTCGACCACCGCGATGCGCGGCTGGCTCATGCCGCTACCAGCGGTCTTCTCGGACCGGCGCGGCCGTGCAAGAGTCTCGATTCCCCCCTCGGCACGGCGGATACGTTAGCGAAGCCGGAGCGTCACCTGGATGGCGGGGTTGTGACAGGACGGTGGCGAGCTCCACCGCCGCTCGGTGTTGCCGGCGCCGTCACATCTCCGTCACGGGACCTCCGCCGCTCCGCCTAGCTCTCTCGCCTAGGGTGCGCTGCGAACAGGGGTCGGGGGCTTCGGGCGATGGCGCACCGCGCGCCGAGCACACGCGCACCCGGTCCCTTCGCGATCCAACACAACGTTCGGGAGAGAGAGGAGACTCAGCGTGCTCACGACGACCCAGGACCCGCGGCGGCTGGCGGCGAGGATGGCACTCGCCGCCCTGGCCTCGACCCTGCTCCTCGCGCCTGCAGCCAGGGCGCAGGACGAGTGGACCACCAAGTGGAGCAACGGCTTCAGGGTGGATTCGAAGGACGGGCAGTTCAAGCTCCAGTTCGGCGGCCGCATCCAGGCGGACTACAGCTTCGGCTCGACCGACGACACGCTGCCCGCGATCGACGACGGCTTCGAGTTCCGGCGCGCCCGACTGTTCATGTCCGGAACCGTCTACGAGCGCGTGGAGTTCAAGATCGAGTACGACTTCGGCACCGGCGACGCGGCGGCGAAGGACGTCTACATCGCCCTCCTGCCGGAGTGGGGGAAGGTCCGCTTCGGTCACTACAAGGAATCCTTCAGCCTGGAGGAGCTCACCAGCTCGAAGTACATCACGTTCCTCGAGCGTTCCCTGCCCATCGAGGCCTTCGCTCCCAGTCGCAACGTGGGGATCGACCTGACCGGCGACCGCGGGAGCACCTTCAACTGGGGCGTCGGCGTCTTCTACGACGCCGACGACTTCGGCCGGAGCCTCGACCAGGATGCCTGGAACGTCACCGGGCGGCTCGCGTTCCGGCCGATCTACGAGGACGGCGGCAAGCGGCTGCTGCACCTGGGCATCGCCGCCTCCCAGCAGGAGCGCGACGGCGTCCTGCGCTTCCGGACCCGTCCCGAGGCTCACCTGTCGCCTCGCCTGGTGGACACCGGCGGCTTCGCCGGCGACTCCACCACGCTGCTCGGCGGTGAGCTGGCGGGCGTCTTCGGTCCCTTCTGGTTCGCCTCCGAGTACATCCAGGCGGACACCGACGCCCCCGCCTTCGGCGACCCCACCTTCAGCGGTGCGTACGTCCAGGCGGGGTTCTTCCTCACCGGCGAGAGCCGGGTGTTCAAGCCGGGCGACGGCGCCTTCGACCGCAACAAGCCCAAGGAGAACCTCGGCAAGGGCGGCGGCGCCTGGGAGATCGCGCTGCGCTACTCGACGATCGACCTGACCGATGGCCGCATAGCGGGAGGCGAGCAGGACGACGTCACTCTGGCCCTCAACTGGTACCTGAACCCGGTGGCGCGCCTGATGCTCAACTTGGTCCGGGCCGACGTGGACGGCAAGGGCGACGCCGACTTCGTGCTCCTGCGCTGGGCGATCGACTTCTGATCCACCCGCCCGTGCGCCCGTCCCGGCGATCTTCGGGATCCCTCTTCCCCGGCGCTCGGCCGGGCCCGGCTTGACAGTGGGCGCGAGTTGGCGGAACGTGACGCTGGAGATCAAGGCCGATGACCGGTGCAGCGTTTTCGAGGGCCGCGAACGAAAGCCGCGACGCGACCCCGTTCGACTCCGACCCCCTGCTCGAGCCGGAGTGGCTCGACCGCCGCGATCTCTCGGCGCCGGCGCGGCGGCGCGCGATCGCGGACCTACGCCGGGTGAACCGCCTTCTCTTCGGACGACGCGCGGCGGTACGCGCGGTGCTGGAGGAGCTCTCCGAGCGTGACAGCTCGGCGCTGGTGCTCGACGTGGCGGCGGGAGCGGGGGACATCGGCGCCGCGGTCGCCCGCGCCGCCGCGCGCCGGGGTGTCGATCTCGGCATCGTCGCGCTCGATCGCGAGCTCACTCACCTCGTGCTCGGACGCCGTTGGGGTGACGTGCGGCGCGGCGTCGTCGCGCGAGCCGAGGCGCTTCCCTTCCGGGATGGTGCCTTCGACCTCACGCTGTCGACGCTCTTCTTCCATCACCTCGACCGCCGGGGCAAGGTGAGCGCCGGCGCCGAGATGCTCCGCGTCTCGCGGCGCGCCGCGCTGATCGTCGACCTGGTGAGGAGCCGTTGGGCGGGGATCGCCGCGCGGCTGCTGTTCCCGCTTCTTGCCATCGGGCGCGTTGCGCGCGAGGACGGGTTGGTCTCGCTTCGTCGCGGCTCCCGCCTCGAGGAGTGGCACGGCTTCCTCGGAGAGAGCGCCACTCCCGAGGTCCGCCGGCGATTCCCGGCGCGCGTCTCGATCGTGCTGCGGGTCCCCGCCTCGACTATCCACTCGGAGGACGATGCAGTCCGCGGTCTCCTGGTAGAGACCACCTGAGCCGTTACCAGGGCGGCCGGCGCGTTGACAAGGGTAGGTGCCGTACCTAACATAAGCGGTCGCCCGAATCAGGGCGGCACCGTGTTCCTCGGTAGCTCAATGGTAGAGCGTTCGGCTGTTAACCGAAATGTTGGGGGTTCGAGTCCCTCCCGAGGAGCCATCCCGGTCCCTCCGCTCCGCTCCGTCTAGTCGAGCTCGATTCCGCGCCGGTCGAACGCTCGGCGGGCCGCGTCGATTCTGGCGCCGCGCGATCGGGCGCGTTATCATCGTTCGATCCGGCCGCCGTTCCTCGGGGACTTCATGACCATACGAAGCATCGATCTCCGAGGGCGCGGCGCGCTCGAAGCCGCCCGCTACTGGCGCAACCTGAGCGTCCCCGAGCTCTACGAGCACGCGGTGCGCCGCGACGAGGCGTTGATCGTCGACAACGGTCCGCTCCTCGCCGACACCGGTGAGCACACCGGCCGCTCGCCCCAGGACAAGTTCCTGGTGCGCGAGCCCTCGACCGCCGCGGAGGTCTGGTGGGGCGACTCCAACCGCCCCATCGACGAGGCGGTCTTCGCGGGGCTCCTCGAGAAGGTGCGGCGCTACGTAGCCGGGCGCGAGCTCTACGTCTTCGACGGCTACGCCTGCGCGGATCCCGCCTACCGCCTTCCGCTCCGGGTGGTGTCGGAGCGCGCCTGGCACAGCCTGTTCGCGCACAACATGTTCCTGCGCGAGCCCGACCGCGGGCGCCTCGACGGCTTCGTCCCCGACGCCCACGTGGTCGATCTACCCGGCCTTCTCGCCGACCCCGCGGTCGACGGCACGCGCTCGCCGACCTTCATCCTGGTGCACCTCGCCGAGCGGCTGGTGCTGATCGGGGGCACCGAGTACGCCGGGGAGATCAAGAAGAGCATCTTCGGCCTGCTCAAGTACGTGCTGCCGCGCCAGGGCGTGCTGAGCATGCACTGCAGCGCCAACTACGGCGCCGATCGCGACGACGTGGCGCTCTTCTTCGGGCTTTCGGGCACCGGCAAGACGACACTCTCGGCGGACCCCAGCCGTACGCTGATCGGCGACGACGAGCACGGCTGGAGCGACTGCGGCGTGTTCAACTTCGAGGGCGGCTGCTACGCCAAGGTGATCCGGCTGCGACGCGAGACCGAGCCCGAGATCTTCGCCACCACGCACCGCTTCGGAACCGTCCTCGAGAACGTGGTCTACCATCCGGGCACCCGCCAGCTCGATCTCGACGACGACTCGAAGACCGAGAACACGCGTTCCTGCTACCCGCTCACGTATCTCGAGCATGTCGACCTGGGCGGTGTGGCGGGCCATCCGCGGTGCATCCTGTTTTTGACCTGCGACGCCTTCGGCGTGCTGCCTCCGATCGCCCGCCTCGACGAGGCGCAGGCGATGTATCACTTCCTCTCCGGGTACACCGCGAAGGTGGCGGGCACCGAGCGCGGCGTGACCGAGCCGCAGGCCACGTTCTCGACCTGCTTCGCCGCGCCGTTCATGCCGCTGCACCCGCCGGTCTACGCGCGCATGCTGGGCGACAAGATCCGCAAGCACGGCGCGCGGGTATGGCTGGTCAACACCGGCTGGACCGGCGGCCCGCCCGGGGAGGGACAGCGCATACCGCTGCCCCTCACCCGTCGCATGGTCGAGGCCGCCCTCGGCGGCGAGATCGACGCCGCGTTGATGCGGCGTGATCCGGTGTTCGGCCTCGAGGTGCCCCGGGCCGTCGAGGGTGTGCCGCCCGAGATCCTCGAGCCGCGCTCGACCTGGCGCGACGGGCACGCCTACGACCGTTCGGCCGCGAAGCTGGCCGACATGTTCGTCGAGAACTTCCAGCAGTTCGCCGAAGAGGCCGGTCCCGAGATCGCCGCGGCGGGGCCGCG
>DATKDQ010000046.1:0-8858 GCA_035544635.1 Thermoanaerobaculia bacterium
TCCTCGAACGCCTGCATCTGGTTGCCCTCGGCCGACGACGGTACCAGGATCGGCGTCTTCATCCCGGTGTCGAACCACCTCTCGACGTCTTCGCGGACCTTCGCCGCCGGGCCGAACAGCGTGCAGTCGGCGAGCCACCGATCCGACAGGTGCTCGGGGATGCGGTCGATCTCGCCCGCGGCGATCGCGCGCTCGACGCCCTCCATCTCTTCGACGTAGCCGGCCGCCTTCCAGTAGTTCCGGTAGTTGGGAAGGGTCGCGTACCGGGTCAGCGTGCGCCGATTGACCGCCGCGGCGCGCGCGTCGTCGTCGTGGATGCAGGTCGGGATCATGTTGCCGATGAAGAACGCGTCGTCGGAGCGCTTGTCCGCCGGCAGCAGCGAGAGCGAGTGCCGCATGTGGGATCGGCTGCCGTTCGCCCACACGCAGCCGTCGGCGATCTCGCCGGCGAGCGCCGTCATCTTGTCGCGCAGGGTGGCGAGGACGATCGGCGGCAGCTCGCCCACGCCCGGCGCCGCTCGCAGCTCGTCGACGTAGCGGCGGATCTCGGCGAGCGGCTTGCCCGGCACGATGCCGAGCCGCTCGTGCGCCGGGCCATGGCTCACTCCGATGCCGAAGCGGAAGCGGCCCTCGGAGAGCTCGTGCACGAAGGCGGCGGTGGCCGCGAAGTCGAGGGGATGGCGGGTGTAGATGTTGGCGATCGAGGTGCCGAACGGGATGGTGCGGGTGACCGTCGCGATGCCCTGGCACAGGGCCATGCCGTCGCCCACGCTGGGGCAGTAGATGCCGGCGAACCCGAGCTCCTCGATGCGGCGGGCGAGCTCGAGAGTGCGGCGGCGTCTGCCGGGTACGGCGGCCAGTGAGAGGGCGGGCATGCGGGTCATGACGCGCATGATAGCTTGCCGCTCGGAGCGCGGATGACCGACGACGGTGGTTCCCGAGACTTGGTCCCCGGCGTCCCACCCAACGACGATCTCTCTTTCGCCCGCGACGCGACGCGTCGGGCGGCCCCTCATGATCCCGCTGCGCTCTCGACTTGGCTCCTGAGTCTCCTGCCGTCGGCCCTCGCGCTCGCCGGATGGTGGAAGCTGCGCGAGCAGCTCTACCGGACTCACTGGGGAGAGGGGCCGACCCTCACTCTTCTCGTCGTCGCGTCGATCGTCCTCGTCCTCGCCGTGCCGCGCGTCGCGCGGCTCGTCTTTCGTCACCACGCGGCCGGCGCCGGGGGCGGCGGCGATGGCCGGGCTGCGAGCCGGCGGGTCCGCCTCCTCACCCTCGCGCTCGCCGCCGGCGTGCTCTGGTCCGCGGCCGACGACGTCGCCGAGCTGCGCGCGAACCTCGCCCGGGAGAGGGCGTGGATGCTCGACATCGGCGTCGCCACCTGGGCCGCCGCGGTGCGCTTCGCCGACCTCGGACAGAACCCGTACACGACGCCTAACCAGCCTCACCAGGTGACCGGGGGCCGCGGTGTCACCGAGACGGGCGGACGCGTCGAGATCTTCGGCGTGCCCTACTTCTACGGCTTCCCCTACTTCCCGGCGATGTTCCTCTCCTACGCGCCGTTCCGCTGGATCGACCCCGGACAGCACTCGATCCGCATCGGCAACGCGTTCTGGCTCGCCGTGCTTCTCGCCGGCATCGCCTGGCTCGCGTACCGGCTGGCTCCCCCGGGCCGGCGGCCCCAGGCCGCCGCCCTCTCCGCGCTGCTCCTCACGACCACGACCGGCCTCGGCGGTCAGCTCTTCTACTTCGGCATCACCGACATCGTCATCCCGGTCTACGTCGTGCTCGCGCTGCTGGCGTCGAGCTACCGCCGCGATCTGCTCGCCGGTTGCCTCATGGGCCTCGCGTTTTCGGCCAAGCTCCACCCCGGGGCGCTCCTGGCGGTGGTCTTCTTCGCCTGGGTCGTTCGGCGTGGCGGGCTCCGTCCCGCGCTCGCCGGCTTTGCGGTGGTGTCGGTGATCGTGCTCCTCCCGTTCGTGCTCTGGCACCCCGCGGGTTTCCTCTCGGCGACGTTTCTCTTCTACCTGACTCACCACGCCGCCGGGGACACGACGAGCCTCTGGTACTACCTACCGGAAGCGCTGCGCTTCCCGTTCCAGGCGCTCGGAGGTCTGGCGGCGCTCGCCGTCGCGCTCTCGCCGCTGTGGACGGGAAGCAACGACCAGCGCGACCTGCTGCGGGCCATGGTGGTCGCCTCGCTACTCTTCCTCGCGGCGAGCCCGATGATTCACCTCAACTACCAGTTCGCGCTGGTGCCGCTCGCCTGCGTCGCGCTGGCCGCGGACGCGGCGGGGCCGTTCCGCGGCGGCCGCTCGCGCCTGAACCCGCCGGCGCCCCTCTTTGGCGTCGCGCACGCCTGAGTCTCCGCGATCGGAGATCCGGGGGCTCACTCGAAGAAGAACGGGCTCGACCACGCCGCGCCGCCGTCCTCCTGTACGGCGCGCACGTACAGGTACTCGCCGGGCTCGGTCGGTCCGAGCTCGCGCTCGAGCGTCCAGATCATGCGACCCGCCGCGCGCTGCGACTCCATCCGCCCGCCGCTGCGGACGACGTCGACGCGCTCGAGCGGCGCCGCCGCGGCGATCACCACCTGCAGCCGGTGCTCCTTTCCCGCGGGCACCGACGACCCCATGCGCGCGCCGTCGAGCGCCACCCGCAGCACGATGCGCGGCCCGTTGGTGGCGTAGACGCGCCGCTCGCGCAGCGCTTCGAGTACCGCCTCGCGCGTCAGCTCGTCGGCGAGGATGGCGGCGATGCCGCCGCTGGGCGACGCGAGGTGCGCGAGTCCGGGATGCCCGTCGTGGGAGTCGCCGCTGCCGATGAGCCCGAGCCGGTAGCCAGAGTCGAGCACGTCGCGCACGAAGTTGCCCGCGACCGGCGCGTAGATCGGCAGCGGCGAATCGAGCGCCTCGCTCGATCCGTGCACCGAGACCACCTCGGTCACCGGCTCGAGCTCGGGGTCGGGCGCGATGGTCCAGTCGGTCGCGATCGGACCCCCCGCGGAGTGATGGGCGAAGGTCAGGGCGTCGCGCCCGCGCAGGGCGTCCCACAGGAGCGGCGGCGTCTCGTAGCGCGGATCGAGCGAGCTCAGGATGTCCGCGTCCGCGAGGTCGTTCCCGAAGTACAGGACGTGGCGGTGGCCGGAGACCCAGTTCGTCCATTCGTAGCCGAGCAGCGTGACGAAACGTCCCCGGTCGTGGAAGCGCTCGACCTGCGCGCGGATCTCGTCCCACATCGCGGGGGTCTTCGCCAGCGGAACCATGCCCCAGTGATCGTGGTCGGTGAGGGCGACGACGTCGAGCGCCGCGACATCGCGCGCGTAGGCGAAGTAGTCCTCGGGAGTCCCGGTGCCGTCCGAGAAGTGGGAGTGCCCGTGCAGGTCGGCCCACAGGATCCGCTGCCCGCCCGGGGTCACGACCAGCGGGTTGGTCGAGGCCTCGAGCCCTCCCGGCCCCTCGACTCGGACGCGCACGACGTCGACGCCGGCGACGCGCAGCTCGACGCGCCGGACGCCGCGGTGCTCGGGCAGAAAGCGCACCTCGCGGGGCAGCTCGGT
The DNA here is from genome assembly GCA_035544635.1 of Thermoanaerobaculia bacterium. GTDB lineage: Bacteria > Acidobacteriota > Thermoanaerobaculia > Multivoradales > Multivoraceae > DATAFT01. Next base: position 3,560 of record DATKDQ010000046.1, read on the forward strand.
CCCCTCGGCCTCGGTCGAGAGCCGGAGCGAGCCCTCGAACTCGACGCCGCCGCTGCCGCTCGCGTCGAGGACGGCGAGGGTGAGCGGCACGGTCGCGCCGGGCTCCGCCGCGCTCGGCAGATGAGCGGCCAGCCGAGCGGGCGGACCGGGCGCGATGTCGACGGTGGGGGAGTCGTGGAGGAGCACCCGCCGCCCGTCGCCGTCCCCGTCGACGCCGATCCACAGCCTGGTGGCGCGCTCGGCGAAGCGGTCCGCCGCCGCGAGCGCCTCGCCGGCGCCGTAGACGATGCGCACCCGGTCGCCCTCGTGGAGCTCGCCCTGCTCGACGCGGATGCCGAGGAGCTGGCGATCGAGGGTGGTGGCTCGCAGCGTCGTCGCGGGCGCCTCGGCGCCGGTGGCCGCGGCCGCCTCGAGGGTCACGGTGGTGTAGCCCGGCAGCGCGGGATCGTCGACCTGGGGCGTGCTCCAGCCCCAGAACGGCGAGACCTGGAACAGGATCATCCCGCCGTGCGCGATCCCGAGCGGCCCCGTCTCGTAGACGACGGTCCAACGTCCGCGCCCGCCCGCCCGCACCACCGCGGGCTCCTGGCTCTCGAGCCAGGCGCGCCCACCGCCGTCGCTCTCGTGGCGCGCGGCGCCGAGGTCCTCGCGCAGCATCTCGAGCAGCTCCGGACGTCCCGTGCTCGGTGTCTCTGCCGCCGGCGACGGCTCCGGCCCGGCGGACGCCCCGGGCCCCGGTCGATCGCGCCCGCATGCGCCGAGCAGGACCGAAGCCACCAGCGCGAGCGCCACAGACCACCGAGCGTTGGAAGTCTCAGCCATCTAGAAGGGGAAGAACCAGGGGATGACGACCGACGCCGCGATCAGCATCAGCAGGTTGAGCGGCGCTCCGACGCGGAAGAAGTCGCTGAACCGGTACCCACCCGGCCCGAAGATGAAGGTATTGGTCTGGTACCCGATCGGCGTCATGAAGCTGTTCGACGCGGCGAACATCACCGCGATGATGAACGGCAGCGGCGAGGTCCCGAGCTCGGCCGCGGTCGCGATCGCGATCGGCGTGAGCACCACCGCAGCGGCGTTGTTGCTGATGAGCTCGGTCAGGAGCGAGGTGAGCAGGAAGAAGGCCGCCAGCGTGCCGGCGGCGCCCAGCGGAGCGGTGAGGCTCACCACGCCATTGGCCAGGAGCTGCGCCGTGCCGGTCTTCTGCATCGCGATGCCGAGTGGGATGAGCGACCCGAGCAGAACCAGGACCGTCCAGTCGACCTCCTGGTAGGCCTCTTCGGGGGTCATGCACCGCGTCAGGAACATCGCGATCACGCCCAGCATCGCCGCCACCAGGATCGGCATCACGTCGAGAGCGGCGAACAGCACCACGCCCAGCAGGATGGGGACCGAGAACTTGAGCCTGTGGAGCCGGCGGGCCGGCAGCGCCATCGGCCCCAGCAGCGCGAAGTCTCCCCACTGATGGATGCGTCGCAGCTCGACGGGCGTTCCCTGCACCAGCAGCAGATCGCCGGCCATGAGCGCGATCTCCCCCATCCGCTCGACCAGGGTCACCCCATGGCGCTGGATCCCCAGCACCGGCACCCCGTAGCGGGCTCGAAACGCGAGGTCGCGCAGCGTCCTCCCCACCACCGGCGAGTGCGGCGGGACCATGAGCTCCGCCAGGTTCTCGTCTGGAGCCTTCGCCTCGCCCTCGGCGTCGCTATCGGCCGTGGCGTTGGCGTCGGCCTCGGCGCTGGTGCCGGCACTCGTGTGGGCGCCGGCGCCGGGTGCGGGATCCAATGCCGGCTCCTCGGAGACACCAGGCGCCGCCGGCGTCGAGATCTTGAGGTGCGCTGCTCCCGCGATCCGCGCGAGGTCGGTGACCTTGCCGCGCACCACCAGCCCATCGCCGGTCCGCAGCACGGTCCCGGGCCCCGGGACCTCGATCCGGCCGCTGTCGCGATCGACCGCCACCACCTGGAGGCCGTACTCGGTCGCGAAGCGCGACTCCGCGAGGCTCTTGCCCGCGAGCGGCGAGTCCGCCTCGACGCGGAGGACCGAGACGTAGTCCCGCAGCTCGTGCGCGGCGATCGGATCCTCGGCCGCCCGGCGGATCGGAGTGAGCCAGCGGCCCACGGTGAGCAGGTAGACCACTCCGATGCCCATCATCACGAGCCCGGGCGGCGTGATGTCGAACAGGCCGATGCGTCCGACGCCGAGCTCGAGCGCCAGGCCCGCGACCAGGAGGTTGGTGCTGGTGCCGATCAGGGTGAGCGTCCCACCGAGCTGGCTGGCGAAGGAGACCGGCATCAGGAGCTTGGACGGCCTGGCGCCGATCTTCCGGCTCAGGCCGAGAAGAAGCGGGATCATCACCACCACGACCGGAGTGTTGTTGATGAAGGCGGAGAGCGGGATCACCAGCGCCAGGCTCACCGCCAGGAGGCGCAGCTCGCTCTTCTGGGCGAGCCGCGCGACCCACCTGCCCAGGAGATCGATCGCGCCGGTGCGCACCAGCCCCGCCGACAGGACGAACATCGCGGCCACCGTGAGCAGCGCCTCGTTGGCGAAGCCGCTGATCCCCTCGCGCAGGGTGACCAGCCGGCTCAGGATCAAGGCGGTCATCACCACGATGCCCACGACGTCGACCCGCAGCTTGTTCCAGAGGAAGAGCGCCAGGGCGCCGGCCGTGATCGCCAGGGTGATCAGGATGTCGCCGGTCATGGAGCGTCCCTGGAAGTGCTCGCAGTCCTTGCGCGCTTGACATCGTATCGCGGCGACATCAGGATGGTATCGGTGTTCTGCCGCAGCGCGGCAAGCACGGAGATCGGGGCGTGGGAACCATCCGCCGCTACGGCAGCCGAAAGCTCTACGATCCCGGCGCCGGCCGGTACGTGTCGCTCGACGAGATCGCGGATCGCATCCGTGGCGGCGAGGAAATCGACGTCCTGGACCACGAGACCGGCGACAACGTAACCGGCCAGACCCTGGTGCAGGTCCTCCTGGAGGAGGGGAGGCGCGGCCGTGGACGGTTGCCCCCGGAGATCCTCCACGACCTGGTGCGCGTCGCCGGACGGCGGATACCGACCGGCGCCCGCCACGCGCAGTCGACGATGAACCGGCTGATGCGCGCATCGCTCGATCGCCTGGCGCCGGTGAGGGAGGCGCGGCGCGACGTCGCCCGGGTCGAGGAGCGGCTGCGCCAGCTCGAGGAGACGCTGGCCGCGCTCGAGCCGCGCCCGACCCCGGCGAGGGCGCGCGGCAAGAGCGCGGCGTCGGATCGCCGGCGCACGTCGGCCCGCGCGGCAAGAGGCTCCGGACCCGCGAAGAGCTCGTGAATCGGGACAGTGTGTCCGAGTAACTGCGTCCCATCTGTGCGGGGCGCGAACCTGCCAACGCGTCCTGCCCGGGTATGCTCGTTTCCCTCACCGCAGGAGGATCGAGAGATGTCGTTTCGCACCCTCTTCTTCTCACTGCTCGTGGCGTCGGTCGCCCTGATGCTCACCCTCGGGGCGGCCGAGCCTGCGCTCGCACGAACGATCGTCCACGCCGGACGCCTGGTCGATACTCGCGCCGGCCATGTGCTCGAGCGGCAGTCGGTCGTCGTCGAAGGTGGCCGGATCGTCGAAGTGCGCTCCGGCTTCGTCGCGGCCGGAAGTGGCGACACGGTAGTGGATCTCCGCCAGCACACCGTGCTGCCCGGGCTCATGGACATGCACGTCCATCTCTCGAGCGAGCAGTCCCCGGCGTCGGTGCTGGAGCGCTTCACGCTGGAAGTCGCCGACTACGCGATCAACGCCGTGGTCTACGCCAGAAGGACGCTCGAGGCCGGGTTCACCACCGTGCGTGACCTCGGCGACCTCGGCGGCGGAGTGATCGTGCCGCTGCGCAACGCGATCGCGCGCGGCGACGTCCCGGGGCCCCGGGTCTTCGCCGCCGGGGTCTCCCTCGCCACCACCGGCGGCCACGCCGACCGCACCAACGGGTACAAGAGCTCGCTGCGCGGCGACCCCGGTCCCGCCGAGGGCGTCGTCAACGGCGTCGAGGACGCGGCCAAGGCGGTGCGCCAGCGCTACAAGGAGGGCTCCGACCTGATCAAGATCACCGCCACCGGCGGCGTCCTGAGCCTCGCCAAGAGCGGCCAGAACCCGCAGTTCACGATCGACGAGATCCGGGCGGTGGTCGAGACCGCGAAGGACTACGACTTCATGGTCGCCGCGCACGGGCACGGCAAGGAGGGCATCCGGCGCGCGATCCTCGGCGGCGTGACCACGATCGAGCACGGCACCTACATGGACGACGAGATCTTCGCCCTGATGAAGGAGCACGGCACCACCTGGGTGCCGACCATCCTCGCCGGCCACTTCGTCGCCGAGAAGGCCGAGGTCCCCGGGTTCTTCCCCGACATCATCCGGCCCAAGGCGGCGGCGATCGGGCCGCAGATCGCCGAGACCTTCGCCAAGGCCTACCGCGCCGGTGTTGCGATCGCGTTCGGCACCGACTGCGGCGTCTGCCCGCACGGCTCCAACGCGCGCGAATTCGAGCTCATGGTCGCGGGCGGCATGCCGGCGATGGAGGCGATCCAGTCGGCGACCACCGTGACCGCCGAGCTGCTCGGAATCGCCGACCGCCTGGGCACGATCGAGGCCGGCAAGCTCGCGGACCTGATCGCCGTGCCCGGCGATCCGATCGCCGACATCACCGCGCTCCAGCGCGTCGCCTTCGTGATGAAGGAAGGCGTGGTCTACAAGGGCCCGTAGAAGCCATCCAGTAGTAGAGCCGCAGCGATGTGGCTGGCTCGATGCATCGATGCGTCAGGCGCGGGCGTCCTGACGCCGGAGGTCCCCCTTCCAGTCGAGGATGGCGCGGTCCCCGGTCAGCAAGGTGGCGCCTTGATGAGCCGCGGTCGCGGCGATCATGCGGTCCGCCGGGTCGCCCGGCAGATCCTCGAGGGAAGCGGCGAGGATACCGATCTCCCCGGTGAGCGCGATCTCCGCGAGGCCCGCCTCGATCAGGCTCAGTCTCCACGCTGCTAGCGGCTTTTGGAGTGAGATGCGCCCTCGCAACCTCAACATGGCGGCCTCCCAGAAGCTCACCGCGGAGACGGCGAGATCGCCAGCGACGAGCGCCTTGTCGGCTGTCCGTCGGGCCTTGCGTCCGAACCGGCTGTCACCGGCATCCAGCCAGATCAGGGCATGGGTGTCGAGGAGGATCAACGCTCGGCTTCCCACCGGAGGTCGAGCGGGCTCACGATGTCGCCCTCGATCCGGATGGTGTCGCGGTGCAGCCCGAAGAGGCTATCGAGCCGCCGGTGATA
>DATKDQ010000047.1:0-2346 GCA_035544635.1 Thermoanaerobaculia bacterium
GTGACGATGCCCTTGGCGATGGCGAGGCCGAGGCCGATGCCTTCGCGGCCGCTGCGATGGACCTGCCAGAAGCGCTCGAAGACCTGATCGACGTGCTCGGGCTCGATGCCGCGGCCGGTGTCGCACACTTCGAACTCGACGACGGGTCCGAGCGCCCGTGCGGCGATGGTGACCGACCCGCCGGGATCGGTGAACTTGATGGCGTTGCCCACCAGGTTGGAGAAGACCTGGAGGATGCGCTCGCGGTCGGCGCGCACCGGCGGCAGTGGGGACTCGAGCCGGGTGTCGAGGGCGACGTCCCTGCCCGCTGCAATGGGCGCGAGCAGCTCGACGATTTCCCCGATCAGGCCGGTGGGTGAGTGCCGTTCGAATTGCAGGGCGAGGTGACCGGCCTCGATGCGTTTCACCTCGAGCAGGTTGCGGATCAGCCTCTCCATCTGTTCGGCCGACTGTCGGATGCCCTCGAGGTGCTGCCAGCCACCGAGCTCGCGCTCCTCGGGAGGAATTCGCTTGAGCAGGAGCGAAGTCCCGATGCGGATCGCGCTGAGCGGGTTGCCGAGGTCGTGGGAAACGACGGCGAGGATGTCGTCGCGTGCGCCGATGGCCTGCTGCGCTTCGCCGTAGAGGCGAGCGTTGTCGATGGCGAGTGCGGCGCGCAGTCCGATCTCGCGGGCGAGCGCAATGAGGTCGGCGGTGTAGGTACCGGCCTTCGCCGAGAAGAACCCGATCGCGCCGCGCACTTCGCCGCGGGCGATGAGCGGGATGGCGAGTGCGGAGCACAGGCCGAGGCGCCGGTAGGCCTCGAGCTGAGCGTTGTCCTGGGCGATGGTCCGGATGAACCGCTCGTCTATGTCGGGGATGTGCTCGGGCTGGCCGGTCTCCATGGCGGTGTTTGCGGGGTGCGGCCGGTTCCGGTCGAGCGGTAGGCGCAGGAGCGACTCGAACTCGGCCTCCCGGGTGGCGTCGGCGTGCGCCATGGCGATACGCCGGACCCCGCCGTCCGTACCGATCGCGTAGACGGTGCACCAGTCGCCGAGCGCGGGCACGGCCAGCCTCGCCACGGTCGCGACGGTGGTATCGTAGTCGAGCGATGCGGCGAGCAGCGCGCCCGCGTGGGCGAGCAGCTGCTGGGCTTCCTCGGCGCGCCGGCGGTCGGTGATGTCGCGCAGGACGACGGTGAGCACGATGTCGCCGTCGACCTCGGCCCTGGAGATCGACGCGTCCGCAGGGAACTCCTCGCCGTCCCTGCGCAGCCCGGAGATCGCCTGGCGCTCGCCCATGCGGCGGGCGCGCACGGGCGACGCGGCGAACTGGCCCATATGGCGGCCGTGAACGCCGCGGAACCGTTCGGGCAGCAGTAGATCGAGCGGCCGACCCAGGACCTCGTCGGCGCGCCAGCCGAAGATCCGCTCGGCCCCTTCGTTGAACTGGAGGATGTTGTGCTCCGCGTCGACGGAGATCACCGCGTCGGTGGCGATGGCGATCATCCCGCGGCAGATCGCCTCGGCGAGCCGGCGCGCGCGCTCGGAAGGCGACGGCATGGGGACGCCGGGCTGGGTGTCAGCGTCACTCACGGGCCACCGCCGCCCTCGAGAGGCTCCCCCCGCCTTCGATACGGGTCGGCGCCAGCGCCAGCATGCCCGTCGAGGGACAGGCCGCCGGCGGTATTCGGACCGTGAACATCGGCGTGGGGACCCTGCTGACGGAAAAATGATGGGCGGTCGCCTCGCCAACTTACAATCTCGTCCCCGGCGCCGGTAGCCGTTGCCGAGGAGGACTCGGCAGTGTCGTACCCGGTAACGCTCACGGCTCCTGTGCCGGCGTCTCCGGGTCACTGAGCGGAGGCGAGGCGCTCTGTCGCCGGCGATCGAGGCGCTGGCCGGCGAGCACACGGCGCAGTGCGCGCGCGGTCTGGGGGTGGACGTTGACCACGTCGGTGTCGAGCCCGGCGGCTTGGGCGTCCTCGAGGATCTGCTCGAGGGCGAGCGAGCCGGTGAGGTCGACGCGGCCGAGTCGCTCCATGTGGACGACCAGCCGCTGCGCGTCGCGGTGGTCGGCGAGCAGGTCGGCGACCTCGGCCTTGAGCGCCTCGGCGGAGCCGAACCAGAGCACGCCTTCCGGTCGGATGTTGAGCGTGTCCCCATCCTGCCAGCGGGCGATGCGCAGGCTGAACTCGCGCCAGAGATGTACGCTGATGGCGAGCAGCACGCCGAGCACGACCGCCTGGTCGATGCGCGGCGACAGCATCAGCGTGAGCAGCAGCGTGCCCGCGGCCACGACGAACTGCGGGCGGGAGTAGCTCCAGAGCGAGAGGATCGGGCGCACGCGCACCAGGCCCGCGACCGC
>DATKDQ010000048.1:0-3474 GCA_035544635.1 Thermoanaerobaculia bacterium
GGCGCGATGGGCGAGATCCAGCTCTCGAGCCCCCACCGGCTCTTGAGCTCAGCCGCCTGCCCCGCCGCCAGCGCGCGATCCGGGAGCGGCCCGACGCGCACCCGGTAGACCACGCGCCCACCCTCGTCGGCGGGGGCGAGGAAGGCCTTGAAATCGGCATCGACCAGCCGTTCGACCAGCGCCTGCGCCTTTTGCCGGTCGGAGGTGGCGAGCACCTGGATGTGGAAGCCGGCCTCGGCGGCAGCCGCCGCCCTGGCCGGCGGTTGGGTAGGAGCCCCATCGGCGGCCTGCGCCGCGGCGCGATCCTCGGCCGGCTCGGTCTCCGAGAGCGGATCCGTCGCCACCGGCTCGGTCCGCGTCGCGGGGCGCCGCCGGCGTCCTTCGCGGCCCATCTCCTCGGGCGGCGGGAGCTCCTGGCTCCGCGCGGCCGGCGCGGGATCCACGAACAACGACTCCGGATCGGTGGTCTCGAGCTCCTCGTCGTCGGGGTCGGGGCCGAAGTCCAGCTCCTGGCGCGCCGGGCGCGAGCGATCCGCGGGGCGATCCGACCGGCGCTGAGAGTCGTCCCCGCCGCCGCTCGAGCTCACTTCCGCCTCCTCGTCCACGCCGCCGCCCGGCGGCAGCGTGGTGCGCGAGAAGAACTCGAACTGCCCCTCGGCGCGCGAATCCTCTCCGACGCTGGCGAGCTCGAGCGCGGCCTGCTCGGCGGCGGCGCTGCGTCCGATCCAGACGCCGGCGAAGAAGGCGGCGAACAGGCAGGTGAGGAGCACCGCCAGCGCGGTCAGGACCTGCCGGCTGGTGAGCTCGATCTGGTAATGAGTGGCTTCGCTCGGCTCGTTCACGGTTGGGTACGGGTCAGTGCCACCTCGGCGCGCGGGGGCCGCGACGCCGATCCCTCGCTCGATATCGTACCCGCTCTCCCGTCACCTTGCGCTATCTCGCGGCCGGGTCGCCCCCGCGAAGCTTCTCGAGGAAGGGCGTCACGATGTCCATCGGCAGCGGGAAGAGGATCGTCGAGTTGCGCTCGGTGGCGATGTCGGTGAGGGTCTGCAGGTAGCGCAGCTGGAGCGTCACCGGATTCCCGCTCATGATGACGGCGGCCTCCGCCAGAGCGATCGAGGCCTGCTTCTCGCCCTCGGCGTGGATCACCTTGGCGCGCTTCTCGCGCTCCGCCTCGGCCTGGCGGGCCATCGCGCGCTGCATCTCCTGCGGCAGATCGACGTGCTTGACCTCGACCGACGACACCTTGACGCCCCAGGGATCGGTCTGGCGGTCGATGATCGTCTGCAGCTTCTCGTTGAGCTGCTCGCGCTCCGACAGGAGCTCATCGAGCTCGGCCTGGCCGAGCACCGAGCGCAGCGTGGTCTGCGCGATTTGGCTGGTCGCGTAGTGGTAGTTCTCGACCTCGACCACCGCGCGGTTGGGGTCGATCACGCGGAAATAGACCACCGCGTTGACCTTGACCGACACGTTGTCGCGCGTGATCACGTCCTGCGGCGGCACGTCGAGGACGATGGTGCGCAGCGAGATGCGCACCATGCGGTCGATCGGCCACAGGATGAACACGATCCCGGGCCCCTTCGGCTGCGACAGCATGCGACCGAGCCGGAACACCACGGCCCGCTCGTACTCGTTGAGGACGTTGATCCATCGGAACAGGATGAACAGGACCAGCACCACGACGATGCTGAGAAATCCGAACGGGAACTGAAACGGCATCGCTCTTCCTCCCCTACCCAGTCCTTTGTTTCGCCGGCTGCACTCGGAGCAGGAGCCCCTCGACGCCGACGACCTCGACCGGCTGGCCCGCGCCCACCGGGGCGTCCGCCACCGCGTCCCAGATCTCGCCGTGCACCGAGACCTTGCCGTGCGGAGCGAGATCGGTGCGCGCGACGCCGCGCTCGCTGACCATGCCCTCCCGGCCGGTCGAGGCGCGCCGGCGGTGCACCCGCACCACCAGCGTCGCCATCAGCGCGACCACCGCGCTCGCGACCGCGGCCATGCCCACGATGAGCTGCACGCTGACGCGGATCGCCGGGTCCGCGCTCTTGAACAGCATGGTCGATCCCAGGATGAGGGCGACCACGCCACCCGCGGCGAGCAGGCCGAAGCCAGTCACCGTGATCTCGAGCACGAACAGGATCGCCGCCACGATCAGGAGTGCCACGCCGGCATAGTTCACCGGCAGCACCGACAGCGCGTAGAACGCGAGGATCAGGCAGATCGCGCCGAGCACTCCGGGCAGGATGGCGCCCGGGTTGGCGAGCTCGAAGTAGATGCCGAGGCCGCCCAGCGAGAGCAGCACGTACGCGACGTTGGGATGGACGATGATCGAGCGCAGCCGCTGGAACGCCGTCATCTCGATCTCGCGCGGCTCGGCGCCGCGGGTGCGCAGCACGTGCTCCCGGCCGTGCTTGGTGACGGTTCGGCCGTCGATCGCTTCGAGCAGGCCCTCGAGGTCGTCCGCGATCAGGTCGACCAGGCCGTTCTCGAGCGCTTCGGATGCGGTGAACGATTTGCTCTCCACCACCGCCGACTCCGCGAGCTCGACGTTGCGTCCTTGGCGCGAAGCGAGCGAGCGGATGGACGCCGCCGCGTCCTGCGCCACCTTCTCGCCGAGCACGCCCTCGATCGTCTCCCCCTGCCCGCCGACGGGGTGCGCGGCCCCGGTGTTGGTGCCCGGCGCCATGGCGGCGACGTCGGCCGCCATCAGCAGGAAGAAGCCGGCGGACGCCGCCTGCGCTCCCTGCGGCGCCACGAAGACGACCACCGGCAGGTCCGCGCCGAGCATCGCGGTGAAGATCTCGCGGGTCGACTCGAGAAGCCCGCCCGGAGTGTTGAGCTCGATGACCAGCGCCTGCGCGCCGCTCGCCTCCGCCTGCGCGATCGCCCCGCGCGCCACCTCGGAGGTGACCGGAGAGATGATCGACGTAATCCGGAGGTGAAGGAGCGGCCCGGGCTCGCCGGTCGCGGGGCCTCCCTCGTCGCTCGCGAAGAGCAACGGCTGTGCGAGCCCGACCAGGACCAGGAGGGCGGCGCCCGTGAGTCGCCACGCCGCGCTCGCGCCGAGGCCTGCGCGTGCCGCCGATGCCTCGCCGCGGCCGCGGCGCGGACCGAGGCGGCGGCGCGGGAACGGGGAGCGACGGCCGAGGATGCCGAGCGTGTCGAAAACCAGTCTCACGAGCCCAGACGGCCGTCCGTGTAACGGACGGTGGTTGCGCGCCGTCCGCGGCGCCAAAGACATGCTAGCGGAGGAAATGCTACTCAGCATTTCCGGAGCTAGCGCGATCCTCCGAGCTGGATCGGATCGGGGCTCGTGAAGGCGGTCTCCGCAACCTGGTCGTAGACCGCGATCTCGGTGAGCTGCATCTGACCGCGATCGCCCGACAGCAGGATGCCGCCGTGCCGCGTCCAACTCGCCCAGGGCGTCTTGAAGCGCGGCGCCTCGTCGGCCGCGGTCGGATAGTAGGCCCA
>DATKDQ010000049.1:0-4475 GCA_035544635.1 Thermoanaerobaculia bacterium
AGGCCGAGCAGGCCGAGGAGCGACAGCAGGCTGGCGAAGAGCATCGTTCCCCACTGCGAGAGGGTCGGGATCTCGAGAATCGACTGGGCGCCGACGACGAAGGCGGTCGGGTCGTTCACCGGTGCCGTCGTCAGGTCGTCGCTCGGCTCCTCGGTGTCGTTGTCACCGTCTTCGTCGGTGTCGAAAAAGGCCACCGCCTGGTTCTCGATCGTCTGGCCGAGGATGTCCGGAGCGATGTCCGCCGTGATCACGATCGCTACCGACTCACCGGGGTCGAGGGCGCCGTCCCAGCGCACCGTGTTGCCGCTGGTGCTCACGCTGCCCGGGCCGGACGCCACCACCGCCGACACCAGGGTGAGCTCCGGCGGCAAGGTGTCGATCAGCTCGGGGTCGTCCGGGTCGTCGGCCGTCGCGCCGGTGCCGACGTTGGTCACCGTCACCGTGTACTCGACCGTTCCACCGTGCTGGAGGTCGCCGCCGGTGATCTGCTTGGTCACCTCGAGCTCGGGCACAGCGGTCAGGAACATCTCGACCCCGCCCGGGTTGCCGATGAAGAGATCGAGCAGGCCGTCGCCGTTGACGTCGCCCATCGCCGGGCTGGTCGGCCCCTGGACCAGCGCCTGGACCGGCACGGCGGTCAACGGGTCGAACGCCGGGGCGGCCGGAGTGCCGGTGTTCTCGACGAATAGGGTCAGCGAGTAGCCGTACGAAGAGGGCCCCTCGCAGGCGCAGTCCTCGACGTAGTAGTAGCCGCCGACCAGCAGATCGAGGTCGCCGTCGCCGTCGACGTCGGCCAGCGTCGGCGCCGGCCGCACGATCTGGCCGGTGAAGTCGAGGACCAGGTCGGGCGGGGCGACGAGGCCGGCGGGGCCGAGGGGGTTGAGGAAGATGGCGACCTTCGACTTCAGGGTCTCGTCGTCCTCGTTGTAGTAGTCGTAGCCGACCACCAGGTCGAGCTCGCCGTCGCCGTTCACATCCGCGAGGTGCGGGTCGGCGGTCTCGCCGAAGTCGATCAGCTCGAGCGGATGGCTGGCCGCCGGGTCGAGCTGGCCGGTGCCGTCGTCCTCGAGGTACTCGAGCGTGCCGTCCGGCAGGCCGACGAAGGCCTCGAGCAGCCCGTCGCCGTCGAGGTCGCCGACGGTGGGCGCGAACGAGGGGAAGAAGGAGGAGCCGTCGAAGAGCGAACCCACGGTCGAGTTGAAGGTGAAGAACGGGTTGTCGGCCGCGCACTGGAGCTCCCACACCGGCTCGGCGTCGGTGCCCAGGTTGCGGAAGTACCAGACGCCGGGCAGGGCGGGGTCGACCGCCGCCCTGGGCGCAAGCGCCGGAGCGCCGGCCCTCGCCGCCAGCCCGGCCACCTCGACCAGCGGGTTGCCCAGGCTCGACACCAGCGCGTCGAGGTCGCCGTCGCCGTCGACGTCGACCAGCTCGATCCGGTCGCCCGTGGACAGGAACGAGGAGTCGAGCGCCGTGCCGGTGTTCTCGAAGTACTGCACGATGCCGAGGTAGTAGCCGACCTTGCCGTAGTAGCCGCCGGTGACGAAGGCGTCGAGGTCGCCGTCGCCGTCGACGTCGGCGAGCACCGGTCCGGGCGCCGCCAGCAAGCTGCCCGCCAGGGGGTTCGTGTACCCGGTGTCCTCGGTGAAGACCGGGGTCCCGGGGACCACCGTGTCGTTGCGGAAGAACCGGGTCCAGAAGGCGTTGCCGACGAAGGCGTCCGGGTCGCCGTCGCCGTCGATGTCCGCGAAGTAGGGCGCGGTGGACGGCAGGAACTCCTCGCCGGCGAAGGGGTCGGAAGCCGTGTTCGTCTCGTCGGCGAAGACCGGGTTGTTGGCGTCGCCGGTGTTGCGCAGGAAGAAGACCTCGCCGCCGTCCGGCGAGAGGGCGACGATCTTGGTACCGACGAAGGCGTCGAAGTCGCCGTCGCCGTCGATATCGACGAAGGTCGGCGCGGCGCCGAGCTCGCCGAAGACGAAGCCCGCGAACGGGTTCTCGGCGTCGTTGCGGACGAGCGTGCCGCCGACGTTTTCGAAGAAGAGCACCCGTCCGCCGTCGCCCGGCTCGTCGTCGTACCCCTGGCCGACGAACAGGTCGAGGTCGCCGTCGCCGTCGATGTCGACGAGCGTCGGCGCCGAGGGACCGAAGGGGAAGCCGCCGTCGCCGTCCCTGGACAGGTCGAGGGCGCCGGTGGGGCTGGCCGCGCCGGTCAGCTCGACGTAGACCGGATGCTTGCCCGGCCCGGCCTCGTTCCTCAGGTAGCGGACGTAGCCGTACTTGTCCCCGACGAAGGCGTCGAGGTCGCCGTCGCCGTCGAAGTCGGCGAGGAAGAGCCGCGCCACGGGGCCCACCGGCGACTCCTCGCCGGCCTCGCCCTCGAAGATGCCGAGCGGGTCGAGGAGCGGGTTGATCGGCTTGGGCTCGGGGACGACCAGGCCGCCGGCGTGGAAGCGCGGGGCGAGCTTCGCCGGCTCGCCGCGGCGCGCCGCGAGGCGCTGGCGCCGGAGCTCCGCCCAGGAGGCGGCGCCGCGCCGCTCCAGCCACGTCCGGCGCAGCTCGTCGATCCGCATCGGCTGGCGTTCGCGCCAGCGCTTGGCGAGCTCCCGGGCGCTCGGCTTGCTCGCCGCGGCGCGCGACGACGAGACGACCAGGAAGGACGCCAGGACGACGGCGGAGCCCTGCTGGCCCAGGCGGCGAATCGACGGCATGCGGCTCTCCCGGAAGATCGTAGTTCCAATCGATGCAAAGACTTACATCTGTTGCCGGTGAAGCACCGGCGATTCTACGGGACCGGTTCGGACGCCGCAATCCTATGCGCCGGGAGCGATACGATGCGCCGGGTCCGATGGCCGACACGCCCTCCACTCCGACCGCCCCGGCCACCGGCTACGCGCTCCAGCCGCTCGCGGGGCTGACCGTGGCCGAGGTGCTGCAGCACTACGAGGACCTCACCTTCCCGCCGCTCGTGCGCCGGCTGGCGGTCAAGCCGGCCGCGGGCGCCTGGCGGGGAGCGGTGGCGCTCGACGATCGTGGCCCGGTCGGCCTGGCCCTGCTCGAGGCCGGCGCGGCGGCCGACCCCGAAACCGCCCAGCTCTTCTCGCTGGCGGTCCTCCCCGGCCACCGCCGCCGGGGGTTGGGCGGCGCCCTGGTCGCCGCCGCCGAGCGGCTCGCCCGCGACGCCGGCGCCCGCGCGATCGAAGGCGCCTACCGCACGAGCTGGCGGAGCCGCCGGGCGATCGAGGCGCTGCTCGCCGGGCGCGGCTGGTCGCCGCCCGAGACCCGCATGGTGCTCGCGCGGAGCGAGACCGGCTTCGCGCGGGCCTACCTCCGCGCCCCCGCCCCCGCGCTGCCGCCGGAGGCCGAGGTCTTCACCTGGGAGGAGCTCACCGCCGCCGAGCGCGAGCGCATCCTCGAGCGCCAGCGCGAGGACCCGTGGTTCCCGGCGATCCTCACCCCGTTCCAGGAGGAGCCGCGGCTCGAGCCCACGGTGAGCGTCGGCCTGCGCTGGCGCGGCGAGGTCGCGGGCTGGCTGATCTGCCACCGGGTCGCCTTCGACACCCTCCAGTACAGCGCCTCCTTCGTGCGCGAGGATCTGCGCGGGCGCGGCCTCGGCGCGGCGCTGATGCGCGAGGGGGTCCGCCGCCGCCTGGCCGACCCGGACATCCGCCACGCAATCCTCGCCATCGACGCCCGCAACCGCCGCGTGCGTGCCCTGATCGAAGGACCTTTCCGCCGCTACTTCGCCGGCATCTCGGAGCTCAGGGTCAGCCGCAAGCGGCTGGAGGAGTGAGCCGCGGAGGCCCGGCCGTCCCGCTTGGGCTCACTTCTTGGCGAAGCCGCTAACGATGTAGGAGCCGGAGCGCTGGTCCTTCTTGAGCTTGAGGATGCCCCGCTTCTCGGCGTCCTCCAGGAGCTCGGAGAAGGAGCCGTAGCCGTAGTAGCCCTCGTTGAACGAGGGGCGCTTCCTCTGCATGGTTTGCTTGATCATCGAGCCCCAGAGGACGTCCTTGTTCTCGCGGGAGAGCGCCTGGATGGCGTCGATCATCAGCTCGAAGGCCTCGGCGGTCTTTTTGCCGACGCCCGCGAGCTGCGGCGCCTTCTGGCGGTCGCGCCAGACGTCCTCGTAGTAGATGAACTCGTCGCAGTTGTCGATCAGCAGGGCGGAGGAGGAGTTCTTGACCCCCATGCCGATCACGTACTTGTCGTTCTCCCGCAGCTTCGAGACCAGGGGCGAGAAGTCGCTGTCGCCGGAGAGCAGCACGAAGGTGTCCAGGTGCTCCTTGGCGTAGCAGAGGTCGAGGGCGTCGACCACCATCTTGATGTCGGCGCTGTTCTTTCCGGAGTAGTACTTCTGCGGGATGTCCAGCATCTCGATCGCCGCCTCGTGGAAGGCGCGCTTGTAGTCGCTGTAGCGCTCCCAGTCGCAGTAGGCGCGCTTGACGATGATCTTGCCCTTCTCGAGCAGGCGCTCGAGGACC
>DATKDQ010000050.1:0-20931 GCA_035544635.1 Thermoanaerobaculia bacterium
GGGGCCGGCGCAGGACGCAGTAGGATCCGCGAATGCTGATCCTCTGGGAGCATCCGCTGTCGCCGTACGCGCAGAAGAACAAGATCGCGCTGCGCGAGAAGGGCCTCCAGTTCGAGGCGCGCACACCGCTGGGCATCGGAACCGGCTCCGCGCTCGCGGAGTTCGAGCGGGTGAGCCCGCTGCGCGAGGTGCCCGCCCTGGTCGACGGTGACTTCTCGCTCTTCGACTCGCGGTTGATCCTGGAGTACCTCGAGGACAGCTACCCCGAGCCACCGCTTCTCCCCCGCGACCCGCGCGAGCGAGCCCGGGCCCGGGGCGTCGAGGTGGTGATGGACCGCCACTACGAGCCGCTCAACTGGGCGCTCAGTGAGCTGCGCTACTTCAAGCGCGCGAGTGGAGACCTCGGGCAGCGGCTCGAGGCCGCGGCGGCGACCGACGCGCGGCGGCTCCAGGGCTGGCTCGAGGAGACGCTCGGCGATCGCACCTGGTTCGGCGGCGAGCGCTTCGGCTGGGCCGATCTGGCGGTCGTTCCCTATCTCAACGGCTCGCGCGGGTTCGGCCTGGCGCCGGCGCCCGGATCACCCCTTCTCGCCTGGCTCGAGCGCGCGAACGAGCGGCCGACGGTGGCGGCGACGGCCGCCGAGGCCGCGGCGGCGGCGGCGAGCATGGCCGGAGTGGCCGACCTGGTTTCGAGCGGGCGCTTCAAGCGCCAGTACCGCGACCATCGACTGGAGTGGATGGTCCGCAGCGGCGGCCTCGAGGTCATCGCCGAGGGCCTGCGGCGAGACAACATCCGCTTCAACCGGTTCCCCTGATTCCCGGCACAGCCGGGCGCCGGTACTCTCAGACCGCCGGGCGGAGCTTGCCGCGCTGCTGGCGCAGCCGCTCGCGCTCGCGCTCGTAGCGGGCCTTCTCGGCGGTGCTGGCGCGGCGCAGGCCCATCTCGATCGCCTCCTCGGCCAGGCCGTAGTAGTACAGCGCGGTCTCGGTGGCGCCGCAGCGCTCGGCCTTGGCGGCAGCCAGCGCCAGATAGCCCATCGCCTGCCGGTGGAGGCCGGCGGCGCGGAAGTGGTAGGCCAGGCTCTCGCAGGCCGGCAGCGGATCGGCGGCGTGCTCGCGCTCCAGGGTCTCTCCGACCTGACGGTGCATGAGCCGGCGCCGCGTGGTCTGGATGTCGGCGTAGATCGCCTTCCAAATCGACTCGCTCGAGAACTCGTAGAACACCGGCTCCCGCTCGGCGCCGTTGGCGGGACGCTGGCGGTGGTACCAGCGCTCGGGAGAGCGCCGGATCAGCCAGCGCTGGAGCATGATGTCGAACGCGATGTCGCACACCACCGGGTGCTCCTCGGCGGCGATCGCGATCAGCCCGGCCTCGAAGCGTGAGCCCGCCACTGCGGCGAGCGAGGCCAGCCGGCGCGCCGAGTAGGGGAGGTGCTGGACGCGCGCGGCGATCAATCCGCGCAGGTCGCCCAGCTTGAGCTGGACCTCGCCCAGGGACGACTCCACCAGGGACCAGCGGCCGGAGTCGGGCCGCAGCAGTCCGCGGTCGCGCAGCAGGTTCACGCTGTCCGCGAGGGCATGGGGCAGCCCCTGGCTCGAGCGATGGAGGAACTCGGCGAGCGTCTCCGCCTGCCCGGTTCCGACCAGCGAGGAGGCGATCTCGTAGACCGAGTCGCGGTGGAGCCGGCCCAGTCGGACCACGTGGCCGGGGTCCACCTCGTCCAGCAGTTGGCGCAGCGGCGACCCCTCGGCCAGGCGATCGCGGCTACACGCGCCGACGATCCAGATCGGCTGCTCGCGCAGGGGAGTCGAGAGATGGCGCAGCAGCTCGGGAAGGGCGGGGTCGGCGCGCTCGAGGTCGTCGAGCAGGAGCGCGACGCGGCAGGGCACACCGCCGGTCCCCTCGCACAGGCTGATCAGGAAGCGCTCGATCGCCTGGTAGAGCCGCTGGCGGCGCCGCTCCGGCGAAGCACCGCGGGAGCTCGGCAGCGACGGCTCGATGGCGTTGAGCTCGGGCGCGATCAGCGCGAGCGCGGAGAGGGTCTCCGCGTCGAGCCGGCGCAAGAGCCCCGAGCTCGCGGCCGGCCCCTGCACCAGAACGCTGCGCAGCGCCCGCGACAGCGGCTGGAAGCTTTCGGGCAGGACGTCCAGGCAGCTTCCCTTCAGCACCAGGGTGCCGGGCTGCGAGCTCAGGGCGTCGAGCAGCGAGCGGATGAGGCGGGTCTTCCCGGTGCCCGGCTCGCCCTCGACCAGCGTGAACAGGCTCGAGCCGGCGAGCGCCGAGTGCATGCAGCTCTCGAGCTGCTCGTACTCGCCGCGGCGTCCGGCCATCGGGATGACCGGGCTGCTGTCCTCGCCGCTGCCGCTCCCCAGGGGTTGACTCGCCTCCAGCCGCAGGATCTTCTGCTGCAGCGCCGTGGTCTCCTCGAGCGGCTCGACGTCGAGCTCGCGGCGCAGGACGCGGGCGAGCTCCTCGTATTGGGCGAGCGCCCGGCTGCGGCGGCCGGAGAGGGAGTAGAGGCGCATCAGCTTCTGGTGCGCGTCCTCGGAGAGCGGGTCGATCGCGACCAGGCGCTGCGCGTACTGGATGCCGGGCCGATGCTCGCCGCGCTCGAGGTAGCGGTCGATCAAGAGCCGGAGCGCGGCGACCGCCTGCTCTCGCAACCGCCCCTGCTCGGCCGCGAGCCAGTACTCGAACTCCTCGCTGTCGCGGACCTGGAAGCCGGCGAGGAAGTCGCCGCGATAGAGGCTCACCGCCTCGGACAGGCGATGGGTGTCGAGGCGATCGCCGCCGCCCCCGCTCGAGCCGCCGCGCTCGAGCGCTTCCTCGAACGCCAGCACGTCGATCCAGGCGTCGAGCTGGGAGTCGAGCTCGACCGAGTGCCGGTTGGCGAGGATCGCCGGCCGCTCGCGCGGGAACAGGCTGCGCAGGTTGTAGAGCGACTGCCGCAGGTTGCGCCGCGCCGCCTCCTCGTCCTTACCCGGCCAGAACACCGCGGCGAGATGGTCGCGCGAGAGCGCCTGCCCGCGATGACAGACCAGATAGGCGAAGAGCCCGCGGACCTTCTGCGACTCGAAGCCGTCGACGGCGTTGCCCGCCCAGCTCACGCGCAGCGTGCCGAAGCAGTGGACGCGCAGGCCCGGGCGCTCCTCGATCTCGACGATCCGCGCGCGAGCGGTCGTCTGCGAGCTGCGCTGCCATGCCGCCATCACGTAACCGACTGACGCTGCGCTGACGATACCATCCGAGGGGGGTCGAGGGGCGCCGCCGCGCGTGCCGTCGCCGATCGGGCCCGCGCTACGATCGCCGGCGAGCGGTCCGTCCGCCAGCGGTCGAGAGGAGACGACGCATGGCCTACGATCCCGACAACGTGTTCGCGAAGATCGTCCGCGGCGAGCTCCCGAAGCGTTCGGTCCTCGAGACCGAGCACTCGCTCGCATTCCACGACATCCGGCCGCAGGCGCGGATCCACGTTCTGGTCATCCCGAAGGGGCCGTACGAGGACTTCGAGGCGTTCGCCGCCAATGCGTCCGCCGAGGAGATCGTCGATTGGGTGCGCACGGCCGGCCGCGCGGCGCGAGCGGTGGGCGCCGTCGAGGGCGGCTACCGGGTCCTCGCCAACTCCGGGCGCGATGCGCACCAGGACGTGCCGCACCTCCACCTCCACATCTTTGCCGGGGAGGATCTGGGCCCCATGATCCGGCTGCGGCGCGGTTGACGCCGGCCACCGGGATTCGAGTCGGTCGAGGAACGGTCAGGGCGGCGGGGTGAAGCTGCGCCGCGCCGGCAGACGGTCGCGGTAGCGCTGGGGCACGAGCAGCGGGTCGAGGTCGTAGGGCGTTCCGCGGACGCACAGCGCGCCGATGCCGCTCTCCTCCGGCCGCCGGCCGTAGATGTGCCCGCCGTCCAGGTAGTAGGTGAGCGCTCCACCCACCGAGTGCTCGGTCGCGCTCCACAGGCAGCACGGAGAGAGGCCGCCGAGGCCCTGGCGCGCCGCGGTGCCGCCGTCGGCGACGCCCAGCACGAACACCAGCTCGTCGATCGAGGGCAGGCGCCAGTCGATCGCGCCCGCGCGCTCGACGCCGGCGCACACGGTGGCGGCCTCTTCGTGGCTCGCGGTCGTGGTCGCGCCCACCGTCCACAGGAGCCCGGAGCGCAGGTCCTCGAGCGCGTCGCCACCGGGCAGCGCGAAGAGCGGCGGCGCGTCGACGACGAGCGCGACGCCGCGGTCGCGCGGCACGGCCACGATCTCGTCGTGGAACACCAGGCCGTGGGCGCTCGAGGCCCGCACCCGCACCCGGGCTCCGGGCCGGTGCTCCTCGATCCGGCTGCCGGGCCCGACCGGCACCGCTTCGCGCTCGTCGATGCGCAGGAGACCGGGCAGGGCGGTCTCGATCTCGAGGATGCCCGGCTCCACCTCGCGGGCCGGCTCGGCGATCACGGCGCAGGAGACCTCGAGGTCGAGATCGGTGGCCCGGGCGGGCGACACGGCGAGCGGGGCGAGCCGCATCTCGGGCGCGCATCCCGGCGCGCCGACGGTGACCCGCAGCACCGGCGAGCGCTCGTTCGCGGGAAGCTCGAGCACCGCAGTGCCGTCGGGTCCGGTTCTCCCGCGCGCGATCACCGCGCCGGCGCCGAGCGGCGAGCTCACCTCCACCTCGGCCTCCTCGACGGCGGCCCCGGGGCCCGCCGCACTCTCCAGCCGGCGCACATGGACGCGCAGCTCATGCCCCGGCGGCACCTCGCCGTCGGGCGCGCCGCACAGAAGCTGCGGATCGCGGTGCACGCGCCGCGCGTTGTTCGTCTCGTTCGACTCGCGCACGCGGTCGGCGGGATCGGAGATGGCCTCGAGCAGCGTCAGCCGTCCGCCCTGAAGCGGGACGTCGTGGAACCAGACCTCGATCGTCTCGCCGGGGCCGACCGGGCGCGGCGCGCGCTCGGTTCGTGACCAGATCTCCTCGCCATGGACATCGAGCCTCACCTCGGGGGCCTCGGGGCTCGGAGCCGTCCCCGCGTTGTGGAGCCGCGCGACCACCGAGTTGCAGCTCCCGATCCGGCCCGGTCCGGCGGTCTGGAGCGCGACCAGCTCGAGGTCGGGCGCGGCGCTCGATGCCGCGTCGGCGTCCGCACTCTCGGGAGGAGCGGCGGTCGCTGTCCCCGCCGCGAGCGGCGCGAGGGCCAGGGACGCGAGCGGGCTCGCGCCGGCGGCCGTGGGTGCGGCGAGAGGGGGAGTGCAGGTGGTGACCGCGATGGAAAGGAGGGCCCCGAGCGCAAGCGAAGACCTCCGCACGCAGCCGGTGAGAAGCCTCGTCATCGAGCGGTGCCCGCCGGCCGCGTCCGCGGCCTGGCCCCTGGCCGTCACGGCGCACCCGGCGTGCGCATCGTCACGAACTCCTCGGCGGCGGTGGGATGGATGCTGAGGGTGCCGTCGAAGTGCGCCTTGGTCGCGCCGGCGGTGAGCGCGATCGCGAGGCCCTGCACGATCTCCGCGGCATCCGGTCCGAGCATGTGGGCGCCGACCACGCGATCGCTTGCGCCGTCGACTACCAGCTTGGCCAGGGTGCGCTCGCTTCGGCCGGAGAGCGTGCTCTTGAGCGGGAGGAAGGTGGATCGGTACACCCGAACCTCGGCGCAGCGGTCGCGCGCCTCCTCCTCGGTGAGCCCGACGCAGGCGAGGCAGGGCTCGCTGAAGATCGCGGTCGGCACGTTCGCATAATCGACGGCGGTCGGCTCGCCGTGGAAGACCGTCCGCACCACGGCCATCGCCTCCGCGATCGCCACCGGCGTCAGGTCCATGCGGCGGGTGCGGCTGCTGCAGTCGCCGACCGCGAACACGTGGGGCACGGTGGTGCGGCAGTGCTCGTCGACCACGACGGCGCCGTCGCCGTCGAGGCCGACGCCGGCGAGCTCGAGCCCCAGATCCGCGGTGTTGGGGAACCGTCCCGCCGCGATCAGGACGGCGTCGGCGTCGAGGTGCGAGCCGTCGAGGAGGGTGAGACGGAGCGCTCCGTGCGCGCGCTCGAGGCGGTCCGCCTCGGCCGCGAAGCGCAGGTCGATGCCGCGGGAGCGCATGGCGGCGGCGAGCGCGTCACGCAGCTCGCGGTCGAACCCGCGCAGGAAGAGGTCGCCGCGATAGAGCTGGGTGACCTCGCTGCCCAGGCCGTTGAGGATCGCCGCGAACTCGGCAGCGATGTAGCCGCCGCCGACGATCGCGATGCGTTCGGGGCGGCGGTCGAGATGGAACATCTGGTCGGAGGTCACGGCGAGCTCCCAGCCCGGGAACTCCAGCCGCGACGCCCGGCCCCCGGTCGCGACCAGCACGTGGTCCGCCTCGAAGCGCTCGCCTCCCGCCACCACCGTCCGCGGCCCCGCCAGGCGCGCGCGGGTGTCGTGCACCTCCACGCCTACGTCGGTGAGCAGGCGCCGGTAGACGGCGTTCAGCCGCGCGATCTCGCGGTCCTTGTTCTCGATCAGCGCGCGCCAGTCAAACCTCGGCGCGCCGACGCTCCAGCCGTAGCCGGCCGCGTCTTCGAAGTCGTCCCGGAAGCCGGCGGCGTAGACCAGGAGCTTCTTGGGGATGCACCCCGCGTTGACGCAGGTGCCGCCGAGGAGGCGCTCCTCGGCGAGCCCCACCCGCGCGCCGCCCGCCGCCGCCATACGGGCCGCGCGGACACCACCGCTGCCGCCGCCGATGACGAAGAGGTCGTAGCGTGTCGTGGTCAGGGGAGGATCTCCGGCAAGCTCCCGGGCGCGCGAAAGCGTAGCGCAGTCGTCGCGAGCGTCGTCCGTTGTCGACCCTACGGCACCTGGATCCCCAGCTTGCGGAGCTCCGCGGTGGCCACGTCGGCCCAACCTCGGTTCGCGCGGGGGCTGGCGGGGCTGGGATGGGGGATCCGGCCGAGCACCACCGGCTGTCCGGCACACACCTGCCGGACGCGGTTCTCGGCGAACGCTCCGATACCCACCACCCAGTGGGCGGAGAGGGACTCGACCACGCGGCGCAGGGCGCGGTCGCAGGGCACGGTGACGCGCTCGCGCTCGGCGGCGCGCAGCTTGTCGGGGGTGAGGTTGCGGCCCTCCTCGTCGAGGAAGAGGAGCGGACAGTAGTTGGTCACCCAGACGGTCGAGAAGAAGCGCTCGGGGGTCCCCCAGCGATCGCGCGCCCAGCCCCAGAGACGGGCACCGCTCACCTCTTCGCGGTGGCACTCGAACCCTTCGACCGGTCGCCTGGGGTGCTCTCGGTCCGGACGCCCGACCTCCCGGCACGAGAGGTCGAGCCACGAACAGACCAGCGGGATGCAGCCGAAGGGGATGCCGGTCTGCGCCATGCCCCAGGGGCCGGGGTTCATGCCCACCAGTACCACCGTCTTCGGGCCCCGGCCCCACCGCTCGAGGTACTCCGCGTGCGGTCCCCAGGCGTAGTCGAGCGGCCGGTACACATGAGCGACGGGGGGAGCGAAAGTGAGCCCGGCCAGCTCCCGGCGGAGATCGCGTGCGATGGCGGTGAGCCCCGTCACGCGCTGGATGGTACCGGAGGCCTTCGAGCAGCCACCGCCGGCGCGCCGGGCGTGAAGCCGGTCTCGACCCGGTCGATCGCCGCGCCCACGTCGTGGCAGCGCGCTAGGCGACCGATCCGGCGCCGCGCCGGATCGGGATCGCCAGGTCATCTCTAGCAGCGTGGGGCGATACTGACATTCGCCACACGCTGCTAGGGCAGGGCCTCGCGAAACGCCGCGACCGCGGGGGACTCGCGGACCTGGGCGCGGCCGAAGAGGAGGTCCTCCGGCAAGGGCCGCTCGGGGTAGTAGTTCGAGACTTGCTTGCGGTTCAGCTTGAGCTTCGCGCCGCCGAGGCTCACGCCGGCGAAGAAGCCCTTCGAGCTGGCATAGGAGTAGATCTCGGCGTCGAGTCGGGCGTCGGTGGTCGCCTCGGCGCCGACGCTGCGCGGCCCCGCGGCGGCCTTGGCGTCGGCGCCGATCGTGAACTTGCTGCGCAGGAGCGAGCGGGCGCTGCGCGGGTCGACGATGAGCAGCACGACGTCCGACGCCTCGGCTCCGAGCTGGAGGCCGAGGCTGCCCCCCGACATCTTGAGGAACACCGGCGGGCTCCACTCGCCGCCCTCGCGGCGGCAGGACATGACGCCCTTGCCATGGCGTCCGCCGACCCCGAGCGCGGCTCGGATCACGCGCGGCAGGACCGCGATGCAGGTGGTCTTCTCGAGCAGGCTCCGCGGCGGTGGCGACTCGTTGAGCAGAGCCGTCAGGGCCTCGGTCGAGAGCTCGATGCGCTGGTCCAGGGTGGCGGCGCCGAGCGCCGGGGTCGAGGCCGACAGGCAGAGGAAGACGAGCGAGGCGGCGAGCGCGCGCGGGTGGAGTCTTCTCGGCATGGCGGCAACGATACCAGGCGCAGACCGCCGCGATGGGGCGGCACGCGCACGCAGGCGCCGGAGCCTGCCTGCGGCCAGGAGGGACGCTTGCAAGCGGCTCCCACACCGCAGGCGCGCAGTCTGAAGAGCTACCGGGAGTATCATCCGCCGCTGAAGCCATTCAGCTTGGAGGACGGCTGCGGAGTCGTCATGGCGCAGGCCGCCGTCGAGGACGAGGAGGGGAATGGAATGCATCGGCGGGCGACTCCGGGCTCGAGCCGCGAGATCTGGGCCTGGGCCCTCTACGACTTCGCGAACTCGCCGTTCACCACGCTGGTGGTGACGTTCATCTACGCCACCTACTTCACGCAGGCGGTACCCGGCGGAGTCGAGCACGGCACTGTGCTGTGGTCGCGCGGGGTCACCCTCACCGGCCTCGCCGTGGCGGTCCTCTCCCCGGTGCTGGGCGCGCTCGCCGACCGTGGCGGTTTCCGCAAGCTCTTCCTGGCCGCGGCCACCGCGGTCTGCGTCGGCGCCACCGCCGGGCTCTACTGGATCGAGCCGGCGGACGTGGTGCTGGCTCTCGGCTGCTTCGTCGTGGCCAACGTCGCCTTCGAGACGGCGGAGGTCTTCTACAACGCCTTCCTGCCCGACATCGCACCCCCCGACCGCATCGGCCGGGTCTCGGGCGTCGGCTGGGGACTGGGCTACGCCGGCGGTCTCGCCGCGCTGGTGCTCGCGCTGGTGGCCCTGGTCCAGCCCGAGACGCCGTGGCTGGGGTTCTCCAAGGAGGGTGCCGAGAACATCCGCGCCACCAACCTGATCGTCGCCGCCTGGTTCGTGATCTTCTCGCTGCCGATCTTCCTGCTGGTGCGCGAGGACAAGTCGCGCATCACGCGCCAGGGCAGCGTCACCCGCGAGGCCTTCCGTCAGCTTCGCGACACCTTCGTCGAGATCCGGCGCTACCGAGAGATCGTGCGCCTCCTGGTGGCGCGGCTGTTCTACAACGACGGCCTGATCACGGTGTTCGCGTTCGGCGGGATCTACGCGGCGGGCACCTTCGGCTTCACGTTCGAGGAGATCCTGGTGTTCGGGATCGTGCTCAACGTGGCGGCCGGGATCGGCGCGTTCGCGCTCGGCTACGTCGACGACTGGATCGGCGGCAAGCGCACCATCGCGATCAGTCTGTGGGGCTTGATGCTGGCCTCGGCGCTCGCCGTCCTGGCGCCGACCAAGGCCCTGTTCTGGGTGGCGGGGATCCTGGTCGGGATCTTCGCCGGCCCCAACCAGTCGGCGAGCCGTTCGCTGCTCGGCCGCCTGGTCCCTCCCGACAAGGAGAACGAGTTCTACGGCTTCTTCGCGTTCTCGGGCAAGGCCACCGCCTTCGCCGGCCCCTTCCTGCTGGGGGTGCTCACACAGCTCTTCGGCTCGCAGCGCGCCGGCGTGAGCGTGGTCGTGGTCCTGCTCGCCGCCGGCTATCTGCTGCTGCGGGGCGTCGACGAGAAGGCGGGCATCGCGGCGGCGGGAAGACCTGGCCCGGCGATCGCCGCCTGACCCGTCCCCCGCCCCGTTGGCGCGGATCAGAAGGAACGCGAGAACGAGATGCCGCCGAAGAAGTCGACCTCCTGCTCGGGCAGGACGTCGTCGTCCAGGCTGTCGCTGTAGGCAACATAGCCGGCGATTCCCCACTTGCCGTCGGGAGCGTAGGCGAGCGTGAGCGTGGCCCGGCCGTCGAAGAGGCCGCTTTCGGTGCCGCCGACGTAGGACGAAGCGAAGTCCTCTCCGGCGTAGCCCGCGGTCAAGGCGAGCCTCCAGGTGGTGTCGGTGGCGATCTCGTTCGAGAAGCTGATGCCGAAGTTGGCGTAGATGTCGTCGACCTGGTCGAAGTCGTAGTAGATGGCGAGCACCGGGCTCACGGTTCCGCTCCAGCCGAGGCTCAGGAACGCCTCGCGGGTCGACTCGGTGCCGTGCCCGCCACCGGTGTTCGGGAACAGGTACTCGATGAGCCCGATGGTCGCGGTGAATCGGCCGTCGCTCGGAAACGTGTACGACGGCACCAGGTCGATCTCGTGGAACTGGCCCGAGAGGTCGTTGTCGTCGGTGATGTCGAGGTTCCCCCAGGTGTTGAACGCGAAGCCGCCGTCGTGGGCGATGGTGATCGACGGCTGGAACACGCCGCCGTCGGTGACCGTGATGCCACGCCACACGTACGCCGACGCGAAGTCGAGCGCGTAAGTCGCGGTGACCTCGGCGGCGGCGGGCGCGGAGAGCGCGAGTACGACGAGCAGAAGCCATGCGGTCCGAGGACCGGAGATCCGATGCATGGTGGTGCGTTCCTCCTTGGTTTTCGGGTGTGACCCCGCGGACGTGTCCCCGAGATGAGCCGGTTCCGCCGCATCGCAGGGGCAACCCGCGTGCCAGGCCAGGGGGTTCCCCGGATCGGAGGCACAACTCGCGATGGCTCAGCGACTCGCGGCCGGTCGCGAGGGCCGCTGGTAGCGCATGCTGCAGCGGTTCCTGCGACAAAACTGTAGGGGGTAGAACGGGCCCAGCCGGAAATGTCGGACCGTCGCTCGGTCCGTACCAGGCTGGCGCACCGGGAGGATCTCCATCAGTCCAGCCGGGCGGTCTGGAACACGCGACGGTCCTCCAGTCGCACGGCGGAGAGCGGTCCACCCCAGGCGCAGCCGGAGTCGAGCGCGATCCAGCCGTCGCCGAGGCGCAGCCCAAGCGCGGCCCAGTGACCGAAGACGACGACGGCGTCGCGGCTCGCGCGATCGTCGGCTTCGAACCAGGGAGTGCAGTCGGTAGGCGCGTCCTCCGGCGGACCGCTGTGATCGCACAGGTGCCCGTCGCTTTTGAGGGTGCGAATCGTGGTCATCACGCGAAGTGTCTCAATGGCCCGCGCCGTTTCATCTCGCCCCGGTAAGCCGTCGTCTCCGTCGCCGCCCCCGTCGTCGAGGGCGGCGGCGAGCACCTCGCCGCGACGGTCGGAGCGCCGGATCAGCGACTCGGCCGCGCGCGCCCTCGCGCGCGCCTCGGCGACGGTCCAGCGCGGGTGGAGCCCCGCGTGCACCAGGACCGATCGTCCGTCGTGGTGAAGGAGCGGGCGGCGCGCCAGCCAGCCGAGGAGGGCGGCTCCGTCCACCGTCTCGAGGATCCTCGCCAGCACCGCCTGCGCCTTGCGGCTCGCGACGACGCCGGCGTGAGCCCCTAGCAGTCGAGCGTCGTGGTTGCCGAGCACGGACACGAAGCGGTCGCCGAGGTCGGCCTCGAGGGCGGCGGCCGCCCGCAGCGTGCCGGCGGAGTCCGGTCCGTGGCCGACCAGATCGCCGACCATCCAGAGCCGATCGGAGCGGCGGTCCCAGGGCAGCTCCTTGAGGAGCCGCCGGAACGTCCGCGTGCAGCCGTGGACGTCGCCGATGGCGTAGGTGGCCACGGGCGGCGGCGCGGCGTGGTCTCAGGTCACGCGGTCGCAGGCGCGGGACAGGCGGCGCAGGCCCTCGGCCAGCTCGTCCTCGCTGATGAGGAGCGAGGGTCCGATCCGCAGGTTGTTGCCCTTGAGCCCGCCCAGGCCGATCAGGAGACCCTCCTCGCGCGCCGCCTCGAGCAGCGCCTGCGCGCGCGCCGGGTCGGGCAGGCGGCTCTCCGGATCCCTGACCAGCTCGAGCCCCTGCATCAGGCCCATGCCGCGCGCCTCGCCGATCCACGAGTGGCGCGCCTGGAGCTCGTCGAGCCCGAGGCGGAGCTGCGCGCCGCGGATCGCGGCGCGGCGCGGCGCGTCCTCGCGCTGGAGGACACCGAGCGTGGCGCGCATCGCCGCCATCGCGATCGGGTTGCCGCCGAACGTCGAGATCGTCTTCGCCTTCCACGACGCCGCGATCTCGGGCCGCGCGATGGTGGCACCTACCGGCATGCCGCCCGCGATCCCCTTCGCCATCACCATGATGTCGGGCTCGACGCCCCAGTGCTCGATCCCGAACCACTTGTCGCCGGTGCGCCCGAACCCGGTCTGCACCTCGTCGCTGATAAAGAGGCCGCCGTAGGAGCGGATGATCTCGGCGGCGCGCGCGAAGTACCCCGGCGGCGGCACGATGAAGCCGCCGACGCCGAGAATGGTCTCGGCGAGAAACGCGGCGGGGCGACCGCTGGTGGTGGTCTCGATCACCGCGATCAGGTCCTCGGCGAACGCCTCGCCGCAGTCGCCCCTGCAGCGGCCGCGGCAGAAGGGGCAGCGGTAGGGGTACGGGGCGATCACGTGCTTGATCCCCGGCACCGACGAGGCGAGCGGCCGCCACGGTCCCTGCCCGGTCAGGTTGCTGGCGAGGATGGTGCGCCCCGAGTAGCCGAGGCGCGGCACCAGGACCTCGCTCGACCCGGTGTGAATCGAGGCCAGCATCACCGCGGTCTCGATGGCCTCGGTGCCGCTGTTGGTGAAGAACGACGACGAGAGGTCGCCCGGCGCGAGCTCGGAGAGGAGCCGCGCCGCGTCCACCTGCGGCTCGTTCACGTAGAGGGTCGAGACGTGGCCGAGCGTCGACGCCTGCGCGCCGATCGCCTCCACCACCTCGGGATGGCAGTGGCCGACCGAGGTGGTGAGGATCCCGGCGAAGAGGTCGAGGTACTCGCGGCCCTCGCGGTCGCGCACCCACACGCCCTGCGCCGACTCGAGCACCAGCGGCTCGCGGTAATACGGGGCGGCGCAGGGGAAGAGAACGCGGCGCTGCTCGTCGACCACGTCGCGCGAGGTCCGGGAGAGGGGAGCGGTGGCGAGACTCATGACGGGGTGGCTCCTCTCGCTGGCTCGAAGGGAGGCGCACGGCGCGCCCGGTGGAAGCAGAAATCCTAGCACGCGGCTTCGACCGGTCGCTCCGGCGAAAGACGTGCGAGGATCGGTGCAGGCAACTTCGGGATCGATCCCGGGAGGAGACCGATGAGCAGCTATCGCTTCGTAGAGGTCGAGCGGGAGGGCAGGGTGACGGTGGTGACGCTCAACCGCCCGGAGGTGATGAACGCGCTCCATCCGCCGGCGCAGCAGGAGCTCGACGCGGTGTTCGACGACTTCCAGAACGATCCCGGGCAGTGGATCGCGATCGTCACCGGCGCGGGCGACAGGGCGTTCAGCGCCGGCAACGACCTCAAGTTCCAGGCCGAGCACGGCGCGGCGGCGCTGCGCGAGGGGATGGCGAAGGTGAAGGGGGGCTTCGGCGGACTGCACCGGCGCACCGATCTGTGGAAGCCCGTGATCGCGGCGGTGAACGGGTTCGCGCTGGGCGGCGGGTTCGAGATCGTCCTCTCGTGCGACATCGTCCTCGCCGCCGAGCACGCCACGTTCGGCCTGCCCGAGCCGCGCGTCGGGCTCATGGCCGGCGCCGGCGGCGTGCACCGGCTGCCGCGGCAGATCCCGTACCACATCGCGATGGGGATGATCCTCACAGCGCGCCGGATCACCGCGCGCGACGCGGAGCGTTACGGCCTGGTCAACGAGGTCGTCCCCGCGGCCGAGCTGATGCCGACGGCGCGCCGGTGGACCGCTGAGATCCTCGAGTGCGCGCCGCTCTCGATCCGCGCCTCCAAGGAGGCGGCGGTGGAGGGGCTGGGAATGCCGCTGCCGGAAGCGCTCGCGCACCGCTTCCCGGGCGCCGACCGGATGTACGCCTCGGCCGACTTCGTCGAGGGCCCGCGCGCGTTCGCCGAGAAGCGCAAGCCCAACTGGACCGGGGCGTAGGAGACTGCGGAGGTTGCCGGCGTTTGGCGGAGTGGGGAGCCCGTCCGTGGAACAGACGGGCGACGCGCGCCGTCCGCGGCGCCAAGATAATGGTTAGCGGAGGGCGTGGTAAACACCACGCCCGTAGCTAACAAATCGCGAGCGGGGTGATCGGGCTGCCGAGACCGTTCCACAAGCGCAGCGGCGCGACCACGAACAGGAACTCCCAGACGCGGTCCCGGGCCAGCGCGTCGAGGTCGAGGAGCTCCATCAGATAGCCGCCCTGATCGCGCAGGAACTCCTGGTGCACCGGCAGCCCCTCGGGCACCGGGAACGCCTCGACCGCGCTGTTGTCGGCGGCGAGGACGGTGATCTCTCGGCAGCCCGCCCATCGTGCCGCCTCGAGCGACGGTCCGGGCTGCGATCGGTTGAACGCGTCGGCGTCGCGCTCCCAGGTCGAGAGCCACCCCGTGCGCAGCAGGAGCGCGTCGCCGCTCCGAATCTCGACCCGCTGCGCGGCGGCCACCGCCTCGAGCTCGTCGGGCGTGATCACCTCGCCGGCCGGCAGATGCTCGACTCCACGGTGACCGGCGACGTCGAGCAGCACGCCGCGCGTCACGATCGCGCCCACGTTGTGGATCGCGTTCCGGGTGGCGCCGCGCGAGGTCACGTGCTCCGCGGCCGGCCAGCCGTTGTACAGCCGGCCGTCGCGGAACACGTGGCAGAGCGCGTCCATGTGCGTGGTGCCATGGGTGTGGATCATGAGGATGTCCTCGGCGCCTCCCGGTCCCGGGCCGGAGACGTTGCGGTGGGTGGCGACGTGCCAGTTCTTGTGGCGACCCGGCCAGATCGGCGCCTCGGCGCGCAGCGGAATGGAGAGCGGGTAGACCTTGCCGGTGCGCGCCAGCCGTGCTGCGGCGGCGGTCACCTCGGGCGTGATGTAGTTGAGCGTGCCGCGCTCGTCGTCGTCGCCCCACTTTCCCCAGTTCCCCGGTCGCTCGCTCATGCGTTGCCTCCCGGCGTGGCCGCCCCGAGCCCCTCGACTTCCGCGAATCGACGTCGGTTCCGACTCGCGGGGCAGGATTGTAGTAGGCGAGCCGTCGCCACCGGTAATCGCTCGCTGCGGTGCTATCCTCGCGCGATCCCCTCCAGGAGCAAAGCATGATCCAGCCCGCCAAGCTCTCCGGCTTCGAACTGCGCGTCGAGGACCCCGGCATCGTGGTCTGCACCTTCAACGAGCCCGATCGCCTGAACGGCATGACCGCGGCGCTCAAACGCGACCTGGTCGAGGTGCTGACCCAGTGCCAGATGGACGACGCGGTGCGCGTGGTGGTGATCACCGGGAGCGGCCGGGCGTTCTCCGCCGGGGACGACATCACCGGCCGCGCGCGCGACCGCAAGGCCAAGCTGGTGCCGGACATCCACCCCGGCCATCACAACCACATCGGCACCTACGAGGGGCTGCGCATCATCTCGCAGCCGGTGAACGCGGCGCTGCGGACGCTCGACAAGCTCACCATCGCGGCGGTCAACGGCGTCGCCATCCAGACCGGCCTCTCGCTCGCGCTGGCGTGCGACTTCCGGATCGCGGCGAAGAGCGCCCGGCTGGGCTCAGCGACCCTACGCTTCGGTCTGCTGCCCGACGAAGGCGGGCAGTACCTGCTGGTGCAGCACCTCGGCGTCGCGCGCGCGATGGACTTCCTGATGCGCAAGCGCATCGTCGGCGCGGACCAGGCGCTCGAGCTCGGTCTGGTGCACGAGGTGGTCGAGGACGCGCGCCTCGAGGCGCGCGCTCTCGAGCTGGCACGCGAGCTCGCCGACGGTCCGCAGGTGGCGATGCGCCTGCTCAAGCGCTCGATCTACAACGCGGCCGAGCTGACCTTCGCGCAGTCGCTCGACGAGATCGCCGCCAAGACTCCGATCGGCGATCACCATGCCGACGCGCGCGAGGGCATCGCGGCCTTCCGCGAGAAGCGGGCCCCGAAGTTCAACCGCTGGCTCGAGGCCGGTGCGAAGGCGGCCGAGTAGTCGATCCGAGCCGTCCCCGGGCCGCGCTCCGCCGTGTGCCTGCCCGAAACCGGAAGCGAGCATCGGCGTGATCGCCTCGATCGAGATCGTGACCCGAGGCAAGGGTCTCTACGAGATCACCGACCGCGTCGAGGCCGTGGTGCGAGAGGCCGGTCTCTCGGAAGGTCTCTGCACCCTCCTGATCCAGCACACCTCGGCGAGCCTCACCATCCAGGAGAACGCCGACCCGAGCGCGCGGCGAGACCTCGAGAGCTGGCTCGATCGGCTGGTCCCAGAGGACGATCCGATCTTCACCCATCGCGCCGAAGGCCCCGACGACATGCCGTCGCACGTCAAGGCGGCGCTGACCTCGACCACGCTCTCGATCCCGATCATGAGCGGCAGGCTGGCGCTCGGCACCTGGCAGGGCATCTTCCTGTGGGAGCATCGCCGGCGGGGGCGTCGCCGCTCCTGCGCGATCCACATCGGCGCATGACCGGCCGCTCGCCGGACCGCCAGCGCCCTTGCGGGAATAGAGCGGCGCGCGCCGGCGGGGCGAGGCGTCGTGCGATCGCACGGCTGGGGCTCGCGCGCTGGTGCACCGTCGCCGCGATTGGCGGGCTCGCCTCGCCTGCGCCCGCGCCCGCGCTCGCGATCGAGAGCGAGCGGCTCTACCTCTCCGGGCAGGGGCCCGCGGACGCCGTTCCGTGGCAGTTCCAGGTCTCGAGCGGGCGGCGCGCGGGCGAGTGGAGCACGATCGCGGTTCCCTCGCAGTGGGAGCTCCAGGGCTTCGGCACCTATCGCTACGGGCTGGACGACCCCGGAGCCGACGAGGAGGGGCGCTACCGGGTGCGCTTCACGCCGCCGGCGTCGTGGGCGGAGCGCCGCATCGTCCTGGTTTTCGAGGGGTGCATGACCGACTGCGCTCCCGCGCTGAACGGCAGGCCGCTCGATCCCGTTCACCGCGGCGGCTTCACCCGCTTCTCCTACGACGTCACGGCGCCGATCCGGCTCGGAGTGGAGAACCTGCTCGAGGTGCACGTTTTGGAGCGCTCCGAGGACCGCTCGGTGGAGCGCGCCGAGAGGAGGGCCGACTACTGGCTGTTCGGGGGGATCTACCGTCCGGTCTATCTCGAGGCGATCCCGCTTCCGGGAATCGATCGCGTGCGCATCGATGCGCGTCACGACGGCCGCTTGACCGTCGCGGTCGACGTCGTCGGCGCCGAAGGGCCGGCGCAGGCCACCCTGCACGGCGAGGTGCGCGAGCGCCCCTCGGGCGCGCTGGTCCATCGTTTCACCGCTGGTGGTGGTGACAGGATACTCATTTCGGAGCGAATCGACGGCATTCGCGCCTGGAGCGCTGAGGAACCGTGGCTCTACGAGCTGCGGCTCACGCTCGAGAGCGAGCCGACGGTCGGTGCCGGGATCGCGACCGGCGCCGATGGCGAGGAGGCTCGACGCGGGCCGGGCGCGGGCGAGCCGGGCCACCAGCGCACCGAGGTGTTCGGCTTCCGCACCTTCGCGGTGGTTCCCGGGAAGGGGCTCCTGGTCAACGGCCGGCGCGTCCTGCTCAAGGGGATCAACCGCCACTCGTTCTGGCCCACCACCGGCCGGGCGCTCGACGCTGCAATCAACCGCCGCGACGCCGAGCTGATAAGGGCGATGAACGCGAACGCGGTGCGGACCTCGCACTATCCTCCCGATCCCGAGCTCCTGCGGGCCTGCGACGAGATCGGCCTCTACGTGATCGACGAGCTGCCGGGCTGGCACGACGCGTATCGCAGCGCGGTCGGCCGTCGGCTGGTGCGCGAGATGGTCGACCGCGACCACAACCACCCCTCGGTGGTCGCCTGGGCGAACGGCAACGAAGGCGGCTGGAACCCCGACCTCGACGGCGAGTTCGCGCGCCACGACCTGCAGGCGCGGCCAGTCCTCCATCCCGGAGATCTCTTCGGCGGGGTCGATGCCTCTCACTACCCGAGCTGGGACGACCTGCGCGCGAGCCTCGACCCGGTGTCGTGGCGCAACCGGTGGCGGCGGCTTTGGGGCCCGCTCCCCGTCGTCCTGCCCACCGAGGCGCTCCACGGCCTCTACGATGGCGGGCTCGGCGCCGGGCTCGAGGACTACTGGGCGCTGGTGCGAGCCTCTCCGCTCGCGGGCGGCTTGTTCCTGTGGACCTTCGTCGACGAGGGAGTGGTGCGCGGCGACCGCGATGGCGCGCTCGACACCTTCGCGAACTACGGGCCCGACGGCATCGTGGGTCCCTTCCGCGAGCAGGAGGGCAGCTTCTGGGCGGTGCGCGACACCTGGTCCCCGATCGCGATTCTCGAGCGAGAGCTCGAGCTCGCGGGCCGCTCGGAGGCGAGGCTCACCGTCGAGAACCGCTACGACCTCGCCGACCTCGAGGGCGCGCGCCTGGGATGGGAGTGGCTGCGGTTTCCCGAGCCCGGTGGCCACTCGGAACGGGTGCTCGAGCGTGGCTCGACCGAGCTGCCTCCAATCGCGCCGCGCCAGCGAGGGACGATCGCGCTGCCGGCCGCAGTCTCGGCATCACCCCCCGACGCGCTTCGCCTCCGCGCGCTCGACCGGTCGGGGCGAGAGGTGAGCGCGTACGTGTTGGCGTTGCGCGACGGGAGGGAGGCGCAGGAGAGCGAGGCCGCCGGGCCCGCTGCGGCGATGACGTCCGGCGGCCAGCTCGTTCTCACCGCCGGCGAGACCTCGGTCGAGCTCGACGCGGCGCGCGGCCGCCTCCTCGCGCTCGCGCACGGCGCGACGCGCTTCGTCTTCGACGGCGGACCACGCGCGGTCGGCGAGCGTGAGCCGCGGCTCCTCGAGGCGCGCCCCCGGCGCGGCGACGGAGGCGCCGGCGTCGAGTTCCGCTACGCCGGCGCGTTGGCCGAGGTCGGCTTCACCCTCGAACGCTCGGGCTGGCTTCGCGTCGACTACACCCTCGTGGTGGACCAGCCGACCGCGCTACAGGGCCTGGTGCTCGATGTCCCGGAGGACGGCGTTTCGCGCCTGCGCTGGCTCGGCCAGGGCCCGTTCCGGGTCTGGGGCAACCGCCGCCAGGGCGGCTGGCTCGGCGTGTGGGACGTCGAGCGCAACGACACCGTCACCGGCGTCGAGTGGGGTTACCCCGAGCTCGGCGGGTTCTACGCCGGCGTGCGCTGGGCGACGCTCGAGGCCGACGCCGGCGACCTCACGCTCGCGCTCGAGGATCCGTCGCTGCATCTCGGCGTTCTCGAGCCTCGCTTCGCCGAAGGCAAGGGGCCGGACGGCATCGATCTCGCGCGGCACGCGCGCACCGCCGTGCCCGGCGGCGGTCTGGCGGTGCTCCACGCCGTGCCGGGCATCGGAACCAAGTTCCACACCGCCGAGGAGACCGGCCCCCAGGGCCGGGTCCGCCTCGCGCCCGGCCGCTACCAGGGCCGATTCAGGATGAGGCTGGAGACGAGGGAGTAGCGCGCGGTGGCGCCGCTGCCAAGACGCGCAGCGGCCTCGAACGGCGCCATCGCGTCATGTCCTGAGAGCGCGCGTGCCTTCGGTGCGGCTATACTCCGCGCCCTCAGAGCGCGCTCCAGAATCACCAGCGAGAGGGGGAGAACGGCGTGAAGGACCTCTTCGATCTCGACGGCAAGGTGGCGATCGTCACCGGCTCCACCAAGGGCATCGGCAAGGCGATCGCCGAGGGGCTCGCGGCGCACGGCGCGAGAGTCGTGATCTCAAGCCGCAAGGAGGACGCCTGCGAGCGCGTCGCGGCGGCGGTACGCGAGGCGGGCGGCGAGGCGCTGGCCATCCCGTGCAACGTGTCGGACCGCGCCCAGCTCGAGAACCTGGTGGCGAAGACGCGCGAGGCGTGGGGTCGCGTCGACGTGGCGGTGTGCAACGCCGCCGTCAACCCGTTCTACGGCTCGAGCCTCGACATCCCCGACTCGGCGTTCCAGAAGGTGATGGACGTCAACATCGGCAGCGTGATGGCGCTGTGCAAGCTGGTCATCCCCGAGATGCGCGAGAGCAGGGACGGCGTCATCATCATCGTCTCGTCGGTCGGTGGGCGGCACGGGTCGACGGTGCTCGGCGCCTACGCCATCTCCAAGGCGGCCGACATGCAGATCGCGCGCAACCTCGCGCTCGAGTTCGGGCCCGACAACATCCGGGTCAACTGCATCGCGCCGGGCCTGGTGAAGACCGACTTCGCGCGCGCGCTGTGGGAGAACCCGGAGCTCAACCGGGCGCGCTCGGCGGCGACGCCGCTGCGCCGGCTGGGAGAGCCCGAGGACATCGCCGGCATCGCGGTCTACCTCGCGTCGAAGGCGGGGAGCTGGACCACCGGCCAGACCTTCGTGATCGACGGGGGCGTCGACGCCGGGTAGCCTCCGGAACGTGCTGAATAGCACGTTCCTCCGGCTAGATGCTGTTGGCGCCGAGGACGGCGCTGGCGCTTCGCGCCCCACTGATGGGACGCAGTTACTCGGACACGCTCCTAGGCTCCCGCCCCCCAGAATCAGCGCCCGCGCTCCCGCGGAGCGCGTCGCGCCGGCCTCGCGCGGCGGCGATCTCACGCCGCGCGGCGTCGGCCTCCGCGCGCGCAGCGCGCAGCGCGCTCTCGGCTTCGGCGATGCGCGCCCGGGCCGCCTCGACCCCGGCGCTGGCTCGCTCGAGCCGCGCCTCCGCGTCGTCCAGCGCCCGCTGCGCCTGCTCGAGCGCGCGCTCCCGCTCCCGGTCGTTCTGAGTCGGCGGGCGCTTGGCGGCAGGTGCGGGGCTCGCCGCAACGCTGTCCGCGAGCGCCTCGAAGCCCGGCGGCTCGAGCTCCCGATCCAGCCGTCCGGCGCGCGGTGCCTCCGGCCCGCC
>DATKDQ010000051.1:0-24456 GCA_035544635.1 Thermoanaerobaculia bacterium
GCGAGCAACTCGAGGTAGCCGGGCGGAGCACGACGAAGGTGCGCCTTGCTGCCGGCCTTCAGATCGAGCTTCTCGACCAGTCGGCGGCGCGAGTAGCCGGGAGGCACGGCCGTGCAGTCTAGCAGCCCCCTACCGGCCGCCGGAGGGCGTGGCCGGGGCCGCACCGGCACGCGCATAGCGTGTTCCACGGAGAGTTTTCCGCGCCGCTGTTGAAAACTCTGTAGAAAACGACGCCCCACTCTCTCCAGGATCGCGACGGAAAAGATCTTTCTCCAAATCGCACAGAATTTTGAGCGGTGCGCGAACCGCCGCCGCGCGCCCCGGGCGCACCGTCTCGACCCCGCCTGCAAGGAGCCGCGTGGCGTTCCCGTCTTCTCTCCACGTGCTGGCCAAAGTCCTCGGCGGAACCCCGTGGGGGATCGACGCGCGCATCGTCGACGTCGAGGTCGACGTGCGCCTGGGGATGCCCCAGACCCATCTGGTCGGGCTGGGCGACACCGCGGTGCGCGAGAGCAAGGAGCGGGTGCGCTCCGCCATCCGCAACAGCGACATCAAGCTCGACGGGCGTGCCGTCCTCATCCACCTCGCGCCGGCCGACCTGCGCAAGGAGGGGAGCCATCTCGACCTGCCCATCGCACTCGGGCTGCTGGCGGCATACCAGGTGCTGCCGGCGGACTGCCTGACTGGACGGCTCCTCTGCGGCGAGCTCGGTCTCGACGGCCGGCTGCGCCCGGTGCGCGGCGCCCTGGCCCTCGCGGCCTTGGCGCGCGAGCAGAAGCTGGCGGAGCTCCTCCTACCGGTGGACAACGCCCCGGAGGCTGCGGCGCTCGAAGGCGTCGCGATCATCGGGGTGGGGACGCTGAAGGAGGCCATCGCGCATCTTCGCGGCGACACGCCGCTCCAACCCGCCTCGCCGCGTCCGGCGCCCCCGCCCGCAGCCGGTCTCGACCTGACCGACGTGCGCGGGCACGCCACCGCCAAGCGAGCGCTCGAGGTCGCGGCGGCCGGGGGCCACAACCTGCTCCTCATCGGGCCACCGGGATCGGGCAAGACCATGCTCGCTCGGCGCCTTCCTCCCCTGCTGCCGCCGCTGCTGCGCGAGGAGGCGATCGTCGTCACCAAGATCCAGTCGATCGGCGGCGAGGCCTTGCCGGACGGGCTGGTGCAGGAGCGTCCGTTCCGCAACCCGCACACCGACACCTCCACAGCCGGCCTCATCGGCGGCACGGCGGCGGCACGACCCGGCGAGGTGACCCTCGCGCACTGCGGTGTTCTCTTCCTCGACGAGCTGCCGGAGTTCCGGCGCGACTCGCTGGAGGCGTTACGCCAGCCGATCGAGGACGGCAGGGTGACGGTGGTGCGCGCCGGCGCCCGCTTCACCTACCCGGCGCGGTTCCTGCTGCTGGCAGCGATGAACCCCTGCACCTGTGGCTTTCTCGGCGATCCACGCCACGAGTGCCGCTGCTCGCCGCTCGAGATCGCGCGCTATCGCACCCGCATCTCGGGCCCGCTCCTCGACCGCATCGACCTCCACATCGAGGTGCCGGCGCTCACGCTCGCCGAGCTCCACCAGGAGGGCGGGGAGCCGAGCGCCGACGTCGCGCGGCGGGTCGCGGCCGCGCGTGAGGTCCAGCGGCTGCGCTTCGGCCGGCAACGGACGACGCCCTTGAACGCCGCGATGACCGAGGGGCAGCTCCACCGACACTGCCGCCTCGAGCCGGCGGCGCAAGCGCTGCTCGACGACGCCTTTCAGAAGCTCGGCCTCTCCATCCGCGCGGTGACCCGGGTGCTCAAGGTGGCGCGTACCATCGCCGACCTCGGCCGCGCCGAGCGCATCGCCGCCCTGCACGTCGCGGAGGCGATCCAGTACCGCTGTCTCGATCGCCGGGTGACCTCGACCGCGGACGATTGAGCTGGGACGGGTCGAGGCGCGCCCTCATCCCTTCCACTCCACCGTCCCCTGCGGCCAGTCCTCCTTGCGCTGCACCGGCACGACGCAGAACGCGTGGCCAGCCGGGTCCTCCATCACCCACCAGCTCTTGACCTGCCGCTTGCGGCGAGCGCCGAGGCGATCGAGGCGACCCACCTCGGCGTCCACGTCGTCGGTTTCGATATCGACATGGAGGCCCGATTCGGACCGCGGCACGCGCTGGACCATGAGATCGATCGGGAGCCTGGGGTCGCGGGAGAGATAGGTGTACTTCGAGTCGGGGCTCTCCCGGGGCTGGACCTCGCGCCCCAGGGCCGCGCTCCAGAACGCGATCGCAGGCTCGTAGGCGTCCTCGCGAGAATCGAAGAGCAGAGCGGTCAGTCGGCTGCGATGAGCCATCGGTGGTTCCTCCTTTCCATGGGCGTGATTGGGATCCATGGGCGCGACGGGCGAGCTCGCGTTTCGCTACTGGAGACACGCCAACGCTGCTGCGCGTTTCGGGGCTGGATGGGTTTCGGCGCTGGGCGCGTTCTCGGGCGCCTCGGCGCCGCCGCATGTCATGACGCCATAGACGCATCGCGGCTCGTCTTGATTCCGCCTGGATACCGCCCTCATTCCTGTAACGAAGGGTTGACATTCCAGAGGCCGACTCGTGAAGATACGCTGTCCTCGTCAGTTGGCTCCGCACCCAGCATGCTTCGAAGGGAAGCAGGGCTGTGAGGGCCGAGAACGACCGCCGCCGCGGGAAGATCTTGCCGAGCTCACGACGCACGACAGGACGCAAGTGGCTCGCGGTCGCGCTCACCGCGCTGACTCTACTCGCCACCCTCTCCACCTGGCACTTCCTGACCCGACAGGGCGGCAGTGACGAGCTCGCGCGTGTGCGCCGCGAGAATGCCCGCCTGCGCGACATCAACCGTTCGTTCGAGCGCAGCCTGCAGCACCTCCAGACGCGGCTCACCGACCAGGAGTCGCGGATCAACGAGCTGGCGATCGTCGCCGGCATCGAGCGCGCGTCCTGGCGCGTCGAGGGAGTCGATCCCTCGGAGGGCGGCGGCGTGGGCGGCGCGTTCAATCCCTACGACCAGGTTCCCGACCTGCCCGCGCTCGAAGCACGTGCCGTCCAGCTCGACGACCACCTCCACCGCGTGAGCCGCGGCCTCACCGAGCGCGAGCTCCGGCTGTCCGCGCGGCCTTCGCTCTCGCCGGTGCGCGGCGTGATCTCGAGCGGCTACGGGTACCGGGACGATCCGCTGACCGGGCTGCGCGCGTTTCACCGTGGCCTCGACATCTCGGCACCGCCCGGTAACCGGGTGTTCGCCGCCGCCGACGGCGTGGTGACCCGCGCCGGCCGCTTCGGCGCGCAGGGCAGGGTGGTCTACATCGCGCACGGGTTCGGCTACTCGACTCGATACGCCCACCTGTCGAAGATCGACGTCAAGGCCGGCGACCGCGTCGAGCGCGGCGATACCATCGGCGAGGTGGGACGCTCCGGGCGCGCCACCGGCTACCACGTGCACTACGAGGTGTACGAGGAAGGCCAGTCCAAGAACCCGCTCGAGCACCTGCTCGATTGACCTCACCCGCATCGTCCGAGTGACCGCCGCAGCGGCGGGAACAAGGTGCCCGCCCGCCTTGTTGTCCCTTTGCTAAACTGACCCTGCCGCCGCGCCCCGGCGGTCTCTCCCCTCCCCATGCTGAGTCGCACCCTCACCAAAGTCTTCGGCAGCAAGCACGAACGCGACGTCAAGCGGCTGCTGCCGCGGGTGGCCGCGATCAATGCGCTCGAGCCGGCGATCCAGGCGCTCTCCGACGCCGGCCTCCGCGCCAAGACCGGCGAGCTCAAGGAGAGGTTGGCGAAGGGAGAGCAGCTCGACGACCTCCTCCACGAGGCCTTCGCCGTGGCGCGAGAGGCGTCGCGCCGCGCCGTCGGCATGCGGCCCTTCGACGTTCAGCTCATCGGCGGCATGGTGCTGCACGCCGGGAAGATCGCCGAGATGAAGACCGGCGAGGGCAAGACCCTGATGGCGACCCTGCCGGTCTACCTCAACGCTCTCGCCGGCAAGGGCGTCCATGTCGTCACCGTCAACGACTACCTCGCCCGTCGCGACGCCGACTGGATGGGCTCGATCTACCGTTTCCTCGGGCTCACCGTGGGTTGCATCCAGCACGGGCTGTCGGACGCCGAGCGCAAGGCCGCCTACGGTGCCGAGGTCACCTACGGCACCAACAACGAGCTCGGCTTCGACTATCTGCGCGACAACATGAAGTTCACGCTGGAGTCGATGGTCCAGCGCAGTCACGACTACGCCATCGTCGACGAGGTCGACTCGATCCTGATCGACGAGGCGCGCACTCCGCTCATCATCTCCGGCCCCTCCGAGGAGTCGACCGACAAGTACTACCAGGTCGACCGGGTGATCCCCCGCCTGGTGCGCGGCGAGGAGATCAAGGAAGGCGATCAGAAGTACACCACCGGCGACTTCCTGATCGACGAGAAGGCGAACACCGCCACCCTCACCGAGGAGGGCGTCGAGAAGGTCGAGAAGGTGCTCGGGCTCAAGAACCTGTACGACATGGAGAACATGGACGTGCTCCATGGCGTCAACCAGGGGCTGCGCGCGCACCACCTGTTCAAGCGCGACGTGCACTACCTGATCAAGGACGGCCAGGTGGTCATCGTGGACGAGTTCACCGGCCGGATGATGCCCGGCCGGCGCTGGTCGGACGGCCTGCACCAGGCGATCGAGGCCAAGGAAGGCGTGAAGATCGAGCGCGAGAACCAGACCCTCGCCACCATCACCTTCCAGAACTACTTCCGGATGTACGAGAAGCTCGCCGGCATGACCGGTACGGCCGACACCGAGGCCACCGAGTTCGGCGCGATCTACGACCTCGACGTGGTGGTGATTCCGACCAACATGCCGATGATCCGCGCGGACCACCAGGACTCGGTCTACCGCACCGCCGGCGAGAAGTGGGAGGCGGTGGTCGAGGAGATCCGCGACTGCCACCAGCGGGGACAGCCGGCGCTGGTCGGCACGGTGTCGATCGAGACCAGCGAGTCTCTCTCGGCCCGGCTCAAGAAGGCGCGCGTACCGCACGTGGTCCTCAACGCCAAGTACCACGAGCGCGAGGCGTCGATCGTCGCCCAGGCAGGGCGCCAGGCAGCGGTCACGATCGCCACCAACATGGCCGGCCGCGGCACCGACATCGTGCTCGGCGGCAACCCCGAGGGCCTCGCCCGCGCCGAGGCCGCGCCCGAAAAGGAGCCCGAGCAGTACGAGGCGGCGCTCGCCCGCTTCATCGAGACCTGTCGCCGGGAGCGCGACCAGGTGCTCGCCGCCGGCGGCCTCCACATCCTCGGCACCGAGCGCCACGAGGCGCGGCGCATCGACAATCAGCTCCGCGGGCGCTCGGGGCGCCAGGGCGATCCCGGTTCCTCCCGCTTCTACCTCTCGCTCGAGGACGACCTGATGCGGATCTTCGGATCGGACCGCGTTCAGGGCCTGATGGGCCGCCTCGGCATGGAGGAGGGAGAGCCGATCGAGTCGGGGATGGTGAGCCGCGCCATCGAGCGCGCGCAGCGTCAGGTCGAGGCGCGGAACTTCGAGATCCGCAAGCACCTCCTCGATTACGACGACGTCATGAACAAGCAGCGCGAGGCGATCTACCAGCTTCGCCGCGACATCCTCGAGGGCCGGGAGGGGCGCGACTACGTCACGCGCATCGCGGGCGACGTGATCGCATCGCTGCTCGACATGCACTGTCCCGAGAAGGCGGACGCCCGCGACTGGAACCTGACCGAGCTCTCGACCGACGTGCTCGCGTACTTCGACATCCAGCTCCGCGGCGGCGACGTCCAGCTCG
Source organism: Thermoanaerobaculia bacterium (assembly GCA_035544635.1). Lineage (GTDB taxonomy): Bacteria > Acidobacteriota > Thermoanaerobaculia > Multivoradales > Multivoraceae > DATAFT01. Next base: position 5,801 of record DATKDQ010000051.1, read on the forward strand.
AGGATCTGGACGTCGAGGAGCTGCGCGAGTACCTCCAGAACCTGGTCGAGGCGCGCTACGCGGAGAAGGAGGAGCGGCTCGGCGCAGAGCTCATGCGCCTGTTCGAGCGCGATGTCATGCTGCGTATCGTCGACCAGGCGTGGAAGGACCACCTGCTCGCGCTCGACCACCTCAAGGAAGGCATCGGCCTGCGCGGCTACGGCCAGCGCGATCCCAAGAACGAGTACAAGCGCGAGAGCTACGAGCTGTTCGCCGGCATGAAGGAGAGGATCGAGGACTCCATCCTCAAGACCCTGTTCCGGCTCGAGCCGGTCTCTCCCGAGCAGCTCGAGGAGCGCCGCCGTCAGCGCGCGGCGGCGGCACGGCGCCCGCGCTTTCAGATCGAGAGCGGCGCCGGGCCGACCCCGAGCGCGTTCGCGCCTCGCGGGGCCGGTCCGCCGCAGCCGCTGAAGCCGCAGACCGTGGTGCGCCAGGGCGACAAGATCGGACGCAACGCCCCCTGCCCCTGCGGTTCGGGGAAGAAGTACAAGAAGTGCCACGGCGCGGCGCAGGTGGCGACGTAGCTTTACGGAGATCGCATGCCCTGGGACGATCTGCCCCTAGCTCTCACCTTCGACGACGTCCTGATCCAGCCCGGCCGCTCCGAGGTCCATCCCAACGAGGTCGACCTGCGCACCGAGCTGTGCCGCGGCATCTCGCTCAACATCCCGATCGTCTCGGCCGCGATGGACACCGTCACCGAGTCGCGCCTCGCCATCGCGCTGGCGCAGGAGGGCGGTATCGGTGTCATCCACAAGAACCTCGCCATCGCCGAGCAGGCGAGAGAGGTCGACAAGGTCAAGCGCAGCGAAGCCGGGATGATCGTCGATCCGATCACCATGCGGCCCGAGCAGCGCATCAGCGAAGCGCTCGAGCTGATGAAGACCTACAAGATCTCGGGTGTACCGGTGACGGATCGCGAGGGTCATCTGGTCGGGATCCTCACCAATCGCGACCTGCGCTTCGAGACCCGCCTCGACCGCCGCATCGAGGAGCTCATGACGCGTGAGAACCTGGTGACGGTCCCGGTCGGCACCACGCTCGAGCAGGCCAAGGCGGAGCTCCACAAGCACCGCATCGAGAAGCTCCTGGTGGTGGACGACGAGGGCAACCTCAAGGGGCTGATCACGGTCAAGGACATCCAGAAGATGATGCAGTACCCGAACGCCTGCAAGGACGAGCTGGGGCGACTGCGCGTCGCCGCGGCGGTCGGGGCGTCCGGGGACTTCCTCGAGCGGGCGCAGGCCCTGGTGGAAGCGAAGGTCGACGTGCTCGTGCTCGACTCCGCGCACGCGCACAGCCGCGGCGTGCTCGACGCGATCGAGCGGCTGCGCGGGCGGTTCACCGAGACCCGGATCATCGCGGGGAACGTCGCCACCCGCGAAGGCGCTCGTGATCTGCTCGACCTCGGTGTCGACGGCATCAAAGTGGGAATCGGTCCCGGTTCGATCTGCACCACGCGCGTCGTCACCGGCGCCGGGGTGCCCCAGGTCACCGCCATCCTCGAATGCCGCCGCGCGGCGGCGGAGCGTGAGGTGCCGGTAATCGCGGACGGCGGCATCCGGTTCTCCGGCGACGTCACCAAGTCGATCGCGGCCGGCGCGCACTCGATCATGATCGGCTCGCTCTTCGCGGGAACCGAGGAGAGCCCGGGCGAGACCATCCTCTACCAGGGCCGGACCTACAAGGCTCATCGCGGTATGGGGTCGCTCTCGGCGATGCAGAAGGGAAGCGCCGAGCGTTACTTCCAGGAGGAGGACGCGGGGATCCAGAAGCTCGTGCCCGAGGGCATCGAGGGCATGGTCCCCTACAAGGGCAGCGTCCATCAGATGGTGAGCCAGCTCACGGGCGGCCTCCGTCAGGGGCTGGGGCTCGCCGGCTGCGCAGGGGTCCAGGATCTGCGCCAGCGGGTCCGATTGCTGCGGGTGACCGCCGCCGGCCACCGCGAGAGCCACGCGCACGACGTGGTGATCACCAAGGAAGCGCCCAACTACTGGGTCGAGCGGTAGCTTTGGGAGTGGTAAGTACCACTCCCAAAGCTACTCATAATCTTGGCGCCGCGGATGGCGCGCGTCGGCCGTCCTAGCGGACGGCCTCCCCTGCTGCGTAACGCCTGGGCGCAGTCTCTCCGCCGGGGGCACCTCGGACGGATCGGATCACCAGGAGACGCGCTGCACCACTCGGCGCTCGGTTCTGGTCAGCTCCTCGTAGAGCGCCAGGTGCGCGTCGGCCACGACGTCGATCGCGAACCGCCGCTCGAAGACCTCTCGGGCACGCTGGCCCATCCGCCGGCGCAGGTCGATGTCTTCGAGCAGCCGCTCGAGGGCGGCCCCCAGCGCGCGCGCGTCCTCCGCCGCCACCAGCGCGCCGGTCACGCCGTCTTCGACCGCTTCCGGAACACCCGCGACCACCGTCGCCACCACGGGTAGGCCCGCGGACATCGCCTCGACGATGGTCACCGGGAAACCCTCGTAGATCGAAGGCAGGCAGAGGACGGCGGCGCGGTGGTACAAGTCGGCGATGGCGTCGCGCGAGAGCCGGCCCTGGAACTCGACGCGCCCGCGCAGGTCGGGACGTCCGGCGCGGCGCCGCAGCGCGCGCTCCTGCTCACCGTCGCCCACCACCACCAGACGCAGGTCGGGACGGCCGCTCGCCACGATGGCGAACGCATCGAGCAGCACGGCGACCGCCTTGCGCGTCCGCAGCCGTCCGACGTAGAGGACCGTCGACTGGGCGCCGATCGACTTCGCTCCCGGCTCGGGCGGTCGGGCCGCCGACAGCACTCCGTTCGGGATCACCTCGCGCACGGAGCAGCCGTAGTCGCGCTCGAGCTCGCGGGCAGTGGCGCGGCTGGGCGCGATGACAGCATCGGCGAGACTCGCGGTCAGACGCCCGAGCCCGGCGAGGATCGGCGCCCGCATCCAGGCGAAGAGGCGCTCCGAGAGCGCAGGGCGTGACACCACCCGCTCGTTGGCGCGCACCGCCCGTACCGCTCGGCGCTCCTCGCGGTACGAGACCTGGAGCGTGGCGACCAGCCGCGCGCTTCCCTGGGGCCGACCGAACGCGCGCGCCGCGCGCAGGGCGAGCGCCAATAGCGCGCCGTCGGATTCGTGCACGTGGACGATCGTGGGCGGCTGGACGGCGAAGGTCCGCAGATAGGTCGCTGCCGCGGAGAGCGGGAACAGTCCCTTCGGTCCACCGACGCCGAGCACCACGGCGTCGTTCCCGGCGTCCGCGCCGCGGGTGAGGACGCGCACGTCGTGTCCGCGTCGCTCGGCCTCCCGCGCCAGCTCGTAGACCAGCGCGCCCACCCCGGAGATGTCGCGCGGCGGATAGGTGTTGGTGACGAGGAGGAGCTTCATCCCGGACGGACAACCGCTCTGATAGGTTCACCCCCCGCGCCGGGCCGAAGCGGCAGGTTCAGCCGCCGCGATGAGGCTCGTGCTCGGGACCATCCACCGTGAACGATCTCCGACCCGACCGCCGGAGCGATCTCGCGCCGGAGGGCGCCGCCTCCGAGCGCTCCGCACGAAGGCGCACGCGCAGCGCGGCCGAGATCACGATCTTGGTCGCGTGGGCGTGGGCCGCCCTCCTCTTCGGCGGCGTGATCTCGCTCCTCCACCTGCTGCACAACCGCGTCGACGGCCTGCGGGACGCGTTCCTGCTGTGGGTGTTCTTCGCTCAGGTCTGGGGGCTTGCCGGAGCTGGGGCCGCGACGCTCGCCCTGGTCGCGCGCCGGCTGCTGCGCCGGAATGCTAACAGAGCCCCCGGCGTCGCCGGACCGTCGCTGGCGCGCGACCTCGCCTGGGCGCTGGTGCTCTTCCACCTACCGTTCTTCCTTACCGTCGTTCTCTACGGCCGTACCTACGACCACTTCGCGTTCGCGGGCCCGCCTCGGACCGCGGCCGGGATGGTCGCGCTCCTGGCGGCGGCGGCGATCCTGATCGCGGCCACGGTCGTGCTGGTCAGCATCTTCCTGGCGCGACGGCTCGCCGCCCGCGCCACGGCAGGCTCGCTTCCGCGCCTGGCAAGGACGGTGGCGGTCGCCTCCCTCGGTCTCCACCTGGCCGTGGCTGCAGCCTTCCGTCTCGCTCCGGAGCCGGCGGAGCCCGCCGGCGGCACCTTCCGCCCGCTTCGCGCCGCGGACCGCGCCTCGAGCCGCGTCGTCCTGGTCGGCCTCGACGGCGCCGACTGGCGCGTGCTGCGCCCCCTGGTGGACCGCGGCGAGCTGCCGGCCTTCCGCCGGCTGATGGAGGAGGGCGCGTGGGGCGAGCTCGCCACGCTCCCCGACACCAACTCGGCCGTGATCTGGGCCTCGATCTACACCGGCAAGCGTCCGCGCCAGCACGGCGTGCTGGACTTCTACCGAATGCGTCTGCCGGGCATGGCCGGACGCGGCGTATTCCCCGTGCACCGCACGTTCACGATCGAGATCGCGGACCTCTTCGGCTCGCGCGGCCTGCTCGAGCGCAGGATCGTCGATCGGTCTCTCCTCGGCGCGCCCCCGCTGTGGGAGATCCTCGACGATCTCGGAGTGAGCGTCGGCGTCGTCGACGGCTATCACTTCTCGGTGCCGGCGCGTCCACTCGCGACGCCGGGCGGCTTCTTCTACTCGTACGCGTTGAACGTCCTCTCGCAGCGCCCCGGCTGGAAGCCCGAGGCGCTCGCCCCGCGCGACGTCGCGCTTCTCTTCCAACCACCCGAGGCGCTGCGCCACTACGCGCCGCACGCCGGGCTGGGCGACTTCCACTGGCAGACGGCGACGCTCCTCGACGCCCTCGCCGCCGAGGGGCAGCCCGACTTCCTCAACTTCTACACCCACGAGCCCGACTCGGCGCAGCACTGGAACTGGAAGTGGTTCGAGCCCGAGCGCTTTCTCGCGGTCGATCCCGCCGAGCTCGATTGTAAAGCCCAGGTCATCCCCGACCTCTACCGCGAGTTCGATCGCTTCCTCGGCACGCTGCTTTCGCGCCTCGAGCCCGGCACCACGCTCGCCGTCGTCTCCGATCACGGCCACAGCCCGACGATCGTCCACAAGATGTACTCGCAGCACCGCCACGGGCCGCCCGGCATTCTCCTCCTGTGGGGCGACCAGGTGCGCCGCGGGGTCGAGATCGAACGCGCGCACGTCTACGATGTCACGCCCACGGTCCTCCATCTTCTCGGCCTGCCGATCGGCGCCGACATGGCGGGCTCCATCCTCCACCAGGTGATCGCTCGCGATGGAGCCGCGGCGGCGCCGGAGCGCACGATCGAGAGCTACGATGCCTTCGCGCCAGCGCGGGTCGAGACCGGCGGGCCCGATCTCAGCAAGGAGGAGCTCGAGCGGCTGCGCGCGCTGGGCTATCTGTAGGAGCGGCCCGTAGGGGCCGCGCGCGTCTACAGCATCAGATCGTTGAACGCGTCGAGCGTCGGCGGCGAAGGCTCGACCCCGAGCTCGTGGAGCAGGACGTGCCGCAGCCGCTGATACTGGCGGTTCACGAGATCGCGGCGGCCGCGCGCGGCGTAGATGCGCATGATCGACACGTGGACCCCCTCCTCGAGCGGGTCCTCGAGCAGGAGCGTCCGGTACGCGTCCTCGGCCTCGGTCAGCCGGCCGAGGCGGGCCTTGAGATCGCCGAGGCGCCGCAGAAGATCCGTGAAGCGGAGCTGCAGCTCGTCGCGCTGCGCCAGGATCCAGCGATCGCTCCATCCCTGCAGGAAGGCCCCGTGGTAGAGCCGCCAGGCGGCCTCCCAGCTCCGCTCGGCCTCTTCGGCGCGGTTGCGCGCCAGATGCCCTGCGCCTTCCTCGACGCGCTCGAGAAACGAGCGCACGTCGACCTCCCAGCGCAGCGCCGGATCGAGCGAATAGACGCCGTCGCGCAGCAGGACGACAGCGCCGTGCGCGCTGCCCGGCCAGACGCTCCGGCGCAGCCAGGACACCGCCGGGTGCAGGTTGCGCCGGATCACGTCCTCGCTCGCGTCCGGCCAGAGGATGCTCACGATCTCCTCGCGCGAGGCCTGGAGATCCGGCGCCGATGCGAGGTAAGCGAGGATCCGCAGCGGGCGCTTGAAGCTCCATGCCACGGGAGTCATGCGACCCGAGGAATCGCACCGCTCGACGCGTGGCATTCCGAGGAGTGTGATCCGGACGTCGGCCGCGGCAGGGTGCCGATCGCGCTCCTCGATCTCCGCCGCGCCGGGCAGCGACCCGCGGGCGGTCAAGCCGCTGGCGACCGCGACCCGGTTCCCCCTCGGGTCGCCCCGGGGCGCGGCCGCGCCGTCTAGCGTCGACGCGGCGCTGCGCTCCTCACCCACCCGCGCCGGCAGGCCCGCGCGGCGCAGCGTCGCCTCGACGGCGAGAAAGGCGGTGAGCGGCGCCGGCAGCAGGAGCCGACCCTGCGCGCACCGGCGCGGCAGCGCCATCCGCTCCAGCATGCCGCGCAGAGTCGTCTCGCGCCGTGCGCTGTCTTCGCCGGACAGGAACGTCTCCCACGGGACCGGTACGCGCGCCGCGAGCTCGAGCAGGAGCGCCTCTTCGTCCGCCGTGAGCGTCGTTAGCACGCGCTCGCGCAGGAAGTCGGCGAGCGGCTCCCAGAGCGCCCGATCGTCGCCGCCGAAGCGGCCGCTCGCGGTCGAGGGATCCCGCGCCCACATCGAAAGCGGATAGAGCCAGCCGTCGCTGCGCTCGAGCAGCCTCTCCGCGTCGGCGCCGGTGAGCAGTCGGCCTGCGGCTCCGCGCCACAGCTTTCGGATCTCGTCGGCGCGCAGGAGGAGGCTCTCGGGTGGAGTCGCGATCGATCCTCCCGGAACCTCGATGCGCCGCTCGCCGGCCACCAGGAGCCGCTGGCCCGGCCGCAGCCACGACGCCACCGGCGCGAGACCGTGCGGGACGCGGTCACCTTCGCACACCAGCAGCGCGGGGCGTCGCCCGATCCGGCGACGCAACCTCTGCTCCAGCTTGTCCGGTGCCGCGAGCCACGCCGCCGGAAGGTACTCCGCGCCCGGCTGGTCCTCGAGCAGAGCCTGAAGGATCGCGCGCTTCCCGGTCCCGGCCCACCCCCAGAGCTGCACCACGGGCGCATCGAGGGCGTCGAGAAGAGCGCGCACGCGCGCGTAATGCGGCGGGCGTTCCATGATGGTCATCCCGCGGGGTGCGGTGGCGTCCGGCGGCGGCTCCCGTTCCTCACCGTCCCACCGCGGGTCACGCCCCGCGATCGACGCGCTCACGCCGGCGCGAGCTCGCCCAGGCGGTCGCGCACGATCTTCATGTCCTCCCAGGTCGGCCGCTTGAGCCCTGGATCGCGCAGCAGCGCCGCCGGGTGATACGTCACCCGCAGCGGGATCCCGGAGATCTGCCACCACTCTCCCCGCAGTCGGCCGACCGGGAGGTCGCTCCCCAGGAGCGTCTGTGCCGCGACCCGGCCCAGCGCCACCACCACGCGCGGCCGGACCAGGGCGATCTGTCCGTCGAGATACGAGCGGCACGCCGCGACCTCCTCCGGACGCGGGTCGCGGTTCTGCGGCGGCCTGCACTTGACGATGTTCGCGATGTAGACCCGATCCCGCGGGCGGTCGATGGCGAGGAGGATCCGGGTGAGGAGCTCGCCCGCCGGCCCGACGAAGGGAAGGCCCTGGCGATCCTCGCGCGCGCCCGGACCTTCGCCGATGACCATGAGGTCGGCGTCGGGATCGCCGCAGCCGAACACCACGTGGGTGCGGCTCTGGGCGAGGTCGCAGCGCTCGCATCCGCGAGCCTCGGCGGCTAGCTGCTCGAGCGCGCTCGCCCGCTCCGGAGCCGTGAGCACGGAAGCGGCGGAGCCGAGGGAAGTGGCGGAGGTAGCGGGCGGCGTCGCGACTCCCTCGCGGGCGTTGCGCGTCGTGCGCGGCGACGCGCCGGCAGCTTCGTCGCCGCTGGCGCGAGCGGCGGGTGAGGAGGCGCCCGCGGCGGGGTGACGGTAGACCACGTCCCACCCGAGATCGCGCAGATAGCGCAGTGCTGCGGCGAGATCCACGCCGCCAGCAGCGATTTCCCCGTCGTCTCTCAATGACTCTCCCGGCGGGGCCGATCCTACTCGCCCGGCGCCACCAGGGGAATCCGCGGTCAGCGGGCGCAGGATGCGGTCGCGAGACCGGGCGCGAGGAGGTCGAGCAGGGCGCGCGCGATCACCGCCTTGGGCGCCCGCTCGAAGCGGACGACGCCGCCGTCGCGGCCGTAGACCACCACCTCGTTGTGATCGCTCGAGAACCCGATGTCGGAGCGCGACACGTCGTTCGCCACCAGGAAGTCGACGCGCTTGCGCTCGAGCTTGGCGCGCGCGTTCTGCTCCAAGTCCTCGGTCTCCGCCGCGAACCCGACGCGCACGGCCCGCGGCGCCCGCTCGGCGAGACCGGCCAGAAGATCCGGGTTCTCGGTGAGCGCGATCTCGCGCAGGCCCTCCTCCTTCTTGATCTTGCGCCGCGCCGGGTTCGCCGGACGGTAGTCGCTGACCGCCGCCGCCATGATCACGAGGTCGGCGCGGGGCGCCACCCGGCCAAGCGCCTCCTCCATCTCTCCCGCGCTCTCGACGTCGATCCGCTCGACACCGCGAGGCGTCGGGAGCGTGACCGGACCCGCCACCAGGATCGACCGCGCCCCTCGCCGCGCGGCCTCCTCGGCGAGCGCGAAGCCCATCTTGCCGCTCGAACGATTGGCCAGGAAGCGCACCGCGTCGACCGGCTCCCAGGTCGGTCCCGCGGTCACGACCACAGTTCGGCCCTGGAGATCCCCGGCGCCCACGCTCTCGACGGCGTCGACGATCACCTCGGGCTCGACCATCCTTCCCCACCCCGCCTCGCCCGAAGCGAGGCTGCCTTCGGTCGGGCCCACCACGACCACCCCGCGCTCGCGCAGCCGCTGCACGTGATCCTGCACCGTCGGCTTCGCCCACATCGCCGAATGCATCGCCGGCGCGACGATGAGGCGCCCCTCGTGGGCGAGCGCAACCGTAGTGAGGAACCCGTCGGCTAGCCCAAGCGCGAGCCGCGCCAGCACGTCGGCCGTGGCGGGCGCTACGCACAGCGCGTCGGCCCACTGGGCGGCGACGATGTGCTGCTCCTCGCCGGAGCCGTCCGGCTGGAGATAGTCGTCGGTGTAGACGCGATGCTGGGACAGCACCTCGAGCGTGAGCGGGGTGACGAAGCTCTCGCCGGCCCGGGTGAGCGCGCAGCGCACCTCGTGGCCGCGCTCCCGCAGGCGGCGCACCAGATGAGGCGTCTTGAAGGCGGCGATGCCGCCGCTCACGCCCACGAGAACGCGCATGGTCCCGCTGCGCCTCCTCCGGAGGCCCGCTCGCCGCGGGCCCGCCGGCGCTCCTAGACGGCCGGCTCGCCCTCGACGACCTCGCTGCCCGCAGCCTCGCCGTCGGTCTCGCCCTCTGCCGGCACGGTCGGCGGCGGAGGACCGTAATCCCAGCTCACCGCGTTGCCGAGGATCTCGTCCATGGCGCCCCTCGCGACCTTGGTCGTGCGGTACTGCATCTTGGGGCGAGCGCCGCGCATCACCTGCTCGGCGCGACGGGCCGCGAGCAGGATGAAGCGGAACTTGCTGTCGATCTTCGAGGCTTCCAGATTCTCCATGTCGACTCCTTGCTGCGCGCCGTCCTGCCGCTCTCGCCCGCGGGAGACTCTCGCCCCCTGGTCAGAGACGGCTCCGCGTCCGCTGGAACCCCTCGAGCACGACCGCGACCTGATCGCGCATACGAGCCTGCCGGTGGCGCTTTTCCAGGATGATGGAGGCAAGCACACGGCTTGCCAAGTCGATCTCGCAGTTGATAATAACATACTCATAATTGGCGAACGCCCGGATCTCCTCCAGCGCCACCGCGAGCCGCCGGCCGATCACCTCCTCTTCGTCGAGCTTGCGCTCGAGCAGGCGCCGCCGCAGCTCCTCGAAGGTCGGCGGCAGAACGAAGATCCCGTGGACCGCGCCGCGGTCGAGCCCCGCACGGTTCACGAGCACCTGACGGGCGCCCTGCACGTCGATGTCGAGGAGGACGTCGCTGCCGCTCTCGAGCCGGGGGATCACCTCGTCGAGCGACGTACCGTAGAGCTGGTCGTGCACCCGCGCCCACTCCAGGAAGCGTCCTCCGACAGCCATCCCCTCGAACACCTCGTGCGACACGAAGTGGTAGTCGTCGCCGTCGATCTCCCCCGAACGGGGGGCCCGCGTGGTGTGGCTCACCGAGAAGACGACCCGATCGAGATCGCCGCTGTCGAGCAGGCGCCGGATCAAGCTCGTCTTGCCGCTCCCCGAGGGACCGGAGAGGATGAAGAGCTCTCCCCGAGAGCCTCCGCGCCGCACCGTGGGGGAGCTACTCGACATTCTGTACCTGCTCACGCATCTGCTCGCTCTGCAGGCGAGCGTCCATCACCGTCCTGATCATCTCGAGGTCGCGGCACTTCGCGGCCACCGTCGAGAGCTCGCGCAGGATCTCCTGCAGCAGGATGTCCAGGCGCCGTCCGGTCGGCGGAGCTCCCTGGAGAATGACGGTGCCCTGATCGATGTGAGCGCGCAGCCGTTCGAGCTCCTCGTTGACGTCGCTCTTCTCGACCAGGAGCGCCACCTCCTGCTCGAGGCGCTGCTGGTCGGGCAGGGCGCCGCCCACCAGCGAGCGCAGCCGCTCCTCGAGCTGCCTCAGATACTGCTGCGTCACCTCGCCACGCCGTCCGGCGAGCGTGGAGGTGAGCTCGCGCAGCCGCTCGAAGCCACGGCGCAGCTCGTCCTCGAGGCTCGCCCCCTCGGCGCGGCGCGAGGCGAGCGTCTGCTCCAGGGCGCGCGCTGCGACCTCGCGCAGGAGCGCATCGTCGTCGCCGTCCCAGCCCGGGCCCCGGGGCGAGGTGCGGACCAGCCCCGGCACCCGCAGCAGATCGCCCGACCGGAGGCCGCCTTCGGTGAGACCCTCGCCTCGCAGCTCCTCCGCCAGCCGAGCGAGCGCGGCGGCGAGCGGACGATCGAGGTCCACATCGAGCTGCGCCTCGGTCACCGGATCGACGTTCACCGCCACCTCCACGCGGCCGCGATGCAACCGCGCCTTGAGCATGGCGCGCAGATCCGGCTCCGCGCTTCGGCAGGCTTCCTTCAGGCGCAGCACCAGGTCGAGCCCGCGGTGGTTCACGGTGCGAATCTCGACCGTGACGCGATAGCGGGCGCTCGCGCCGCTCGCGGCACCGAACCCGGTCATGCTCACCACAGCGCCGTCACCCGAGACCCGCCCGCCCATGGCCGAGCTCATGCCGCTTCGGCCAGAATCGCGGCGACCTCCTCGGCCGCGCGCCGACTGGCTCCGGCCTCGCCCAGAAGCTCGCGCAGCGGCTCGAGCGATCGTCGCATCGCCAGTAGAGACGCGCGATCGTCGAGAAGTCTTTCCACCAGGCGCCGGATCCGCTCCGGATGGACGTCCCTCTGCACCAGCTCCGGCGCGACCTCGCGGCCCAGCACCAGGTTGACGAGGCCGATGTTGGGCACTCGGAGGAGCAGACGGCCCAAAAGCGACGTCACCAGCGAGACGCGATAGAGGACGATCATCGGCGTACCGACGAGACCGACCTCGAGCGTCGCGGTGCCCGAGGCGCAGAGCGCCAGATGGCATGAGGCGAGCGCTGCCAGGCGGCCCTCGCGGATGCGCTGCAGGCGAAGCGTGGTGCCGGCCAGGAGCTGGTCGAGCAGGCCGCGCGGCAACGTGGGGGCCTCGATCAACACCACCTCGAGAGGCCGTTCGAGCTGAACTCGCTCGAGCGCCCCGAGCATCGCGCCGAGGAGGGCCCGGACCTCGCTCTCCCGCGATCCGGGGAGGAGCGCGATCCTCGGCGGCCGCGCGGTGCCGTCCTCCAGCACGTGATCCAGCCGCGGCACCTCGTCGACCAGCGGATGTCCGACGTGGCGTACCGGTACGCCCTGGCGCCGGTAGATCTCCTCCTCGAACGCGAACAACACCAGCATCTTCCGCACCCGCCGCGCGATCGAGCGCACTCGCCCCATCCGCCAGGCCCAGATCTGGGGGCTCACGTAGTAGATCACCGGCACCCCGCGTCGCCGCAGGCGTCGCGCCAGATGCAGGTTGAAGCCCGGCGAGTCGATGAGCAGGGCGGCGGCGGGCCGGCGACGCTCGGTCTCGGCCAGGAGCGCGCGCAGGATGCGCCGCGCCCTCGCTACCACCTTGAGCGCCTCGGAGATGCCGACCACCGCGATCTCGCGGCTGTGAGCGACGCTCGCCAGGCCCTGCTCGTGCATCTCGTCGCCGCCGAGACCGAAGCAGTCGAGATCAGGCACCAGCGCCCGCAGCTCGGCGAGTAGCCGCGCGCCGTGCTGATCCCCGGACGCCTCGCCGGCCACGACCAGCAGGCTGGAGGGGCTCATGGAATCGGCGCGGGAGGGCCGGACGGGAACGGATACATGAGCCAGGCAAGCGCGATCGCGCCCACCACGAGCCCGAGGAAGATCTGGAGAAAGAGTTTCACCTGCTCGCGCAGCTCGCGCCGCCACAGGATAGCGAAGAAAGCGGCTAGCAGGAGGGCGTACGCCACCATCAGGTTGAAGTGGCTCACTCCTTCTCTCCGCGCGCGATGTCCCAGGCGTCGAGGAGGAGCATGACGTTCATGAGCCCGGCGGTCAGCACGAACGCCTTGCCGTACTCGTAGCTGGCGGCGTCGATGTCGCCGGTATAGCCCAGCGCGAGCAGCAGGAAGTACGGCAGCCCCATACCGGCGCACGCCAGGGTCGCGAGCGTCTGGAGCGGCTGTCCGAGGTTGCGGTAGAGCTCGCCGTCGAGCGAGCACCCCAGCGCGAGGGTGGCGAGAACGATGCCGAAGAAGGCGATCCCGCGCGCACGCCGCCCGAGAAACACGTGGCCAGCGCCCGGCACCAGCCACGCCAGCACTACCGCCAGGGACACCGTGGCGCTGGTGGCGGAGGTGGCCGGCGACCGCACGTCCCGATTCGAGGAATCCACCACGCGCGCCTAGCCGTCGCCATTGAGCAGCTCGCGAAGCTCCTTGCCGGGCTTGAAGTACGGGATGCTCTTCGACGGTACCTCGACGCGCGCTCCGGTCTTCGGGTTGCGCCCCGTTCGCGAGCCGCGCTGCCGAATCCTGAAGCTGCCGAAGCCGCGAAGCTCGATCTTCTCGCCGTCCTTGAGCGAATCGACGATGCTTTCGAACACCGTGTTGACCATGATCTCGGCGTGCTTCTTGGTGAGCTGGGTCGTCCGCGCGACCTGATCGACGAGCTCCGCCTTCGTCATCCCTCCTCGCATCTCCAACCTCTCCTTAGCGTCCGGACTGGCTCCCACCGATCGGCTCTACTCGGCTTCGTCCTCACCTTCGGCGCCGTCGGCGCCAACTTCCTCGTCCCCGCCGGCCGGCACCTCGCCGGCCTGCTTGCGGCCCTCGCGCGCCGACGTATCGGTGTCCGCCGCATCGGTGTCCGCGGCCGCTTCGGGGGAGTGGGCTTCGCCGTCGCTCTCGCCAGCGCTCTCGCCATGTTTCTCCTGGTAGTCCTGCTCCAGGACGCTCGACTCCTCGCGAGTCAGCGGCGTGACTCCGCGCATAGTGAGGCCGACCTTGTGCTCCTGGTCGTCGACCCGCAGGATCCGCGACCGCACCCACTGCCCGACCACGAAGTGATCCTCGAGGCGTCCACCCGGCGTGTCCACCTCGGAGACGTGCACCAGTCCCTCGAGACCCTCGTAGATGTCGACGAAGAGCCCGAAGTCGGTGATGTTGACGACCCGCCCCTCGACGGTGTCGCCGGCCATGTGGTTGTCGACGAAGTCCTGCCATTCGTTGGGCAGGAACTCCTTGATCGAGAGCGACACTCGCTGGTTGTCGACGTCGATGGCGGTGATGCGGGCCTTGACCCGGTCACCCTTCTTGAGCACCTCGCTGGGGTGCTTGACGCGCTTGGTCCAGCTCATGTCCGAAACGTGGATGAGACCATCGATCTCCTCGGTGATCTCGACGAAGGCGCCGAACTCGGTGAGGTTGCGCACCGTGCCTTCGATCACGGTCCCGAGCGGATGGCTGTTCTGGAGGTCCTCCCACGGGTTCATCTCGGTCTGGCGCAGCGAAAGCGAGATGCGCCGGTTGCCCATGTCGAGCTCGGAGACGATCGCTTCGACCTCCTGGCCGACCGCCAGGATCTTGGAGGGATTGACCACCTTCTTCGTCCACGACATCTCGCTCACGTGGATCAGGCCTTCAACCCCCTCCTCGAGCTCGATGAAAGCCCCGTAATCGACGATCGAGACCACCTTGCCGCGCACGCGCGCGCCGAGCGGGTACTTCTTGTCGACCAGCAGCCAGGGGTCTTCCTGGCGCTGCTTGTAGCCGAGCGAGACGCGCTCGGTCTCGGGGTCGAACTTGAGGATGACCACCTCGGCCTCGTCCCCGACCGAGAAGTGCTCGGAGGGATGGCTGACGCGGCCCCAGGAGATATCGGTGATGTGGAGCAGGCCATCGATGCCGCCGAGGTCGATGAACACACCGTAGTCGGTGATGTTCTTGACCGTGCCCTTCATCACGACGCCTTCCTTGAGCTTCTTGAGCGTCTCCGCCTTCTTCTTCTCGTACTCCTTCTCGAGCACGGCTTTGCGCGAGAGCACGATGTTGTTGCGGCGACGATCGAGGCTGATCACCTTGAACTCGAGGTCTTCGCCGCGGAAGCTCTCCAGGTTCTTGACCGGCTTGATGTCCACCAGCGAGCCGGGAAGGAAGGCGCGCAAGCCCACGTCCACCGTGAGGCCGCCCTTGATGCGCTCGACCACGCGGCCGGTGATGACCTTGCCGTCGCGGTAGGCCTCCTCCACCGTGTTCCAGATCCGCATGCGCTCGGCCTTCTGCTTGGAGAGGAGGATGTGGCCGTCCGAGTCCTCCGTCTGCTCGAGCAGCACCTCGACGGTGTCGCCCACGTTGACGGCGACGTTGCCGTCACGGTCACGGAACTCGTCGATCGAGATCAGGCCTTCCGACTTGTAGCCGATATCGACGATGACGTCGCTTCCGGTGACGTCGATCACCCGGCCGTTGACGATCTCACCCTCGGCCAGGTTCCGCATGCTGTCGTCATACAGCGCAACCAGATCTTCGTAGCTGAGCTCCCCGCCGCCCTCGCCGCCCGCGGTGGGGTGTGGGGCGGCTGCCCGCTTGTCTTGACTCGAATCCATCAAACCCGTGCCTCCTCGATTCGGGGATGTCTCTTCACCTCGCGGCGAAGAGCAGGCGAGCTCTGCAACCGGAAAGCCGGTCTAGCGGAAGTTCCGTAAGTCGCAAGAACTCAGACGGTTCAGTATAGGTGTGCGGTCCCGGCACTGTCAACCGAGGGCTGCTGCGATCTCGGCGCGAACCGCCGGATCGGCCTCGCGAGCCGAAGCCTCCAGGAGGGCTGCGCGCGCTCGCTCCCCTCCGATCCGTCCCAGCGCCCAGGCGGCGTGGGCGCGGACCTCGCCATCGTCGCTCGACCGCAGCACCCGGGCGAGAGCAGGCACGTACCGGGGCTGCCGCCGGTTCCCCATCGCGATCGCGGCGTTGCGGCGCAGCCCGGACCGCCTGGCCCGCTTCATCGGGCTCTTGCGGAAGCGCTCCTCGTACTCGCCCCGACACATCTCCAGAAGCTCGACCAGACCGATCGATCGACGAGCCTCGGGCAGGCCCAGGGCCGGCTCGGTCGCCGTCTCGGGCGCCGCGTTTATGGGGCAGACCTCCTGGCAGACGTCGCAGCCGAACACCCAGTCGCCGACCAGCGGACGGACCTCCGGCGGGACCGCCCCGCGGTGCTCGATCGTCCAGTAGCTGATGCACAGTCGGCTGTCGAGCAGGTAGGGCGCCACCAGCGCCCCGGTCGGGCAGGCGTCGAGGCAGGCGCGACAGCTTCCGCAGAGGTCGGCCACCGGCGGGTCGGGTGCGAGGTCGAGACCGAGGAACACCTCGCCCAAGAGGAGCCACGAGCCGTCGGCCGGGTGCAGCAGGTTGGTGTTCTTCCCGATTGCGCCGAGGCCGGCACGCGCCGCCCACTCGCGCTCGAGGACCGGCCCGGTGTCGACGTACGGCCGGGTCACCGTGCCGGGGAAGGTGCCCTCGATCCGGCGGCACAGCGCGTCGAGGCGGCCCCCCATGAGCCGGTGGTAGTCGTCGCCACGCGCGTAGCGCGCCACCCGCGGCCACAGGTCCCCGCCGGCCGTCTCGTCCTGCGGCACCAGGTAGCGCATCGCCACGCAGAGAACGCTCCGCGCCCCCGGCACCAGCGACTCGGCATCGAGCCGATGCTCGACGCGCCGCTCGAGGTAGCCCATGCCCGCCTGGCGGCCCTCATCGAGCCAGCGCAGGAAGGCCTCGCCGTGGGCCGCGCGCTCGACCCGGGCGACGCCGGCGCGGTCGAACCCGCACTCGAGCGCCCAGGCCTTGAGCGTCTCGGCACGCCGGCGAGCCGCGGTGTCCATCGCGCCCTCGGCGCCTCGGTCCGTTGCTGCTCTCTCCCCGACCACGACGGACTACCGATCGCTGCCGCGCTCCGACCCCGCGCCCGGGCCGCCGCTCGCGAGCTCGGCCGCCGCGCCGGAGCCCCGGGGCACCGCCCCCTCCGCCGAGCGTCGCTCGAGCAGGACGAACGCGAACGGATGAGGGTTCTTCTCGTCCGGCCCGAAGCTCCGCGCTTCCAGCTCCCGCCATCCTCGATCGTCGATCGGGGGGAAAGTCGCGTCGCCGGCGAAGTCCGCGTCGATCCGCGTCAGGTACATGCGGTCGGCCAGACCCAGCGCCTCTCGGTAGATCTCCGCGCCTCCGGCGACGAAGATCTCCTCCTCTCCCGCCGCTCGGGCCAGGTCGAGGGCGCCCTCCAGCGAGGACGCCGTCTTCACTCCGGGCTCGGGCGGCGGCGAGACCAGGCCGCGGCGGGTCACCACGATCGTGGTCCGGCCCGCAAGCGCACCGACCGACTCGAACGTCTTGCGGCCCATGACCAGATGATGGCCCATGGTGAGCGACTTGAACCGGCGAAGGTCCGCGGGCAATCGCCAGGGCAGCCGATTGTCGATCCCGATCGTGCCGTTGCGTGCCACCGCGGCGATGATCGATACCCTCATCGGCAACCTTCCGGAGCTAGCGAGTGTGTCCGAGTAACGTCGCATCTATGCGGGGCGCGAAGCGCCAGCCCGTCCTCGGCGCCAAACAGCAACTAGCCGGAGGAACGTGCTATTCCAGCACGTTCCGGAGGCTAGACCGCGACCGGCGCCGCGATCGCGGGATGAGGGTCGTAGCCCTCGACCACCACGTCCTCGTAGCGAAACCCGTCGAGCTCGCTGACCGACGGATCGAGCCGCAGCCGGGGCAGCGCCCGCGGCTCGCGCCCGAGCTGGTCCCGCGCCTGCTCGTGATGGTTGCTGTAGAGGTGGACGTCGCCGAAGGTGAGGATGAGCTCGTGGGGCTCGAGAGCGCAGACCTGCGCCACCATGTGGGTGAGAAGCGCGTACTCGGCGATGTTGAACGGCACCCCGAGGAACACGTCGGCGCTGCGCTGGTAGAGGTGGCACGAGAGCCCGCCCCTGGCGACGTAGAACTGGAACAGCGCGTGGCAGGGCTGGAGCGCCATCCGCGGCAGCTCCGCTACGTTCCAAGCCGACACCACGTGGCGGCGGGAGTGCGGGTCGCGCCGCAGACCCTCGACCACGCGTGCGAGCTGATCGTGCGTCGCACCATCGGGACCCTGCCACGCGCGCCATTGCCGGCCGTAGATCGGGCCCAGCTCTCCGCGCTCGTCCGCCCACTCGTCCCAGATGCGCACCCCGTGCTCGCGCAAGTAGGCGACGTTGGTGTCGCCGCGCAGGAACCACAGCAGCTCGTGGACGATCGAGCGGGTGTGGAGCTTCTTGGTGGTGAGGAGCGGGAACCCCTGCCTCAGGTCGAACCGGAGCTGATGGCCGAAGACGCTGCGGGTGCCGACGCCCGTGCGGTCGGGCTTCTCGACGCCGTGGTCCAGGATATGGCGCAGCAGGTCGAGGTAGGGCCGCATCGGACGGGGCAAGCGTACGCGGGAGGAGAGTGACGCGCAACCGCGGGCTCTCGACACCACCGACGGTACAATCCGTCGCCGCTTCACAGTCTCGAGGAGGGAGACCATGCCGAGAATGCTCGAGGAGAAGGTCATCGTCATCACCGGAGCGGGCCGCGGCATCGGCCGCGACCTCGCGCTCCTCGCCGCGCAGCACGGAGCGAGCGTCGTGGTCAACGACCTGGGCGGGACGGAACGCGGCGAAGGCGCCGATGCGACGCCCGCCGAGCAGGTGGTGGGAGAAATCGAGCGCGCCGGCGGTAAGGCAGTGGCGAGCTACGACAGCGTGGCGAGCTGGGAGGGCGCGCGGAAGATCGTCCAGTGCGCGATCGACGGCTTCGGCCAGCTCGACGGCGTGGTCAACAACGCCGGCAATTCTACGGCCTCGAGCGCTCACAGGACGTCTTCGCCTGGGAGCCGGTGTAGGCGAGCTCAGCGGCGCCGTCCGGCCGCCATGACGCGGTGAGCCACCCAGCCGAGCGTCGCGAAGGTCGCCACCAGTGAGGCCACCAGCCAGAAGCGCCAGCCTTCGGTGAACGCCACCCAGCCGAAGTAGGCG
>DATKDQ010000052.1:0-2058 GCA_035544635.1 Thermoanaerobaculia bacterium
GACTCCTTTCTCTTCTCCATCTCCTCGGTCACGCCCTTCACCGGCTCCTTCGCCTCCTCTCCATCCGGCTCCGCTGCTGCCTCCGACGCCTGGTACGGGTCCTCGTCCGTCTCCTCGTCCTTCTTCTCCGGCGGTATCGGCAGACCCGCGGGCGAGTCGGGAGCGAAGAAGCCCGCAGGCTTCGGCAGGGAGGCGACCAGCTCGAGGTGAAGCGCCGCCTCGCCGGCATCGCGAAAGCCGGAATCGAGGCCGACCCGAGGGTCGGTCGAGAGCCCCGTGAGCATCGCCGCCATGCGATCGATCTCCATGCTCTGATCGGCGGTGACGTCGGAGGTGAAGGCGAAGACGGTCGATTCCTGCGCGGCGCCCTCATTCGAGAGCAGATCTTCCACCATGACCAGGGCACCTCGATGGTGCGCGATCATCAGCTCGAGAAACAGCCGGTCGAATTCGACCCCGCGCGCCGCCTCGAGACGGCTCATCTCCTCGGCCGTCAGCATCCCCGGCATGAGCGCTTCGTCGTGCCCGTAGTGCGCACCCGAAGCCACCACCTCGACCTCCTGGCCGTTCGACCGCAGCCACTCCTCCATCATCTCGATCTCGTCCCGCTGCGAGAGCTCGATGCGCTGCGCCAGCACGCGCATGTCCTCGCTCTCGCTCCGCGCCTCGACCAGCGCGGTCATCGCGAGCGCCTGCGCGTGATGGCGGATCATGCCCTGCATGAACTTCACGTCGGCCTGCGTGAACAGGATCCCCGCCAGATCCGACGCCTCCTCCGCGGAGAGGCGCCGGCCGGGCTCGCCGGGAGCTCCCGGCTGGATGATCGGGGGCGGCTCCTCGCCGCGGGCCGCCAGCCCACAGACGAGCGATGCACCCAGCAACATCGATGCGGCGAGACGCCGGCGGGTAGTCTTCTGAACGACCACGATTCGTACCTCTCGCGCCCACGTCCTTCGGGCGCGAGCAGATTGTCTCACCGTTGGCCCGCGCCCCTCGATATCGGTGGTAACCCGGCCACCGGCGCTCACGCCGGCCGGCTCCGACTCCGGCTGGAGCGCCGGCTCGAGACGCTCGATCAGGTAACGGATTCTCGCGTCCTCGAAGTACGTACGAAACCGTAGGCGAGCTTCGCAGGACCGCTGCGACGCTCGGCGCAGAGTAGCACTCGAGCGCGGCTCGATCAGAAGCTCAGAAGCTCAGCCAGATCCAGTCGTTCTCGAGGCCGAACATCAGCCGCCCCGCCGAACCGTAGCGCGCGCCGCACTTCGAGGCGTGCTGCAGCAGCACGTGAACGTCACGAAAGTGACGTTCGAACGGCTGTCCGATCCGGATCGAGGACGTGCCCACGGCGTCGCTGACGAAACGGACGGCTTCGGCGGAGGCTTCTGCGGCGAAGCACACCGCGAGTTGGAGGCGGATCTTGGCGTCCCGCGACAGGAGAGCGCCGCTGCGGGCGACCTCGTCGTACGCGACTTCGGCGGCGCGATGGACGGTGGCGCGCGCCGCCTCCACCCTCGCTCCGGCCTTGGCGATCTGGAACTGGACGAGCTGCTGCTCGCGCAGCGGCGTCGTGTTGTACGCGGCGGTCTTCGTACGGCACACGTGCACGGCGGCATCCACCGCCGCGGCCGCGACGCCGACGGAGACGATCGTCTCGCCGAGGATCGCGGTCCAGGGCCAGAGGCGAAACAGCGGCCCGTCGAACCCGGGCGCCGGGCGCGTGAGCGGGGCAACGGGCGCCGTGAGGTGGTCGGGGACGAACAGGTCCTCGACGGCATAGTCCGCCGAGCCGGTGCCGCGCATTCCCACGGTGTGCCAGGTGTCGAGGATGGTCGCCGCCGCGCGAGGAAAGAAGACCGCGAACGGCTGGCCCGTCGCCTCCTCCACCTTCGAACCGCCGGCCCCCTCGATCGCCGGCATGGCGAGCCACTGTGCGTTGTGGCATCCGCTGCCGAAGGGACAGCGGCCGGTGATCCGCCACCCCCCCTCGACGCGGGTGGCGGCGGCGGGAGGGTTGAGGGCGCCGGCCACGGTCGGAGGTCCTTCCCGATAGAGCTC
>DATKDQ010000053.1:0-48402 GCA_035544635.1 Thermoanaerobaculia bacterium
CGCTGGGACCTCTCCGACCTCCTGCCCGACGCCGCGGACGAACGGATCGGCGCCGCGCTCGCACAAATCGAGCGGCGCGTGGAGGAGATCGAGGCCGGGCGCGCGACGCTCGACGAGCTCACCGGCGAGGGCCTGCTCGGCCTGGTCCGTCTCTACGAAGCGATGACCGAGGAGATGACGATCCTCGGCGCCTATGCCGGGTTGCGCTTCTCCGCCGACACCCAGGACGAGGAGGCGATCGCGCTGCGCAACCGCGTGAACCACGAGCTCACCGGGCTCGGCAATCGCATCCTCTTTTTTCCGCTGTGGTGGAAGGGGCTCTCGGAGGATCGCGCCGGCGAGCTCGAGCGCGCGGCCGCCGCCGCCGGCGCCGACCCGGATGCCTCGTTCTATCTCCTGGACCAGCGGCGGCTGCGCCGCTACGCGCTCGACGAGTCGAGCGAGCAGCTCATCAACACCAAGGACGCCGATGGCATCGGCGGCCTGCTCACGGTGTTCTCGATGCTCACCAACCGGCTCACCTTCAAGATGGAGATCGACGGCCGCGAGCAGGAGCTGACGCGCGACGAGCTGATCTCGCAGTTCCTGTCCGCCGACGGGACGCGCCGGCAGAGCGCGTACCAGGAGCTGGGACGCGTGCTGGAGCATGAGTCGAAGGTGCTGGGACAGATCTACACCCACCGGGTGCGCGATTGGCACTCCGAGAACGTGAAGCTGCGCGGGTACGCGTCGCCGCTCGCGGTGCGCAACCTCTCGAACGACGTGCCTGACGAAGCGGTCGAAGCGCTGCTCGACACCACGGAGCGCAACGCCGTCCTGTTTCATCGCTATTTCCAGATCAAGGCGGGCTGGCTCGGCAGCGACCGGCTCCGTCGCTACGATCTGTACGCGCCGTTCGGCGAGGGCGACCGGCGGGTCGACTACTCCGACGCGGTCGAGACCGTGCTCGGGACCTTCGCAGCGTTTCACCCCCGCTTCGCGCACGAGGCACGCCGCGTTTTCGAGCACGGCCATATCGACAGCGAGATCCGGACCGGCAAGCGCGGAGGCGCGTTCTGCGCCTCGGTGCTACCGCGCCTCACCCCGTGGGTCCATGTGAACTACACCGGCCGCCTGCGCGACGTCGCGACGCTCGCGCACGAAATGGGCCACGCGATCCATGGCATGCTGGCGTCCGAGCACTCGATTCTCACCTTCCATCCTTCCCTTCCGCTCGCCGAGACCGCATCGGTGTTCGCCGAGATCCTGGTCACCGAGAGGCTCCTCGCCGCTACCGAGGATCCGCAGTCGCGCCGGGAGCTGTTGGCGGGAGCGCTCGACGATATCTACGCCACCGTCGTGCGCCAGGCGTTTTTCGTCCGTTTCGAGATCGCCGCCCACGCCGCGATCCTCGAGAACCGGACGACCGAGGCACTGTGCGATCTCTACCTCGAGAACCTCGAGCGCCAGTTCGGCTCGTCGGTCGAGATCGCGCCCGAGTTCCGCTACGAGTGGCTGGGAATCCCGCATCTGTACTCGGTTCCCTTCTACTGCTACGCCTACGCCTTCGGGCAGCTCCTGGTGCTCGCGCTCTACCGGCGGTACCAGGAGGATCCCGAGAGTTTCCGCGCCGGCTATCTGCGGCTCCTCTCGTACGGCGGAGCGGCCCGGCCGCAGGCGATCCTCGCCGAGGCGGACATCGACATCGGCGATCCAGGTTTCTGGCAGGGCGGTTTCGACGTGGTGGCGGGGATGATCGATCGCTTCGAGGCGGGATAGGAGCGGGACGCTACCGTTCCAGCCGCTGCGACTTCAAGTACATCGAGGCCACCAGATCGGCGTAGCGCTCGAGGATGAGCTTGCGCCGCAGCTTGAGGGTGGGCGTCATCTCGCCGCGCTCGAGCGTGAACTCGTGGTCCATGAGCCGGAAACGGCGGATGCGGTCGTGCTCGGCGAGCTTGCGGTTGACGTCGGCCACGGTGGCCTCGACGCGGTCGAGGAGCGCCGGATGGCTGACGCGCTCGGCTGGCGTGAGCTGGTGCACCTCCTCCGGAAGGTCCTCGGAGCTCGGCACCAGAAGGGCGGTCAGGTAGGGATAGTTGTCGCCGATGACGATCGCCTGCGCCAGCACGCCGCTGGCGGTGAGGAGCTGCTCGATGGGCTGCGGCGCGATGTTCTTTCCGCCCGAGGTCACGATCAGGTCCTTCTTGCGATCGGTGATGTGAAGGAAGCCTTCGCGGTCGAGATGGCCGACGTCGCCGGTGTGGAACCAGCCATCGGGGTCGATCGCCTCCGCGGTCGCCTCGGGCTGGTTCCAGTAGCCGCGCATCAGGCCCGGGCTCCGGGCCAGAATCTCGCCGTCGTCCGCGATCCGTAGCTCGACTCCCGGGATCGGCGTGCCCACGGCTCCGAAGTGGCTCTTGCCGGGTCGGTTGAGGCACAGCACGGGGGAGGTCTCGGTGAGGCCGTACCCCTCGTAAATGCCGATGCCGACCGCGGCGAAGAACCGCCCGATCTTCTCGGGGAGGGCCGCGCCGCCGGCGATCGCGAAGCGCAGGCGTCCACCGAAGCGGTCCCGGATCTTCTTGAAGACGAGCCGTGATGCGACGGTGTACTGAAGGGTGAGCCGCGCCGGGACTCGGAGCTCGCCCCCCTCGGTGCAACGCTCCCCCACGTCGGCTGCCCAACGGAACACCTTTTGCAAGCGCGCCGGCTCCTTGCGCACGTTCTCGATCACGCGCAGGTATGCGCGCTCGTAGAGGCGAGGCACCGAGGCGAGGATGGTGGGACGCACTTCGGTGAGCGCGCGCGGAGCCTGCTCGATCGACGTCAGGTACTGGATCGACACTCCCTTGTAGAGGAAGAGGTAATCGGCGAGGCGCTGAAAGACGTGCGACAGCGGTAGGAACGAGAGCGTCACGTCGTCGCTGCCGATCGGGAAGGCATCGGCGCAGGCGAGGAAGTTGGAGACCAGGTTGCGGTGGGTCAGCATCACACCCTTGGGGGGTCCCGTGGTGCCGCTGGTGTAGATCAGGCTCGCCAGGTCCTCGAGGTCGACCCGGCCGCGGAAGCCATCCAGCGGCCGCTCGCCCGCCGCCCGGGCACCCTCCGAGAGCAGCGCCTCGAAGGCCACATCCTTCTCGGCGGCGCGTTCCCCGGTGATCGCGACGCCGTCGATCGCGCCGGTCAAGAGCGGGCGCGTCCGACGCAGCGCCTCCGCCTGCTCCTCGCCGCGATAGAAGATCCAGCGGCTGCCGCTGTCCTCGACGATGAACGCGATCTGATCGGGCGGCAGCGTGATGTAGATCGGCACCACGATGGCGCCCAGGAGATGACAGGCGAAGTCCACCAGGTGCCATTCGGGACAGTTGGCGGCGAGAATCGCGATCCGGTCCCCCTTCGCGACGCCCCGCTGTTCGAGGGCACCGGCCAGATGATGGATGCCCTCGAGCCATTCCTCGGCCGACCACCATCGCCAGTCGCCGTCGCGCTTGCCCGCCACCAGGCGTGGCCGCCCGTGGCCGGCCGCCGCGACGTGGAAAGCGAGATCGGCGAGGGTCGCCGGAGTCTGGCCGCCCTTTGCTCTGGGGATGATCAACCCTGCTCCCTCACCGCCGCCCGGAGGCGCCCGCGCGGCATCCGATCGTTCCGACGCCCGCTCAGCCGTCGCCGCTCGCCGGTCGCGGACCGAAGAGCGCCGTGCCGATCCGCACGTGCGTCGCCCCCTCTTCGACCGCCACCTCGAAGTCGTCACTCATGCCCATCGAGAGCCAGCCAGAAAACGACGCGCGCCGGAGGGTCGCCCTGACCCGATCCCGGAGCTCCGCCAGAGCCCGGAACCAGGGCCGGGCCGCCGTCGCGTCGCGGCCCGCCGGAGGGATGCTCATGAGGCCGACCCACTCCAGACCCTGCAGCTCGATCAGGCTGGGCAGCTCGGTCAGGAGATCATCCGCCGTGAAGCCATGCTTGGTCGGCTCGCCGGCGAGGTTCACCTCGAGGAAGCAGGGCAGGACGCGCCCGAGCCGGACCGCCTCGCGGTGGAGCACCTCCGCCAGGCGGGGCCGATCGACCGAGTGGAAGGCGGCCAACGCCGCCGCCGCTGCGCGCGCCTTGTTGGTCTGGAGCGGACCGATGAAGTGCCACTCGATCGCCGGGGGGAGGAGCGGCATCTTGGCGAGCGCCTCCTGCACCCGGCTCTCGCCGAACACCTCGACCCCGGCCTCCCACGCGGCTCGCACTCGCTCCGCCGGCTGTCCCTTGCTCGCCCCGATCAGCGTCACCGATGCGGGATCGCGCCCGGCGCGCCGCGCCGCCGCGGCGATGCGGGAGCGGATCTCGGAGACCCGCTCGCCCACCGCGGCGGCGTCCTCGAGCGCCGTCCCGGAGGTGGCTCTGGGGCTCAGACGTGGTCCTCGACGCGCAGGAATCGCTGGCACCGTTCGCACTGGACGAGGGCGCCGGTGTTCTTGATCTCGACGATGATCTGCGGCCGGACGCGGTAGTTGCAGACCGAGCAGTGCCAGGCCGCCTGGCTGCGGCCGAACGCCGGCATCTTGGTCACGGTGGAGAGCGTCTCGCCGTCGAGACGGCGGTAGAGGAGCTCGAACTGGCGCAGCATCTGGCCGGGGATGAGCCGGCGCAGCCGGTCGATGTCACGCTCGACGTCCGCAAGCCGCGCCACCACCTCAGGCCGTCCTCGTTCCCACTGCTCCAGCAGCTCGCGATAGCGGCGGTCGAGCTCCGCGAACTCGGCGCGCGCCTGCTCCAGCTCGCGCCGCGCGCTCTCGACGCGCTCGAGCAGCGCGAGAGCCGCGTCCTCGTGCGTCGAGACCTTCGCCTTCGCGGTGTCGATCTCCTTGAGCAGCGCTCCGTACTCGCGTTGCGTCGTCACCCGGTTGATCTGCTCCTGGTACTGCTGCAGCTTGCTGGTGGCGTCGGCCGCGGCGACCTCCGCGGACCGGCGCTCGCCTTCGTCGACATCGATCTGGCCCTCGAGCTGCTTCACGAGCTCGAGCAGGGCTCGATGCTGGTCGTGGATGGGTAGCATCGAATCGGGGATGCCTGCGAGCTGTCGGCGCGCCGTGTCCGCCTCTTTGAGCGCAAGTTGCAGCTGAACCAGAGAGTCAAGCTCTCGGGGCATAAGTGAGCAATCCCTCCCTGCGGGGCGAGACATGCATCGCATCAGCCGGCGCGATCCGGGTGCGCTTCCGAGTCCCTGGTGGGTCCACCTGGATTCGAACCAGGGACCTGCCGGTTATGAGCCGGACGCTCTAACCACTGAGCTATGGACCCGGATGGCCGCCAGGCCTGGGGAGCGGGAGTATAGCACCGGCGGTGCGGGGCCCCGAGCCGCCGCGAGATCCGAAAGGCGGCGCCCCGCGCCCTTCTGTCCCGGCCTCCCGACACCCCCCGGAGTGTGCCGGCGCGGATCGCCGTCGTGGCGCGCCCTGGTGGGTCTTACGCGCTCGACCCCGCGCTACGATTGATATAGTCGGCGGTCCACGCGAGGGTTCCATTCCGTTCTAGAGGGGAGGTCGCGATGTCGAGCAGGAACCAGATCCTTGCCGCACTCGGTCTGTGCGCGGCGTTCGCTCTGGCCTGCGGTCCCAGTCAGGAAAAGGTCAAGGCCAACGCCAGGGCCGAGGAGTGGCGGGCGATCCAGGCCGACCGCGCGGCGCTCGACGACCTGCGCGCCCAGCTCGCGGCGGCTCGTGACCGGACCGACGTGGCGGCCGAAGCCACGGCTGGCGCGGCCCCGCCCGCGGAGGGAGCGACCGACGGCGAGGCCGAGCCGTCGCCCGAAGCGACGGAGGAACGGGAGCTCCAGGCCCGGGTCGGCGAGAGCACCGATCGCTTCCTCGAGCGGCTGGTGACGTTCATCAACGAGCACGCCTTCTTCGAGGGCGAGGAGCCGGCCCCGGAAGTGGCCGCGGCGATCCGCATGAAGAGCTCCGAGGACCAGCTGCTCGCACGCGAGTACATCGAGCGCGGCGGCGACCATGCGAAGGCGATCGACATCCTCCAGAGCGCGAAGGCGGTCGATCCGGACAACCCGGAGCTCGAGGCCGCTCTGGCCGAGGCCGAGCGGCTGCGCTACATGGACCGCGAGCGATTTTCCCGCGTGAGCAAGGGGATGAGCGAGGCTGAGGTTCGCCGCGAGCTGGGGCAGGTCAAGCACCAGAACATCCGCAAGTACGAGGACGGCAAGGTGATCGCGTGGTTCTACCCCAGAGAGGGGGGGGCGGCGGCGGCGGTGTTCTTCCGGCCTCGCAACGGCCAATTCAAGGTCGACGCCGTCAACTTCGAGGCGGTGAAGTCCGCGGCCGAGCGGGCGGCAGCAGGGGAGTCGGGCGAGGAGTCGGCCACCGATTGACCCGGGCTCGAGATCGGGTAAGATAGGCGGCCCCGCTCCGCCGGGACCGGTCGAGGCGTGTCTCGACCGAATCGTCGTCGCGAGCCCCTCGCTCGCGTCAAAAGTGAGGTGATTTCGCTCATGCCGGTCGTGCACGTTCGCGAAGAAGAGAGCTTCGAGAACGCACTGCGTCGCTTCAAGAGGAAGTGTGAGAAAGAGGGCATCCTCACCGAGCTGAAGAAGCGCCAGCATTACGAGAAGCCCTCGGTGAAGCGCAAGCGCAAAGCCCTGCAGGCCCGCAAGAAGGTGCTCCGCAAGATGGCGGAGGAGCGGCGAACGGGTCTCGGTTGACGGATTCTTCGGCCGGCCGATTCGGTGCCGCGAGCGTCGTGACTCGACGATCGAGACAGCACCGGATCGGCATCGCCAGGTCATGAGCGCCGGCCCGAGGGCGAGGCTGGGGTTTGCCCTCCGCTGGCGCTCGTCGCCGCCTGTGGCCGCATGGCACTCGGCAACATCCATCTGACGCCCCAGCTGATCCAGGCCGTTCGCGACAGCGTAGACATCCTGGACGTCGCGGCGACGGTGACCCGCCTCGAGAAGCGAGGCAACCGCTACTGGGGCCTCTGCCCCTTCCACAAGGAGAAGACGCCGTCGTTCAGCCTGGACGCGACGCGCGGCCTCTTCTACTGCTTCGGCTGCGGCGCCGGCGGGGATGCCATCCGGCTCCACATGCAGTCGAGCGGCGATGACTTCCCGGCGGCGATCGAGGCGCTCGCCCGCGCCCACGGCATTCCGCTGCCCGCGGCCTCCCGAGCGGCGCGTGGCGGGCCCGACCCGGAAGAGATCCTCGGTGCGGCCGCCGACCTCTACCAGGCGGAGCTCGCCCGATCGCGCGAGGCGCTCGCGTATCTGGCGGGCCGTCGCATCCCCGAACCGGTGGCGAAACGGTTCCGGCTCGGCTACGCGCCGGACAGCTACGACTTCCTGCTCGGCGCGCTGCGTCGTCGGTACCGCGTCGAGGACCTGGTGGCCGTCGGGCTGGTCGCGAGCAAGGAAGGCGGCGGCCGATCCTGGGACCGCTTTCGGGACCGCCTGATCTTTCCGATCTTCGGCGTCTCGGGCCGCATCGTCGGGTTCGGCGGCCGCACTCTGGGCGAGGATCGCGCCAAGTACCTCAACACTCCCGAGACCGAGCGATTTCGCAAGCGCCACGTGCTGTACGGTCTCGACCACGCCCGGCGCGCCGCCCGTGAGCGCGGTGCGCTGCTTCTGGTCGAGGGCTACTTCGACCTGCTAGCCGCCGTTTCGAGCGGCATCGACTGGGTCGCAGCATCGATGGGCACGGCGCTCACCGCGGAGCAGGCGAGGCTAGCCGCTCGCTTCGCGGAGGAGGTGGTCATCGGGTACGACGGCGATTCCGCCGGCGAGGAGGCCAGCCGGAAGGCGCTGCCGATCCTCCTCGCCCAGGGGTTGCGCGTGCGCCGCCTGCGGCTTCCCGACGGCGCCGATCCCGACTCCTTCCGGCAGAGCCGCGGCGAGGCGGCGTTGGCCGCGCTCGTCGCCGACGCCCCCGATGCGGTCGAGCTCGAGCTCGACCGCCAGGTCGAGGGTAACCCCAGATCGCCGCACGACTTGGCGCGCAGCGCAAAGGCCGTCCGCGAGCTCCTCGCCACCGTTCCCGATGCCGTGGTGCGCTTCTCCTACGGTCGCCGCGCCGCGGACCGGTTGGGGATTCCGCCGGACCTGCTGTGGAGGTCGGGGCCGGACGGGGCGTCGAGCGGCTCGCCGTCGTCGGGCCGGCCGGCGGCGGCTGTCTCCAGCGCCGGTCGGACCGCCCAGCCGGCCCCGCCAGGCGGCAAGCGCGAGGTCTTGAGTCTCGAGGAGCGGGTTCTTCAGCTACTCCTGAGTGGAGAGGTAGCGCCGCCGCCGATCCGGGAGCTACCTGGGACCGAGATATTCCTCGATCCGGTGTGCGGGAATATTTTCGGGAAGTTTCTCGCTCTCTATACAGAGGTCGGCGGTGTACCGGACGTTCGAATCGTGCTCGACGCACTCGCGGAGAGCCGCGAATCGCTTGACCGGGCGGCTAGAATTCTGCTAGAAACGCCCTCTTGTTCGGAGACGGCCGGCGAGCTCGAGTACTCCTTGCGCCAACTGACCACGCGGTGGCAGCGGGAGCGACAGCGCAAGCTCGCACTGGAGATCCGCGAAGCGCAGCGACGTGGTGATCTGGTCCGCCTGGATGCTCTAATCCAAGAGAACAACGCTCTCACCAGGGCCCTGCATGAGCTCGAGGCCTAGCAAGCGATCGGGAGCCCGACCCCGGCACACCGGGGGCTCGAGCGAACGCCGGTGGTTCGCCGCATCGGGGCTCGCCGGTGATCGACGCGGAGTCCGGCCCTGGCGAGGCTTTCGCGCTACCTTGATCTAGGAGATCCACTTTTGGCCATCGCAGGCATCGCGCGCAGTGACAGCCGCCACGGCTCGGTGAGGCAGATCCTCGAGCTGGGCCGCGAGAAGGGCTACATCCTCCACGACGAGGTGCACGACCTCCTTCCCGAAGAGGTCGTCGGTATCGCGCAGGACGTCGACGACGTCTTCGCGGCGCTCACCGAGAACAAGATCCCGGTCATCGCACGACCCGAGAGGTTCGTGAACCGAACCGAGGGCGAGTTCGACGTCGCCGCCCGTGAGTTCGAGAAGAAGGAAGGTGTCCCGGAGAGCTTCCAGCTCCGCGATCACGAGAAGACCGGCGACCCGGTCCGGATGTATCTGCGGGAGATGGGGACGGTTCCGCTGCTCGACCGCGAAGGCGAGGTCGAGATCGCCCGCCGCATCGAGCAGGGCGAGTGGCTGGTCTACGAGGCGCTCTGCGAGAACCCGATCGTCTTGAAGGAGCTGCTGCGCCTCCACGAGCTGTCGCAGAAGGGCAAGCTCTCCCTGGAAGAGGCGAACGAGGAGGAGGAGGACGGCGAGCTGCGCGACGAGGTCAAGAAGCGCATCGAGCGCAACCTCAAGATCTTCGAGCGCATCCGCGACTTCGACGAGGATGTCGAGAAGCTGATCGTCCGCCGCAAGAAACACTCCTCGAACGAGGAGGTTTGCCTCGAGATCGATCGCGAGATCGATCGCCTGGCCGCGCGCATCGCGGACGAGATCCGCAAGGTCGACTTCACCTTGCAGACTCGCAACCGCCTGGTCGACTGGCTGAAGCAGATCGACCGCGAGTTCTCGCGCATCGCTGCGGACATCAAGCGGGCGCAGACCGCGCTCAAGCAGGAGTCCAACAAGGACCTGCAGAGCTTGCACCGGCGCCGTATCTCCAAGTACCGCAAGAAGCAGCGCGAGATCGAGCAGCGCTACGGCACGTCGCGAGCGTCGCTCGACAAGACCCTGCAGAAGATCCGTCGCGGCGAGCGCGTGAGCGAGCAGGCGCGCGAGGAGCTGATCGTCGCCAACCTGCGGCTGGTGGTCTCGATCGCCAAGAAGTACACCAACCGCGGTTTGCAGTTCCTCGACCTCATCCAGGAAGGGAACATCGGCTTGATGAAGGCCGTCGAGAAGTTCGAGTACCGTCGCGGATACAAGTTCTCGACCTATGCCACTTGGTGGATCCGCCAGGCCATCACGCGCGCGATCGCCGACCAGGCGCGGACCATCCGCATCCCGGTCCACATGATCGAGACCATCAACAAGCTGACGCGCACCAGCCGTTCCCTGGTCCAGGAGCTCGGGCGCGAGCCCACGGCGAAGGAGATCGGCGAGAGGATGGACCTCTCCGCCTCCAAGGTGCGCAAGATCATGAAGATCGCGCAGGAGCCGATTTCGCTCGAGACCCCGATCGGAGAGGAAGAGGATTCCCATCTCGGTGACTTCATCGAGGACAAGAACGCGGTCTCGCCCGTGGAGTCGGTCATCTCCACCAACCTTCGCGAGCAGACCGGTATGGTGCTCAACAGCCTGTCGCCACGTGAAGAGCTGGTGCTGCGCATGAGGTTCGGGGTGGGGGAAGGTTCGGAGCACACGCTCGAGGAAGTCGGACGATCCTTCAACGTCACTCGCGAGCGGATCCGCCAGATCGAGTCGAAAGCGCTGCGCAAGCTGCGGCATCCCAGCCGCGCCGCGAAGCTCAAGCCGTTCCTCGACTCTGCGTAGGTGCCGCTGGAATCGTTGAGGGAGTAGGCGGCCGCCGGCCGGGAGGGCCTCATCATGAGCAAGAGCGCAAAGCAGTCCCAGCCCAAAGTCGAGCCGCGGGGGGCGGACCCGGCGTCGGTGGAGCGCTTCGAGGCGGCGCTCGAGCTGCTGCATCGGGAGCGGTGGGAGGAGGCTGCGAAAGCGTTCTCCCAGGTCGCCGAGGGTGACCCCGGATCGTCGATCGCCGAGCGCGCCCGGATCTTCCGCGAGGTCTGCCGCAGGAAGCTCGACTCGTCGTCCGTGGTCGACGACGACCTCTATCTCACGGCGGTGGTGGCGAAGAACTCGGGAGACCTCGAGACCGCGATCGAGAGCTGCAATCGCGGCGGGCTCAAGGGCAAGGACGCGCGCTTCGCCTATCTGGCCGCGGCGGTCGAGAGCCTGCGCGGCAATCGCGAGGAGTCGGCCAGGCTCCTGCTCAAGGCGATCGAGCTCGATCCCGCCAACCGGGTGCACGCGTTCTGGGATCCCGATTTCGCCGACGTGCGCAAGAGCCCCGAGATGGCCTCGCTGTTCACTCCGACACGCTGAGCTTCGAGTCGCTCGGCCGCCCGGCCGTCAGCGGCGCCGAGGGTCGGGCCGGACACTCCCTTCGTCATGTCTCTGCCGACCATCGCCGTGGTGCTCGCGGCGGGCAAGGGTACTCGCATGCGCTCACCGTTGCCGAAGGTCCTTCATCGAGCGGCGGGGCGCAGCTTGCTGGACTGGGTGATCGCCGCTGCGCGCGCCGTTCCGTGCGATCGCATCGTGGTGGTCTACGGGCACGGCGCCTCCGCGGTGCGACAGTCCTTCGCCGGCGCGCGTGACCTCGAGTGGGCGATCCAGGCCGAGCAACACGGCACCGGGCACGCGCTCGCCCAGGCGGAGAGCGCGATCCGCGGCGCGGCGCGGCTCCTCGTCCTCTCCGGCGACGTGCCGCTGCTGCGGCCGCCGACGCTGCGCCGCCTGCTCGAAGAGGCGTCGCGAGCCTGGGGCGCCCTGGCGGTGGCCGAGCTGGCCGATCCCGGCGAGCTGGGTCGTGTGGTGGCGGGAGACGGCGGCGGTCTCGAGCGCATCATCGAGGCCCGCGACGCCGCTCCCGACCAGCTGCGCCACCGTACCGTGAACGCTGGCCTCTATGCGCTTCCAGCGCCCGCCGTCTTCGGCTATCTTCGACGCGTGCGTCCCGACAACACCCAGCACGAGATCTATCTCCCCGATGCGCTGAACCTCGCCGCCGCTGACGGCCTCGACCTCCGCTGCGTGCCGCTCGAAGACCCCAGCGAGGCGTGGGGAGTCAACACGCCCGAGCACCTCGAGCAGGTGGACGCCGTCCTCCGGGCGCGCGGTCCCGCCGTCTGAGCCGCTACCAGCCGTCGTGGATATAGCTCGCTCGCTCAACGAGGATCAGATCGCCGCCGTCACCCACGGCGAGGGGCCGCAGCTGGTGTTGGCGGGCGCCGGGTCCGGCAAGACGCGGGTGATCACGTACCGCATCGGATGGCTGGTCGAGTCGCGCGATGTCGACCCGGCGCGCGTCGTGGCGGTGACGTTCACCAACAAGGCAGCGGCCGAGATGCGGCATCGCGTAGAGGCGCTCCTCGCGCGGTCGCCGCTCGAGGGGTTCGTCGGGACGTTCCACCGCTTCGGCCTCCTGATGCTGCGCCGGTACGCTGAGCACGCCGGTCTCGAGCCCGGCTTCATGGTCTTCGACGACGCCGACCAGATCGCCCTGGTGAAGCGCGCGTTGGAAGAGGAAGGAATGGCCGAGGGCGCCTATCCGCCGCGCGCGATGCTGGCCCGGATCAGCGACGCCAAGAGCAAGCTGCTCGATCCGGAGTCCTACGCCGCCTCGACCTCGGGATTCTTCGAGGAGCGACTGGCGCGCGTTTACCGTCGCTACCAGCATCTGCTCAAGCGCGCGTCGGCGGTGGACTTCGACGACCTGATCGGGCTTCCGGTGCGGCTCCTCTCGGGGGACCACGAAGTCGCCGCTCGGATCAAGGGACGGATCAGGCACCTTCTGGTGGACGAGTTCCAGGACACCAACCACGCTCAGCTTCGGCTGGTACGCGAGCTGGTCGGGCCCGCCGGCAACCTCACCGCCGTCGGCGACGAGGACCAGGGGATCTACCGCTGGCGCGGCGCGGACCTCGACAACGTCCTGCACTTCGAGCGCTCGTTCCCCGGCGCCGTGGTGCGCAAGCTGGAACGCAACTACCGCTCGACGCAGACCATCCTCGACGCCGCCGGCGAGCTGGTGGCGCACAACCGGAAGCGGCGCGGCAAGCGCCTGTGGACCGATGCCGGCCGCGGCGAACCGATCGAGCTGTATCGCGCGCGCGACGAGATGGACGAGGCGCTCTGGGTGGTGGGGCGGGCGGCCGATCTCGCCCGGACCGGAACGCCCTGGCGCGAGATCGCGATCCTGGTGCGGACCAACGCCCAGACGCGGGCGCTCGAGGAGGAGCTGCTGCGCACGCGGACGCCGTACGTCCTGATCGGAGGCACCCGCTTCTACGAGCGCGCGGAGGTCAAGGATGTGGTCGCCTACCTGCGCGCGATCTGGGACCCCCGCGACGAGCTGTCGATGGCGCGGATCGTGAACCAGCCCCCGCGCGGGATCGGCAAGGCGACGCAGCGGCTGCTCGAGGAGGAAGCCGAGCGCGCCGGCCTGCCGGTGTGGGACCTGCTGGCCCTGGATCGGCTCGACAGCCTGCCGGGCAAGAGTGCCCGTGCGCTGCGGTCGTTCCGCGATCTGCTGGTCGAGCTGCACGCCGATCTCGACCGCCTGCCCGCCTTCGAGCTGCTCGAGAAGCTTCTCGACCGGTCGGGTCTCCTGCTCCTCTACGACCGGCCGGACGCCGAGTCCGAAGCGCGGCGCGAGAATCTACAGGAGTTCCTGTCGGCGGCACAGGAGCTGCTGTCGCGCGATCCGGCGCGGCGGGAGCTCCCGGCCCGCGAGACCCTCCCCGACCTGCTCGACCACATCGCGCTGGTGGCCGATCTCGACGGCTGGAAGGTCGAGCGCGGCCTGGCCGTCCTGACGCTTCACAGCGCCAAGGGGCTCGAGTTCCGCGCCGTGTTCGTCACCGGGCTCGAAGGCGGCGTGCTGCCTCACTACAACGCTCAGGATCGGCCGGACGACATCGAAGAGGAGCGCCGGCTGCTCTACGTCGGCATGACCCGCGCGCGCGAGCGCCTCCACCTGTCGGCGTGCCGGCGCCGCCGCGTCGCCGGGCGCTTCCAGGACCAGGAGCCATCGCCCTTCCTGGATGAGATCCCGGGGCTCCTGGTCGAGGGGCAGGGCGGTCCGTCGCACCGCTACGACCACGAGCGTACGCGCGGCGTCGCCGCCTTCTTCGGCCGCCGCGAGGACCGCACCTGTTCGCAGGAGGAGCGGCCGCTGGCCAAGGGCCGACGGGTCCGCCACCCGCAGCTCGGCGAAGGCGTCGTGCTGTCGGTCGAAGGTCAGGGCGAGGCGATGAAGCTCACCGTGTTCTTCGAGCGCGACGGGAAGCGGAAGCTGATTGCGAAGTACGCGAATCTCGAGCTGGTGCGGTAGCGTACGGAACGTGCTGAGTAGTTCTCCATCGGCTGTGGCCGACCACCGGTGGAGGAAAGCCGGACTTTCTCATTAGTTTTCCCGCCGGCACGTTCCGCGGCTACGCCATATAGTCGTCGCGGAGGAGGGCGTAGAGATAGTGGTCCACGCGGCGCCCCGCGAGGATGAAGTAGCCGCGCAGCCTTCCTTCGCGCTGGAACCGCGTCTTCTCGAGCACGCGCTGAGACGCCACGTTCTCGACCGAGCATCGCGCCTCGATGCGGTAGAGCGAGGTGTGGAGGAAGAGCTCGGGGACGAGCTGCGTCAGCGCCTGCGGCATGATCCCTCGTCCCTGGAACTGCGAGGACAGCGCGAAGCCGAGCTCGCACAACCCGTGCTCCCAGTTCGCGACCACCAGCGTGATCCAGCCGGCCGGCTCGCGGCCCACCTCGATGACCCACTGGAACCGCTCGCCGCGCGAGCCGTAGAGGTCCTCCATGTTCTGCGCGGCGACGTCGGCGCGGATCTGCGACAGGGCGATGTCGCGCAGCGGCTGATGGCGGCGCACGCTGGGCTCGGCGCGCCATCCGCGAAACAGCGGAGCGTCCGAGATTCTCGCCGGTCTCAAGCTGACGACGGAGGGGACCGGTTTCGGCGCGGTCACGACTGAGATCTAGTCTACCCCTGCGCTCCCGCGGGAGGCGAGGCGCGACCCGGCTCGCGGCGGCGGATCGTCCCTCCCGGCGGCACGCCGGAGGGCCGCCGTCGCGGTCCAGGCCCGCCGCTCGCGCCACGACCAGAGGGAGACCCAGGCGTAGCCGTGGAGAAAAAGCGCGAGAAAAGGCACGGCGAGCCACATGCCCAGGCCCGCGGCCGCGAGTGTCGCGCCGAGGAAGTAGAGCGCGAAGGCGGCCTCGAGGGCGAGGGTCGGGCTCGCCGCCGCGCGGTAGCGCACCACTCGGCGTCGCGCTGGGCGCTCGGCGTCGCGGTACTTCGGTGTGCGCACGAAGACGCCGCCGCGGGCGAGGAGACCGGACAGCACCGCCCGCGCATTGTTGAGCGACAGCCCGATGCCGAGGCCGAAGAGCGCCGGCAGGAGCCGGAGCGGCCGGCGCTCCCCGCTCGGCGACAGGCGCTGGCTCGCGAGGTAGTAGCCGACGATCGAAGCGGTTGCGCCGGCGAAGAGCGGCAGGTCGAAGGCCAGGAGCTTCCACTGCTCGCTGTCGCGGCGCGCGAGCATGGCGGGGAAGATGAGCACCGCGAGCAGAACCATGAGCAGGTAGCTTCCGTTCGCAGTCAGATGAACGCAGGCCTCGAGCTTGCGCCACCACGGCTCGGCCGATGCGAGCACCCGACCGAGCAGCTTGCGGGCGGTCTGGATCGAGCCCATGGCCCATCGATGCTGCTGGGTCTTCCAGGCTTCGACCGAAGCCGGCAGCTCCGAGGGCACGGCGAGGTCGGGCAGGTACACGAAGCGCCAGCCACGCAGCTGTGCGCGATAGGACAGGTCGAGGTCCTCGGTCAGCGTGTCATGCTGCCAGCCGCCCGCGTCGACGATGGTCTCGCGCCGCCAGACGCCCGCCGTCCCGTTGAAGTTCCACAGCCGTCCGCTGGCGTGTCGCGCGGTGTGCTCGATCAGGAAGTGGCCGTCGAGGAGCATCGCCTGCACGCGCGTCAGGAGCGACTGCCGCCGGTTCAGGTGCTCCCAGCGCGCCTGCACCATCCCGACCTCCGGTTCGCGGAACCACGGGACCGCCTCGCGGAGAAACCCGGGCGGCGGCACGAAGTCGGCGTCGAAGACCGCGATCAGCTCCCCCGACGCCTGCTCGAGGCCGGCCTGGAGCGCGCCGGCCTTGTATCCGGAGCGGACGGCGCGAGGCAGGTAGCGCACGTCGGTGCCCCGGGCCCGCTGGCGCCGGCTCGCGCGCTCGAGCACGATCGCGGTTTCGTCGTCGGAGTCGTCGAGCACCTGGATTTCGAGCAGATCGCGCGGGTACTCGAGCCGGCAGGCGGCCTCGAGCAGGCGGGGAGCGACGTAGAGCTCGTTGTAGAGTGGGAGCTGCACCGTCACCCGCGGCCAGCGCGCGGGAGCCGGAGGCGGCGCGGGAGCTCGTCGATGTCTCCGGTACAGCGCGAGCAGCAGGGCGCGATGCAGGCCGTAGAGCGCGAGCACGCCCAGCGTGACGTAGTAGAGCGGCAGGATCAGATCCTGGATCGACATCGCGCTGCTCGTGGCCGGTGAGCTGGCGGCGACACCCCCTCGCGGCGGCGGCGCCCCTGGTGCTGGCGGCGGCGGCCCTGCTCTGGCTCCACGACCTCGAGGCCAGGCCGTGGGCTACCCTTGCCGTCCTGACCGCCGCCGTGGCGGCGTTCGCGCACGCGATCGTCCGGCTCCGCGGCACCACCCTCGGCGCGCCGCTCTTGGTGCTGGTCGCTCTCGCCCTCCGGCTCTGTCTGCTGCCCCTCCCTCCCACGCTGTCGGACGACGTCTATCGCTACCTCTGGGATGGCCGGGTCGCCGCGGCGGGACGGAATCCCTACTTCCACTCACCCGACGATACGGATCTCGCCCCGCTGCGGGACGTGATGTGGGAGCGGGTCGGGCACCGTGAGGTGGAGACCGTCTACCCGCCCTTTGCGATCGCGGCGTTCAGTATAGCGGCGCGCTTGCCCCGCCCGCTCCTGGCGTGGAAGGCGATGCTCACCACCGTCGACCTGCTCTCCTGCCTCCTGTTGCTGTGGCTCGCACGCGCCCGGGGGGTCCCCACCGGTCGGTGCGTCGCTTATGCCTGGAACCCGCTGGTGGTGCTCGAGGTGGCAGGCATGGCGCACGTCGACGCGCTCGGCGTCGCGCCGCTCCTCGCCGCCGCGCTCCTCCTCGTCGAGCACCGGGGCGAGACTCCGCCGCTCGCGCGTGAGGAGGCGTCCCGGGCGCCCTTCCCGTATGGACCGACCGGGCTCCGGCGAGGTCTCGCCGCCGGCGCCCTACTCGGCCTCGCCATCCTCGCCAAGCTGGTGCCCCTCCTGGTCCTGCCCGCCTGGACTCGGGCCTCGCTACGCCGGGCGCTGTTCGTGCTCGGCGCCCTGGGGCTGGTGGCGCTCGCCACCGTTCCGTTCGCTCTCGGCGCGCCGGGACCTCCCCCCGGCCTGGTCACCTACGCGGTGTCCTGGGAGTTCAACGGCCCTCTGTTCGAGCCGCTCTGGCGGGTCCTCGATGCGGCCGGTGCTGCGCCCTGGCTCAAGGCGCGGATCGACGGTCTCAAGGAAGCGACGGGGCGCCACGATGCATGGAACCGCGTGTACCCATTCGTCTATCCGCAGCTGCTCGCCAAGGCGCTCCTCGCCCTGGCGCTCGTTGCCGTGACGGCGGCGTCGCTTCGCCGCGCCGACCCCGTCGAGGCGGCGTTCCTGGTCTTCGCCGGCATGCTGCTCCTCTCGGCCACGGTCTATCCCTGGTACGCGTTATGGGTGCTGCCCTGGGCGGCACTCTTGTGGCGGGTGCCGTGGCTGATCCTGTCCTCGAGCCTGTTTCTGGCCTATCTCCCGCGTCTCCTCGATGTACCCTTGCTGCCGTGGCCCTTCCTGTTGGTGTGGTGTCCATTCCTGATCGGGCTCTGGTGGGCACGGTCGCGAGCTACCGGCTGACGGTTTCATACCTGGGCGCCGCCTACGGCGGATGGCAGCGCCAGGCCAACACCATCGGCGTTCAGGAGGTGGTGGAGACCGCGCTCGAGCGATTGGTGCGCGAGCCAGTGCGACTGGTGGCGGCCGGCCGTACCGACGCCGGCGTGCACGCGGCGGCCCAGGAGGCGCACGTCCGGCTGTCGCGCGCCTGGCCGTCGCGCGCCCTGGTCGAGGGATCGAACCACTACCTGCCGCCCGACGTCCGGCTGCTGCGCGCGATCCCGGTCGCGCCGGATTTCCACGCGCGCGCCTGGGCGGTGGCCAAGGAGTATCACTACCGCATGAGCCGCGCGCCGGTGCTGTCGCCGTTCGACGCGCCCACTACGGTGCGGATCGAGCCGCGGCTCGACCTCGAGCGGTTGGGGCACGCGGCGGCCCTGCTCGAAGGGCGGCACGACTTCCGCGCGTTCGCGCGGTCGGGCGGATCGCACCGCCACTCCTTCCGACGCGTGTTCCGAGCCGACGTGACCGAGTGCGGGCCTGGCGTTACGTTCCGCATCGTCGGCGACGGCTTCCTGCGCGGGATGGTCCGCGCCGTGGTCGGCAGCCTGCTGTGGGTTGCGCGGGGACGGCTCTCGCTCGAGCGCTGGGCGGCTCTGCTCGAAGGTGCGGAGCGGATCGGGGCGGGCCCGAGCGCGCCCGCGCGCGGCCTGGTCCTGGTGCGCGTCTTCTACCCGGACGAGCCCTCGTGGTAGCCGGAGGAGCGTGACCCCACCACGTTTCCGTAGGCGGCGCGAAGCGCCAGCGCCGTCCTCGGCGCCAAAGTCATGATCCGGAGGAGCGTGCTATCCAGCACGCTCCTCCGGATCCCCTGTGATAGCTTTCGCCGGGATTCAGCGGATGAGCGGATGATCGACCGGACCGCCCTGGCCGCGCCGGGAACCCCCGAAGAACAGCAGCTCCGCGAGATCGATCTCGAGCGCCTGCCGCGTCACGTCGCGGTGATCATGGACGGCAACGGGCGCTGGGCGACTCGCCGCTCGCTGCCGCGAGCCGAGGGGCACCGCGCCGGCGTGACCGCGGTACGCGAGACCGTGGAGACGGCTGCGCGGCTCGAGCTCGAGGTGCTCACGCTCTACGCCTTCTCGGTCGAGAACTGGCGCCGTCCGCGCTACGAGGTGTGGACGTTGATGAACCTGCTCAAGGAGTATCTGCGCCGCGAGCGCGAGGAGCTGGCCGAGAACGACATCCGGCTCAGGATCCTCGGCCGCGTGGAGGAGATGGATCCGTCGGTGAGGCGGGAGATCGACCGCGCGCTCGAGGCCACGGCGCACTGCCGCGGCATGACGCTGAACGTTGCGCTCAACTACTCGGGACGCTGCGAGATCGTCGACGCCTGCCGGCGCGTGGTCGCCGACTGGGCTCGCGGCGAGCACGTCGAGATCGACGAGCGCACGCTCGGTCGTTACCTCTACACCTCCGATCAACCGGATCCCGATCTCGTCATCCGTACCTCGGGTGAGATGCGGCTGTCGAACTTCCTGCTGTGGCAGATCGCCTACTCCGAGATCTGGGTGACGCCCACCTTGTGGCCGGACTTCCGGCGCCGCGACTTCTTCGACGCCATCCTCGCGTACCAGACTCGCGATCGTCGCTACGGCACGATCGAGCGCGGCGAGAGCTCCGCCTCCGTCGGTCTTCTGGGGTAAGACGGGGCGCGATCGGGATGAAGCGCGTGCTGACCGCCTTGACGGCGGGCTCGCTGGCGATCGCCGCGATCGTGCTGCTCGAGAGCTTCTGGCTGTTCTGGGTGGCGCTCGCGCTGCTTCAGGGCTGCGCCATCGAGTATCTACGGCTGGGCAGGCGCGTTCACGCCGAGCTGCCGCGGGCGATCTTCCTGCTCGTCCTACCCGCAGTTGCGCTGCTGTGGCTCGCCGCCGCGCCGTCACCTGCGGTCCTTCCCTTGGCCGCGCTCGCGGGGTCGCCACTCCTGTTCGCCGTCGCCCTCCTGGCGCGCGGCGGTACGCCAGCGTCGGCGGTGGGGGCCCTCGGCTGGCTCTCCTTCGGTCTTCCCTACCTGGTCCTGCCGGTATGGGCCCTTTACGAGCTGCACCGGCAGAGCCGCTGGGTCCTCCTCGGCCTCCTGGTCGCGGTGTGGGCGAACGACTCGGTCGCGTTCTGGGTCGGTTCGACCTGGGGCAGGCGCAAGCTCGCGCCGCGCCTGTCGCCGAACAAGACCTGGGAGGGCGCCCTGGGCGGCCTGGTCGGCGGCTCGTTGATCGGGCTCGCCGCCCTGTGGTGGATGATCGGCCGTCAGCCGAGCTGGACCTTGGGGGCGATCCTGGTGGTCTCGATCGTGGCCGCCCAGCTCGGGGATCTGGTCGAATCCATGCTCAAGCGGGCCGCGGCGGTCAAGGACTCGGGCGCCCTGTTCCCCGGCCATGGTGGTTTGCTGGATCGGCTCGATGCAATTATTCTAGCCGTGCCGGTGTTTTACGGCCTGTTCGGGGCGACCGGTCTGGCGGCCGAGCTCTAGCCCTGGTCCAGGCCCCGCCGCGGGGCGGTGATCGTCCCGAGAGGCCGGGTCGGGCGCTTCGCCCGGCAACCATCCGGCGCGCCCCTACCTCTCGGGTCGCCACGGATCTCGCACCGTGCAGCTCCTCAGCAACGCGCTCGCCTTTCTCTTCGCCCTCGGCGTCATCGTGTTCGTTCACGAGCTGGGCCACTACGTGGTGGCCAAGGCGTTCGGGGTCCGGGTACTCACATTCTCGCTGGGCTTCGGCCGCAAGCTCTGGGGATTCCGCCGCGGGGACACCGAGTACCGGGTGTCCTGGATCCCGCTCGGGGGCTATGTGAACTTCGCCGGCCATGACCCCGGCGAGCGCAGCCACGATCCGCGCGAGTACCTCAACCGGCCACGCTGGCAGCGTGTCCTGATCCTGCTTGCGGGGCCGTTCGCGAACGTCTTGCTGGCGGTGGTTCTGGTGGCGGCGGTGTTCATGACCGGGTTCGCCGCGCGCGACGCCGACGAGGTCCCCGCCGTCGTCGGCATGGTCGAGGAGGGCTCACCCGGTGCTGCGTCCGGGCTCGAGGCGGGAGACCGCGTGCTCACCGTCGAGGGCAGGCAAGTCGGCAACTGGCAGGATCTCATGTTCGCCATCCTCACCTCGCCCGAGAAGCCGCTGCGCATGGAGTACGAGCGGCTGGAGAGCCCCGGAGAGCCGGGCACCGTGGCCTCGACGATCCTGCGTCCGACGCGCATCCCGCGGGAGCGGGTGGGCGAGGCCGGCGTCCACCCGCTGGTGATGATCGGCGAGGTCGTCCCGGGGAGTGCCGCGGAAGAGGCCGGTATCCAGGTGGGCGACGCCGTGCTCGCCATCGAGGGCCACGGGATCAAGAGCTTCGTGGGGCTGCGCGAGCAGGTGGTGAACCGGCCCGGCGAGCCGCTCGAGCTCGAGATCCTGCGCGGGCGCGAGAGAATTCAGCTCACCGTCGTGCCGCGGCCGGACCGCCAGGGCGCGATGATCGGCGTCGGCCAGCCGTTCCGCCGCTACTCGTTCGGCGAGGCCGTGGTCGAGAGCGTGCGGTTCAATGCCGATCTCACCGTCCAGATCCTGTTCCTGGTCGAGAAGATCTTCGAGCGCAGGATCTCGCTCCGGGCTTCGCTCGGCGGTCCCATCGAGATCGCGGCGGTGTCCGGAGCGGCGGCGCGGCGCGGCTTCCGCGACTTGCTCCTCTTCATGTCGTTCATCAGCATCAACCTGTTCATCTTCAACCTGTTCCCGATCCCGATCCTGGACGGCGGCCAGATCATGGTCCTGCTGGTCGAGGGTACGCTGCGACGCGACCTGTCGGTCCGGATCAAGGAACGGATCACCCAGGTGGGATTGGTTATGATCGTCATGCTGATGGCGATGGCGCTGTACTTCGACCTCTCGAAGAATCTGCCATCGCTCCTCAAGCCATCGGCCGACGGCGTTGAAACCGGCTCCCCGAGCCAGGAGCACTAGCACCCTGCCCCGGGACGGACAATGCGCCGTCCGCGGCGCCAGAAAGGTCATGCTGGCGGAGGGAGTGGTAGATACCATTCCCGGAGCCAGCGCCGTCCGCGGCGCCGGAAATCACCGCTGGCCGAGGCGGCCAGCCTGGAGAAGCCACGATGGTGGACCGAATCTCGATCGGCGACGAGGCGCCGAACTTCGACCTGAGTTCGACCGAGAGTTGCCTCCTGATGCTCAGGGACGAGGTGCCGCGGACCGCGGTCGTCCTCTACTTTTTCTCGGATCCCGCGTCGGAGCGCGCCCGCCGCGACCTGGTCGCGCTCGGCCGGGCCAAGGAGGAGCTACGCAAGGCGCACGCCAAGCCGCTCGCCATCTCGCGGGCCGACCTCGCTTCGCTGCGGAAGCTCCAGATCGATCTCCAGCTACCCTATCCGCTGCTCCACGACGACCGCGACTTCTCCAGCCGCTACGGCGTTGCGCCGCCCGTGGAAGGGCAGGAGGCTTTACCAGCGCTCTACGTCGTGAATCGCCGGCAGCGCGTCCTGTGGCTGTCCAACCCGGTCGTTGCGGTCGAGGAGGCCCTGCCGGAAGTGCTCAAGTCACTCGAGGATCAGGGCTCGCCCGCCGGCCAGTATCCGCGCAGCGTGGTCAACCGCCTGGTCGATCGCTGGGTGAAT
This sequence comes from Thermoanaerobaculia bacterium, assembly GCA_035544635.1. Lineage (GTDB taxonomy): Bacteria > Acidobacteriota > Thermoanaerobaculia > Multivoradales > Multivoraceae > DATAFT01. The sequence continues at coordinate 22,354 of DATKDQ010000053.1, forward strand.
TAGTGCCTCGCGTCGCGCGATCGCTCGGAGCGAGTCGCTAGTGTCTCGGCGGCTCCTGCGCGCGCTCGGGCATCTGGTCTGGGCGGGTGTCCTCCTGGCGGGGTTCGTCCTCTCCTCGTATCTGGCGTTCAACGGGTTCGTGCGGCGCGGCGAGGTCATCCTGCCCGAGGTCGTGGGGCTGTCGCTCGATGAGGCGGAGGCGCGGCTCGCGACCGCCGGCATCGCGGTGCGTTGGCAGAAGGAGCGCGATCGCTTCGACGCCGACGTGCCTCCGGGCAAGGTGGTGCTCCAGATCCCGAAGGGAGGGACGCCGGCGAAGCGGCGCAGCGTGGTCGAGGTGGCGCTGTCACGGGGGCGCGAGCTGGTCGAGGTGCCGGACCTGGCGGGTCAGCCGATGCCGACCGTGCTCGTGCATCTGCGCGCGGCCGGCCTCACGGTGGGCCGGTCGTTCGGGATCTACGCCCCGGGCGGCGCCGAGGGCGTGGTCGTGCTCCAGGCACCGTCGCCCGGAGCACGCGTGGATCCTGCGACCCCGGTCGATCTCTTCCTGCGCCTCGCCGACACCGGCGAGAGCTACGTAATGCCCGACCTGATCTACCGCCAATACGACGGCGTGCGCGAGTTCTTCGAGCGCCGCGGCTTCCGCTTGGGGAGCGTCAAGTACGAGCTCTACGAGGGGGTGGCGCCGGGGGTCGTCCTGCGGCAGCACCCGCTTGCCGGCCACCGGCTGCGCCCTCGCGACGTGATCTCGCTGGTGGTGGCGGACGGACGGCGGGTCGCCGAGGTCGGCCGGTGAAGATCGCTCCCTCCATCCTGGCGGCGGACCTCCTGGACCTCGGCGGTGCGGTGGCGGCGGCCGAGGCGGGCGGCGCCGAGCTCCTCCACGTCGACGTCATGGACGGGCACTTCGTGCCGAACCTGACCTTCGGGATCCCGGTGGTGGCCGCCCTCTCGCGCCGGACGCGGTTGCCGCTCGACGTGCATCTCATGGTGTCGAACCCCGAGCGGCTGCTCGACGCCTATGTCGAGGCCGGCGCCGCCTGGGTATCGGTTCACTGGGAGGCCGCACCGCATCTTCACCGCCTCGTCACTCACCTGCGCGGCCGCGGCGTGCGGGCCGGCGTCGCGCTCAACCCGGCCACGCCGGTGGGAGTGCTCGAGGACGTGCTCCCCGCCCTCGACTACGTGCTGGTCATGTCGGTCGATCCGGGATGGAGCGGGCAGCCGTTCCTGCCGGGAGCGCTGGAGAAGGCCGCGAAGCTTCGGGAGACGATCGCCCGCCGTGGCCTCGCGGTCGAGATCGAGATGGACGGAGGGATCGGCCCGGCGAACGTGAGCGCGGTGGCGCGGAGCGGTGTCGACGTCGCCGTCGCGGGTTCGGAGGTCTACCGGCAGCCTGATCCGGCGGCGGCCATCCGGGCGCTGCGCTCGCGCATCGAGGCGGCGGCATGAACAGGACCGCCCGCGGGATCGCGGCGCTCCTCGCGCTGCTGCTCGGCGTCGCCGCCTGCGGCGGAGTGCGGGAGGATCCCATTCTCCAGCTGTCCTCGGCGGAGGCCCTGGCCGAGGGGCGCAAGCTCATGGCGGAGGGCAAGTTCGGCCCGGCCCGCCGCTACTTCATCCACGCGTTCGAGGTCGAGCCCAACTCGGCCACCGGACGCGAGGGCCTGCTGCTGGCGGCCGACGCCTTCTTCATGGCGGGCGGCGAGGACAACCTGATCAAGGCCGAGGCCCGTTATCGCGACTTCGTCAACCGCTTCCCGACCAGCGAGCACGCGGCCTACGCGCAGTTTCAGATCGGCCTGTCGCAATCGCGTCGGATCGCGAAGCCCGACCGCGATCAGGCGGTCTCGAAGCAGGCGCTCCAGTCGCTGGAGGAGGTGCGACGGTTCTATCCGACGTCGACCTACGCCGAGCAGGCCGCCGAGGAGATCGAGCGGGTGCGCGGTCGTCTGGCGGAGCACGACTACCTGGTCGGCCGCTTCTACCAGCGATTCGGGCTTCCCTTCTCCGCGATCCAACGCTACGAGTACCTGCTCGAGAACTATCCGGAGTACGACGAGAAGGACAAGGTGCTCTACCATCTGTGCACGGCCTACGCCGACCGCAAAGGTCAGGGCGACGGCCAGCGCGCGCGAGACGTCTGCGATCGTCTGGCGCGCGAGTTCCCAGAGAGCGAGTATGTGGCGAAGATCCCCAAGAAATGGCCTGAAGATCCGAAGCAGCCGCCCGCGCCCGCTCAGCCGGACGCGAAGGACGAGCCCGCGGAGACGCGCGCTGGCGCGGGCCGCGGGACCTATCCTCCTCCTGCTGCTGACGACGGCCTGTAGCGCGCAGGTTCCGTTCACCGGGCGCTCGCGCGGGCTCGAGGAGGACGTCGCGGCGCTCGAGCGGCGCGTGGTCGAGCTGCAGCGCCAGACCACCGTGGACAAGGTGGAGATCGACCGCCTGCGCCAGAAGTTGGCCGCGCTCGAGGAGCGCCTCGACCGCGAGGCAGAGGAGCGGGCAGCCGCCGCGGCGCGCGCCAGTGCTCCGCGGGGGCTCCGGGAAGAGAACGTGCCGGCGCCGCGCCGGGTCGAGGTGATCGAGGTCTCGGACCTCGAGGAGCCGCTGGACGAGGCGATCCAGGAAGAGTCGCAGGCGGCGTCCGGGCCGGCGTCGACCCTCTCGACCGGGGCGGTGCGCCCCGAGCCGGCGCCACCGGCGGGGACCGAATCGGCGCCGGCGGGTGGGCCGTCGGTCGCCACCACCATCATCACACCGGCCGCCCAGGCGCTCTACGACCAGGGCTACAGCCTCTACCATCAGGGGCGGTACACCGATGCCGAGGAGACCTTCCACCGCTTTCTGGCCGCCTATGCGCGTACCGATCTCGGTGACAATGCTCGTTACTGGATCGGTGAATGCCGGCTCGCGCGCAACGAGCTCCAGGGCGCGCTCGACGCCTTCCGCGAGACCGTGCGCGAGTACCCCGACGGCAACAAGACGCCGGACGCGCTGCTGCGCGCGGGCGAGGTCCTCGAGCGCCTGGGCGACGCCGACGGCGCGCGGGCCAGCTACCGGGAGGTCGAGCGGCGCTTTCCGGAGAGCGCTGCCAGCGCCGAGGCGAGCGGCCGCCTGGAGCGACTGTGAGCGCCGCCCTGGGCACCGGCTTCGGCGTCGAGCCGACTCGAGGGGCAGGCCGCCTAAGCCTTGACAAACCAAGGCGACAGGGCTAGCCTCTCAAGGCACTCAATAGGCTTGTATCGATAGGCGCATTTTGCGTTGCACCCGTCCCCTCCGCGGAGGGCTTTGGCAGGAGGTTGTCGTTGACTAGAACGCGCCTGGCGCTCGCAACAGCCCTGCTCGTCCTCGCCGCCGGCAGCCTGCCGGCGCAGACACCCCCGTCGGATCTCCACCTGGTCGGCGACCACTGGACGGCCTGGGACCCGCCCACCGAGTTCCCCGAGGGGGTCGAGGTCTACACCATCGTGGTCGGGGACACGCTGTGGGACCTCGCCCAGCGATTCCTCGGCGATCCCTACCTGTGGCCTCAGATCTGGGAGCGCAATCGCTACATTCTGGACGCTCACTGGATCTACCCGGGCGATCCACTCCTGCTCGGTCTCGAGGTGGCCGCGCCCGGGACGCCCACCGCCGCCGAGCTGACCGACTTGGACCAGCCCGCGGTGGGCGAGACCGCCCCTCCGGCGTCCGAGATCGCGGTCGCGCAGCCGTCGATCGGTGCCGTCGAAATCGGCGCGCCGTCCTACCCGTTCGTGCAGCTCGGCAGCGCGGACGACATCTACTGCAGCGGCTACATCGGCGACGTGAGCGAGGAGTTTCCCTATCAGATCGTCGGCAGCGAGTACGAGTTCCTAAAGCCCACGTTCGAGTACCGCGGCGCGCGCGCCCCGATCCAGGCGCGCTTCGGAGCGGCCGATACGGTCAAGTACGGGCTCAGCCTCGGCGACATCGTGTACCTGGATCGCGGCGACTCGGGCGGGCTCTCGCCCGGTGACGTCCTGACGGCGGTCGAGCCGGAGCACGTGGTGAAGCATCCCTTGACCGGCAAGCCGGTCGGACGTTTCCACTCCTACAACGGGCGCGTGCTCGTGCTCGCAGTGCAGGAGGAGACAGCGATCGGCGAGATCGTGCAGAGCTGCGACCCGATCATTATCGGCTCCACGCTCAGACCGTTCGTGCCGGAGCCGGTGCCCTCGGAGCGCAGGCAGCCGATGCGCCCGCAGACCGATCCGTCGAGCCGCGAGGCGCTGGCCAACGCCGCCACCATCGTGTTCGCCAAGGACCGCCTGGTCACGCTGGGCCAGGACCACGTCGTCTTCATCGACCGCGGCGAGGAGAACGACCTCGTCCCGGGCGACGTGCTGACGGTCTACCGCGTCCCGGCGTCCAACCTCCCGCCGCTGGTGCTCGGCGAGATCGCCATCCTCTCGGTGCGTCCGTACACTTCGGTGGCGAAAGTGGTGACCTCGCGTCATCCGATGTACGTCGGTGACCTGGCGCTGCTCGACTGAGCGGCGCGCCCACGCTGGTAGCCGCCGTGCCGCTCGTCGAGCCAGGCACGCCGGCATCTTCGCCGGGCTCAGCGAGCGCGCGCGCCTCGACGAAAAAGATCGCGTCGAGGACCGCTCTCGTCGACGAAGGATTGTGGTATGTTCCGCCGATCCCGTCGAGGAAGAGAGGCGCTGGTTGAGCGGTGAGAATCTGAACGGCCAGCTCACTCGTCTGGTGAGCGAGCTGGTGCGCCGGGGCGTGACGCTCGAGCAGGCGCGCAACGAGTTCGAGAAGCAGTTCATCCTCGCGTCACTGCGAAATCACGACGGGAACTTCTCGCGCTCGGCGAAGTTCCTCGGCGTGCACCGCAACACGCTGCGCAACAAGATCACGACGCTGGGGATGTCGGCGTCGGACTTCGAGGGGGCGCGCAGCGTCAAGAAGCGCCGCGGTTCACGCGTCGCCCACCGCTGACCGGCGGTCGCGGCCCGGGGGCTAGGAGGGTGTCCGAGTAATGCAGGTCAGCGTTTCGGAGCACGGGAGCCCGTCGTCCGCTGACGGGCGACGCGCGCCGTCCGCGGCGCCCAACAGCAACTAGCCTCCGGAGGAGCGTGCTATTCAGCACGCTCCGGAGGCTAGCTCACCTTGTCGTCGGCGCCGCGCTCCTCGAGCGTGGGCGGCTCCTCGCTCTTCAAGCCGCGCTTGAAGTTGCGGATTCCCTCGCCCAGGCCGCGGCCGAGCGCGGGCAGCTTGGTGGCGCCGAAGATGATGAGAACCATGAGGAAGATCAGCAGCAGCTCCTGGAAGCCCAGGGGGCCGATGAACAACGGCATCGCGTGGAGAGTGGTCATGGGGCCTCCAGTGGGGGCGTTTCGAGCGCCGCGTCGGCCGCCTGTGCCGGATGTTTCGCGCCGCCTCGCCTCGAACGGCTCATTCTAGCAGAGGGCCGGGAGCCGAGCCGCGCGGCGCAGACGCGCTTGGCGGGGAGCATCAGCTAGCGGGGCCGTGGTAGTGACCACGGACCCGCTAAGCGGCATCTTCTTCCGCCCGGTTTACGTCCGGGTGCTGAGATTCCCGCCCGGTTGCTTGGCTGAGATCCGCTACTGCGGGCGCGATCTGGTCGTTGGGTGACGACGCGCCGCTCGGCGGTAGAATCGGCGGCTGACAGACTGGCGCGATGGCGATCCGCCCGATCCTCGGACTCGCTGACCCGCGGCTCCACCGGCGCCGCGAGGACCTGCGCGAGGACGAGATCGGCGGGGGTCAGATCGAGGAGGTGAAGCCATGAACGATGCGAAACGAACCCTGCTCTTCGCTGCGCTCGCCCTCGCCCTGGCGGGAGCGACGGCGGCGCGGGCGCAGCACGATCCCGGGCACGAGCACGCTCACGACCATGGCGCCGGTGCCGGCGAGCTCGGAGCGGTTCATTTCCCGACGTCCTGCGATCCCGCGGCGCAGCCCGACTTCGAGCGCGGCGTCGCGCTGCTGCATTCGTTCGGATACGAGCTGTCGCGCGAGGCGTTCGCGGCCGCCGCCGCTCGCGACCCGCGGTGCGGCCTCGCGTGGTGGGGAGTCGCGATGACCTACTACCATCCGCTGTGGGCTCCGCCGTCGGCCGACGAGCTGGCGGCGGGCGCCGAGGCTGCCCGGAAGGCCACCGCCGCGGGCGCCTCGACCGACCGGGAGCGCGCGTACATCGACGCCATCGCGGCGTTCTACCGCGACGCCGACTCGCTCGATCATGCGTCGCGGTCGCGCGCCTACCGCGAGCAGATGGAGGAGGCGGCCCGGCGTTTCCCCGACGACGCCGAGGCGCGGATCTTCCACGCCCTCGCGCTGCTGGGCACCGCGCCGCCGACCGACACCAGCCTCGCCCAACAGCGGCGCGCCGGCGAGATTCTCAATGCCGAGCTCGAGCGCCAGCCGCGGCATCCGGGCATCGTGCACTACATCATCCACTCGTTCGACTATCCTGGGCTCGCCGACCTCGCGCTGCCCGCTGCCCGCGCCTACGCCGAGATCGCGCCGGCGTCGCCGCACGCGCAGCACATGCCGTCGCACATCTTCACGCGCCTCGGGCTGTGGCAGGAGTCGATCCGCTCGAACCTGGACTCCGAGGCCTCCGCCAACGCGATCGTGGCGAAGAAGCACCCCGGCGCGGCAGCTATGGACGCGCTGCATGCGCTCGACTATCTGGAGTACGCCTATCTGCAGACCGGACAGCTCGAGAAGGCGCGAGAGGTGCTCGAACGAGCCGCCACGGCGACCCGCTTCGACGACCCCAACTTCGCGGGCGGATACGCGCTGGCCGCGATCCCGGCTCGCTTCGCGCTCGAGCGCGGCGCGTGGAAGGAGGCGGCCCGGCTCGAGCCGCCTGGCGTGTCGCTGCCGTGGGACCGCTTCCCCTATGCGCTCGCCAGCACGCACTTCGCGCGCGCGATCGGCGCCGCGCGCACCGGCGACGCCGAGACCGCCCGCAGCGCGGTCGAGGCTCTCGCCGCGATCCAGCGCAAGCTCGCGGCCGCGCCGCCCGGCGGACCGTACGACTGGGCCGGGCAGGTGGAGTCGATGCGGCTGGCGGCGGCCGGCTGGCTGGCGCAGGCGGAGGGCCGGCCCGACCGCGCGATCGATCTGCTGCGGGAGGCCGCGGAGCTCCAGGAGCGGGTGGGTAAGCACCCGGTCACGCCGGGAGAGCTCCTCCCCGCTCGTGAGCTCCTGGCGGATCTCCTGGCCGAGCTCGACCGGCCGGCGGAGGCGGTGGCGGAGTACGAGGCGACGTTGGCTACGCAACCCAACCGCCGCCGGTCGCTCGAAGGCGCGGCGGCGGCCGCCGAGCGCGCGGGGGAGAGCGCGCGGGCGCGCGAGCTGCGCTCGAGGCTGGCCTCGCAGCTGGCCGAGAGCTCGGAGAGGTAGCGGCGTTGCTGCCCGCAGCGAGTGTCAGCGCCAGCGGAGCCTGGCGCCCATGCGCAGCACGCGCGGGCTCACGATCTCGCGCACGAAGTCGGCGGTCGGCGTGTCGAGCTCGGCGCCGCGCGCGAGCGCCGGCGTCTCGTTGAGCAGGTTGAACGCGTCGGCGGACAGGGTCAAGCCGGCCTTGCCGAGGCGGATCTCCTTCTCCAGCCGGACGTTCAACTGGTGGACGCTCGGGAGTCGCCGCGGATGCCTCTCGTCGGTCACGGCGACCCGGCGCACCAGGCCGTCGGTTCCCAGCGCGCTCTCGTAGTAGAGCATCGGGTAACCCTGGCGGCCATGCGCGAGGACGGCGGCGCTGAAGCCCGCCCGGGCGTGGTACAGACCCGCGATCGAGTAGTCCCACTCGGCGTGCAGCGGCACGCTGCTCTTGTCGGGAAAGCTCGAGGCCGGTCCGAACGGCGCCGCGTGGTTGTCGCCGAAGCCCAGGAGGTCGGTGGGGTCGCGGGCCTCGTCAAACGCCGCGGGGACGCTCCACTCCTCGTCGCGCAGGTTCACGAAGCTGCGCAGCCGCCAGCGGGCGCGCAGCCGGCGCTCGAACCACAGGGTGGCGCCACGGTACTCGACCTCGCGCTCGCCCCGGGTGAGGAATCGGACGTCGATCGCCTCGAGGCCCTGGCGCAGCGCGAAGGTGGGCACGCCGTACGGCGCTCCGCCGGGCAGCGTGCCGGTGACCAGGGCGTCGGTGACGTAGTCCGCGCGCGTCGCGACGCGCACGACGCCCGAGCCATCGCGCACGAAGGGGTGCTCCTCGAGGAGACCGCGGTGCGAGCGCCACGTCAGCCGGCCGCCGACCGAGAAGCAGCCGGCCCCCGCGTGCTCGACGCTCCACAGCACCTCGTCGAGGGTCGGAGCCTCGAGCGACGGATCGACCACCGTTCCCCGGCTCACGCTCTCGACCGCGATCCGGGGCTCGCTCGCACCGGGGAGCGTGTCGCCGTCGAGATCGAGGAAGCGAACCGCGGCGAAGGTGAACGGCGACTGGTCGGGGGCGGATAGCGCCTGCGCGAAGATCGGCGTCCCGAGCTGATCGGCGAACCGCGAGTAGCTTGCGCGCAGGAACGTCGTGCGTCGCTCGCCGAGCGCCCAGGTGACGCCCAGGCGCGGGACGATCGTCTCCCAGTCGAAGCCGCCGTCCGTTCCCATGACAGCGACGGCGGGCACGAGATCCGGCCGCAGCGGGTTTCCCGGGAGGGTCACGGGCCGCCGCTCGCCCCGCTGCCGGCCATAGCGCAGCCCGACGTCGGCGATCGCGCTGCCGATCGCGAGGGTGTCCTGGACGTAGCCCGACCAGGTGTCGAGTTCGACCTCGCTCCTCTCGGGCCGGAAGAAGAGACGAGTCGGTGTGCCGCTTGCGGACGGATCCTCCGCCAAGACGCTGCTCGCCCCTCCCCAGCGCGAACGGGATTCGACCTCGGCCCGGCGGTACTCGACGCCGGCCGCGAGCTCGTGTCCGACCGCACCGGCGCCGAAGAAGGCGCTGGTGTCGATCCTCGCCTGATCGCGCGTGCGCTCGCTCTCCAGGGTGAGGGAGCTCGCTTGCAGGACGCCGGCGGCGTCGATCACCGGGGTCTCGTCCCCGCCGCGGGGCAAGAGCTCCAGCTCGCCGTCGACCCGCGCGAGCTGGGTGGAGAGGTGAAGCGCGGAGCCGAGGACGTGCGTGCCCCCGAGCTTGCCGATGGTGGTCGGGGCGTCGAGGTCCGCGGTCGCGTCGAGCGCGCGGGAGGGTCCGCCGCCGACGCGGGCGATCGCCGCGCGGCTCCGGTGAACGAAGCCCTGGAGGCGATGCGAGGGGCCGACGTCGAGGTCGAGCTTGGCGGCGCCGTTGTCGACGTCGCGATCGCCCGCGCCCTGATCGAACAGGGTGGGGGGCGTCTCGAGCGCCATCTCCACCTCGGTGTCGTTGTAGCCGGCCCACATCCACAGCCGCTCGCGCGCCAACGGGCCGCCGAAGTCGGCGCCGTGCTCCACATACCGCTCCAGGCGGGGCGAGATCTCGAAGCCGGCCTGACCGGCGCCCACCGCGAGCTCGTCGGGGCCGGGCTGCCAGCGGTCGTCGGCGAGCAGGTAGCGCGCGGAGACGCGCCAGGCGTTGGTGCCGCGCTTCGTCACCAGGTTGAGGACGACGCCCCCGGTGGCGATCGCGGCGTGGGTGCCGCCCGTCGTCACCTGCATCTCCGCGAACGAGCCGAAGTCGTAGAAGGTGGGCGTGGTCGCGAGCATCTCGGGATCGGTGAGGGTGACGCCGTCGACGGAGTAGACGTTCTGATCGGCGGCCAGAGCCGGCGCGCGTGCGACCGCCGGATGCGCCGCCTCGCTGCCCCCCACGTCGATGCGGTCGAGCAGCACGCCCGGCGCCTGGCGCAGGATCGTCCACGGGTCGCGCGCGGTGGGTATCTTCTCGAGCTCCTCCGCGGTGACCGTGACCCCGCACGAGGCGCGACGCTCGTCGAGCAGCGGGCATTCGGCGGTGAGCGTGATCGCGTCGCTCGTCGCAGGCGTGAGGCGGACGCCGATCGTGGTCGAGCCGCCGACGCGGATCGGGATGTCGGAGTGCTCGTTGGGAGAGAAGCCCTCGAGCTCGATCCTGCCCTGGTACAGGCCGGGGGCGAGGCCGGCGAAGCGGAAGGCTCCTCGCGCGTTGGTGAGCCGGCGCAACGGGGGGCCCTGCTCGCCCCACAGCGTCACCGTCGCCCCGCGCAGGGGCGAGCCGGCGTCGTCGCGGACCAGCCCGTAGAGAGCTCCCGAGGACTCCTGTGCGAGAGCGGGACCTCCCCAGAGCAGGCCGAGCACGGGGAGGAGAGCGGCGACGAGACGACGCGGGCTGATCACCATCTTGTGTCCGGCGGCGGTCTGGGCCGAGCGGCGCGGCAGGCCAGGGCCGCAGCTCGAGAATACGAGGCGTGCTCTGCCGCGCGCCGCATTGTAGGCTCTTTGCCGAATCAGAGACGACGGCGAGGAGGATGCCATGGCTGACGAAGCAGCGCGGTCGAGCCGCTCGCAGGGAGATTCCGCCGGCCGCCCTCGAGCCGAGAGCTCGGCCGAGGCCGCGGTGGGCGTGGACCGGCGGGAGCTCCTCGCCGCCTCCGCCGTCGCCGCGCTCGCAGGCCTCGTGCCGGGCTCGGCGGGCGCCGCTTCGCCGCGCCCGGACGGCCTTGCGTTCGCGGGGGCGGCCGAGGTCGCGGCCGCGCTGCGCGGCGGCGAGGTCTCCTCGGTCGAGCTGGTGGACCTCCTGCTGGCGCGCATCGAGCGCCACAACCCGACGCTCAACGCGATCGTCGCCCTCGGCGCCGAGCGCGCCCGCGAGCGCGCGTCGGAGGCCGATCGGGCACGCGCGCGGGGCGAGGAATGGGGGCCGCTGCACGGCGTGCCGATGACGATCAAGGAGACCTTCGAGATGGCCGGCGTGCGCACCACCGCAGGCGCGCCCTTTCTCGCCCAGCACGTCCCGGAGCGAGACGCCGTCGTGGTCGAGCGCGCCCGTCGCTCGGGCGCGGTCCTCCTCGGCAAGACCAACGTACCCTTGATGGCGTCCGACTGGCAGAGCTACAACGAGATCTACGGGCGCACCAACAACCCCTGGGATCTCGAGCGCACTCCGGGCGGCTCGACCGGCGGAGGAGCCGCCGCCGTCGCGGCGGGGCTCTCCTACCTCTCCGTCGGCTCGGACATCGGTGGCTCGATCAGGATTCCCGCCGGCTTCTGCGGTCTCTACGGGCACAAGCCGACGCTCGGCCTGGTGCCGCTTCAGGGACACATTCCGCCGCCGCCGGGGACGCCGCCCGGGGTCCCGCTCGAGCTCCCGGTGGCGGGCCCGCTGGCGCGCAGCGCCGCCGATCTGGGGCTCGCGCTCGAGGCGCTCGGCGGCCCGCTGGAGCGGGAGGCGATCGCGTACCGCTGGGCGCTGCCCGCTCCCCGCCACGCTTCGCTGCGCGAGTACCGCATCCGCTACGTGCTCGACGATCCCTACTGCCCGGTGACGGCCGAGGTGGGGCGCCTGCTCGGCGATGCGATCGACGCGCTGCGCGACGCCGGAGCGACGGTGGTCGAAGGCTGGCCCGAGGGTGTCGACCCCGCCGCGCAGCTCGAAACCTACCTCTACCTGCTGTTCCAGGCGATGGACCCCGGTCTCCCCGAAGCGGTGAAGGACACCATCCGGGCGGCGCGCGACTCCGGGGCGGCGATGGCCAGCCTCCGCGCTCGCGCTCTCGACGACCCCTATCACGAGTCGATGCGCCGGCGCGTCGAGCAGGAGGCCGCGCGCTCGGTCTGGGCGCGGTTCTTCGACACGCACGACGCCTTTCTGTCGCCGGTCTCGTTCGCGCCGGCGTTCCGGCACGATCCGTCGCAGCCGTTCGAGGCGAGACGCATCGAGACGGCGGAGGGCGACCGCGACTACGGCGATCTCATGCGCTGGATCGCGTTCGCGACCCTCACCGGCTGCCCGGCGACGGCGGCACCGGTCGGCCTCACCGCCGCCGGTCTGCCGGTCGCGATCCAGATCATGGGGCCGTACCTGGAAGACGCGACGCCGATCGACCTCGCCGGCCGCCTCGGTGAGGCGATCGGCGGCTTTCGATCGCCGCCGGGGTTCGAGTAGATCGCGGATCGAGGCGACGGCGCGCCGCGGCGCGGCCGCGAGAGCGGAGGACGAGCGTGGTCAAGGTGGTGGCCTTCTTCAAGCGCAAGCCGGGAACCAGCGTCGAGGCCTTCGATCGGCACTGGCGCACGCGCCACGCGGAGCTGGTGCGCCGACTGCCGGGTCTGCGCCGGTACGTGCAGAACCCGACGCTCGAGTCCGGCTATCGCAAGCGCGAGCCGGTCTACGACGGCGTGGCCGAGGCGTGGTTCGACGATGGCGACGCGCTTCGCGTCTCGGGCGCCTCGGCCGAGTACCGGGCGGTCAAGGCCGATGAGGCGGCCTTCCTCGACGCCGCTTCGCTCGGGTCGCTCCTCACCGAAGAAGTCGTCGTCGTCGAGGGACCAGCGCCGCCGGACGGCGTGAAGCTCGTCGCCTTCCTCAACCGCCGTCCCGATCTCGAGCCGGGCGCGTTTCGCGCCTACTGGCGCGACCGTCACGGTCCGCTCGCCGCGGCGGTCCCGGGGCTTCGGCGCTACGTGCAGTGTCACGTCGCGCCGGGGATCTACCTCGCCGGACGTGAGCCGGTCTACGACGGTGTTCCGATCTCGTGGTTCGACGATGCCGACGCGCTGCGTGCGTCCGGCAGCTCGCCGGAGTACGAGGCGGTGCGACGGGACGAAGCGAGCTTCCTGGTGTCGCGCGCGCTTCCGTTCGTGATCGTGAGCGCGCGAGAGATCGCGATCTGATTGGCAGGGGCGAGAGCTGTCCTACAATGCCGGCGGAGAGAACCACGCGATGACGAACGTCACTGTGCTCACCGGTGGATCGACCTTCGAGCGCAACGTCGCGCTCGCCGGGTCGGGGCTGGTCGCGGCGGCTCTGCGCGGGCGCGGCCATCGGGTCACGGTGGTGGACACCGTGCGCGGCGCGATCCGCCTCGAGGACGAGGAGCGCTTCCTCGATCCCGCCCTGGGGGTCGAGCCGCCGACCGCCGAGGACCTCGCCGAGCTCCGCCCGCGCGAGCTCGGCTTCGATCTGCTCCGCCTCGACGAGGTGCGCTCGGCCGACCTGCTCTTCCTCGTGCTCCACGGCCGCCAGGGCGAAGGTGGACGACTGCAGTCGATGCTCGAGACCGCCGGGCTGCGCTATATCGGGAGCGACTCCGTCGGGAGCCTGTTGGCGATGGACAAGGACGTCGCGAAGCGGCTCCTGATCCACGCCGGCGTCGAGACGCCGGCCTGGCGCATGTGGCCCGCCGAGCGCTCCGAGATCGAGGCCCTGGGCCTGCCGCTGGTGGTCAAGCCGTCGCGGGAAGGATCGACCATCGGTCTCACCGTGCTGCGCGACCTGGTCGGCCTCGAGGCCGCCGTCGACCTGGCGCAGCGGTCGGACGACGAGGTGCTCCTCGAGTCGTTCGTCGACGGACGCGAGCTCACGGTCGGCGTTCTCGGCGAGCAGGCGCTCACCGTCGGCGAGATCGTCCCGCGTCACGAGATCTTCGACTACGAGTGCAAGTACACGCCCGGGATGTCGGAGGAGATCTTCCCGGCGCCCATTGACGCCGCGCTCACCGAGGAGCTGCGCGCGCTGGCGCTGCGCGCGCACCGGGCGCTCAAGCTGCGCGACTTCTCGCGGGTGGACTTCCGCGTGGACCGCGCCGGCCGCCCCTGGTGTCTCGAGGCGAACACGCTGCCCGGGATGACCGCCACCAGCCTGCTGCCCCAGTCCGCCGCCGCCGCCGGCATCCCCTTCGACGAGCTCTGCGATCGCATGTGCCGCATGGCGCTGGCGCGCACCAGCGGGCGCGCACCAGCGGCCAAAAGAATGCGAGCGTAGGGGGTGGTAAACACCACCCCCGAAGCTCGCGCCGTCCGCGGCGCCAAAGGAATGCGAGGCTAGCGCCGCAGGACGCGGATGCTGCCGCCCGAGGTGCGCAGGACCAGCGCGGGCCCGCCGCCGTTGATCGCGCCGACCAGCTCCCCGTCGTCGCGCCATCCGCGACGCGCGCCGCTGCCGCTCGCGACGGCGAAGTCGCTCGAGACCCGCCCGCTCGCCCTCGCGTCGAGGTCGATGCCGATTCCTTGGTCGAGGTGGACAGTGATGCCGCCGCCCGAGGTGCGGAGCCGTGAGTCGGCTCCCGGCGGCTCCGAGAGATAGGCGCGCACCGAGCCGCCAGAGGTCGAGGCGTCGATCGGGCCGCGCACCTCCGCGATCTCGATCGAGCCCCCGGAGGTCGTCGCCGTGACCGCGCCTGCGGCGCGCTCGATGACGATGGATCCGCCCGAGGTGCGCGCGCGAACGGTGCCTTCGACCTCGCCGATCGCGATCGACCCGCCCGAGGTGCGCAGGTCGGCATCGCCGGCGCTCGAGGCGAGCCGGATGCTGCCGCCCGAGGTCGAGGCCACCACCGGGCCACCAACGGCGGCGAGGTGGATGGAGCCTCCCGACGTCCGCGCCGTCACCGGGCCGTCGAGGTCCTCGACCGCGACCGCGCCACCCGACGTGACGACGTCGACCGTGAAGCGCCGCGGCAGCTCGATCTCGATCTCCGGGCTCTGGTGCCGGAACTCGAAGAGCCGCCACGGCCGGCGGTGCTCGAGCTCGACGCTCAGCCGATCACCGTCCTGGGTGAAGTCCACGCGGTAGAGGTCGAGGATCTTCTTCTCGTCGTCGGCCCCACGCGTGATGCGCACGCGCGCGCCGGCGCCGTTGCCGGTCGAGATCGCGACCGAGGCGCCCTCCGACGCCACCTCCAGGCGTCCTCCCGGTGCGACGTCGAAGCGCCGCTCGATGCCCGCGGCGCCGGCTGCGGTCGTCCCTGCGAGGAGGGCGAGGAGCGTGACGAGGAGCGCGAGCGCCGCGATCCTGCGGCTTGCCGGCAATGGGGTCATATCAGTCCTCCGGAGTGCCGTGGTTCAAAGAGACTACGCCCCGCGAGCGGAGAAGTTGCGGACCGGAGCGCGGCGCTCGGAAAGATCGCCCCGCCCGGCGAAGTCTCCCAGCGGAGCCTTCTCGTCCCGGCGGAGCCTTCTCGTCCCGGCGGAGCCTACTCGTCCCGGCGCTGCCGATCCGGGCTCGCCAGCCACTCGCGGAGCTTGGTGAACCTCCCCTCCCGCCCGCCCGCGCCGCGCACCGCGATCGCCAGGGCCCGCCGCTCGCCGAGCAGGACGACCAGGCGCTGCCCGCGCGTGATCCCGGTGTAGAGGAGATTGCGCTGGAGCATGGGGTAGTGCTGGGTCGAGAGGGTGAGGATCACGGCGGGGTACTCGCTGCCCTGCGCCTTGTGGATCGTCGTGGCGTAGGCGAGCACCACCTGGTCGAGCTCTCCGAAGTCGTAGCGGACGGCGCGCCCGTCGAACGCGATCTCGAGCTCCTGAGCATCCGGGTCGATCGATTGGACGAACCCCAGATCCCCGTTGAAGACGTCCTTGTCGTAGTCGTTCTCGGTCTGCATCACCTTGTCGCCGATCCGGAATGTCCAGCCGAAGCGTTCGACCGCCGGCCCCTGCCCCGGGTTGAGCGCGGCCTGGAGCGCCGCATTGAGGGCGCGCGCTCCGAGCGGCCCGCGGTTCATCGGGCACAGCACCTGAACGTCGCGCCGCGGATCTAGGCCGAAGCGCGCCGGGATGCGGTCGCGCACCATGCGCAGGAGCTTGTCCGCGGCCTCGTCCGGGTCGCGCGCCTCGACGAAGAAGAAGTCCTGCGGCCCGGGCTCCCGGTCGGCGTGGAGGAGGGGCATCTCGCCATGGTTGACGCGATGCGCGTTGGTGACGATGGAGCTCTCGGCCGCCTGGCGGAAGATCTCGACCAAGCGGGCCGAAGGTACCGCCCCCGACCCGAGGACATCGCCGAACGCCTGGCCGGGACCCACCGAGGGGAGCTGGTCGGCGTCGCCGACGAGGAGCAGCGCGGCCCGGGCGGGCACTGCGGCGAGCAGCAGGTCGAGGAGCGGCACGTCGACCATCGAGCACTCGTCGATGACCACCAGGTCGGTCTCGAGCGGGTGATCGGCGTTGCGGCGGAAACCGCGGGGCCCGCTCTCGAGCAGGCGGTGGATGGTCTTCGCCTCGACGCCGGTCGACTCGGCCAGCCGCTTGGCGGCGCGTCCGGTGGGCGCGGCGAGCGCCGGTTGGATCCCGCGCGCGCGCACGATCTCGAGGAAGGCGCGTACCAGCGTCGTCTTGCCCACGCCGGGGCCGCCGGTGAGGATGGCGACCTTGGCGGCGAGCAGGGTGGCCAGCGCCTGTCGCTGGCTGGGTGCCAGCTCGACGCCCAGCCGCGCCTCGGCCCACGGGACGGCCTTGGCGGCGTCGATCGCCCGCCACGGAAGAGCGCCGCGCCGCAGGAGATCGAGGCGCTCCGCCACCGTGCGCTCGGCCTGCCACAGCCAGCGCAAAAAGACACAGGTCTCGCCCGCGATCGTGTCCTCCACCAGGTCGCCCTCGGCCAGCTCCGCGGCGAGCGCCTCCTCGAGAACCGGCGCCGGGATGCCGAGGAGCTCCGCGGCGCTCTCGAGCAGCCGCTGGCGCGGCCGCGCGCAGTGGCCCTGGTTGGTGGCCTCGAGCAGAACCCAGGCGAGGCCGGCGCGCGCCCGCAGCGGCGAGGCGCTCGGCACGCCGAGCTTCATCGCGATCTGATCGGCGGTGCGGAAGCCGATGCCGCGGATGTCGCGGGCGAGGCGGTAGGGGTTCGCGGTCACGAGCGGCACCGCGTCGGCGCCGTAGGTTTTCCAGATCCGCACCGCCCGCGCCGTCGAGACGCCGTGCGACTGGAGGAACACCATGATCTCCCGGATCGCCTTCTGGTCCGCGAAGCCGGCGACGATCCGCTGGGCGCGCAGCGGGCCGATACCTGCGACCTCGCGCAGGCGGTCCGGCGTGCGCTCGATGACGTCGAACACGGCCTCGCCGAAGGCCGCCACCAGCCGCCGCGCGTAGGTCCGGCCGATGCCCTTGATCAGACCGGAGCCGAGGTAGCGCTCGATCCCCGCCGCCGTCGAGGGCGGCGTGACCTGGAGGTGGCGCGCCCGGAACTGGGTGCCGTGCTCGCGGGTGTGCTCCCACTGCCCGCTGGCCTGGACGTTCTCCCCGGCGGCGATCGCTGGCGTCGTCCCGACCACGGTCGCGGCGTCGCGTCGGCCGCGCACGCGCACGCGCAGAACGGCAAACCCCGTCTCCGGGTTGTGGAAGACGACCTTCTCGACCAGCCCCGCCAGCGGCTCGCGGCCGGTATCGTCGTCGCTGGTCGGAAGGCGGCCCCGCAAGGTGATGTGGTCCGGCGCGCGGCCGATTCCATCACAGGTACACCGGTTTCCTACAAGCCTCCCGCCGCTCCGCGCACCGGGTGACTCTCTGCGAGCCCCCGGCCCAGCGCTCGGTTGTCCGCAGCCTCTCCAGGGTGTACAATACGTCGTTCGACATAAGCGAATTCGGGCCCCTCACCCACGGAGGCGGCTTCGGTTCGCCTGGACTCCGGTCAGCGCCTGACTCGCCGAGTCCTCGGAGGGGAACATGAGCGAGAAGCACAACGGCCACGGCCTCGAGAGGATCCTCTACCACTCGACTCCCCTCGCGATCGAGGAGGCCTTCACCGCGGCGGCGCAGCAGGCGTTCGGCGAGCTCGAAGTACATCGGCTCGACGCGGGCTCGTCGCCGGGGTCCCTGGCCTCGCTCGACGGCGCCTTGCTGGTCATCGGGCACGAGGACACGGCGCAGAGCATCGGCACCCTGCGCGAGCTGCGCGAAGGCGGGCTGAGCTCGCCCGCTCTCCTCCTGGTGTCGAGCGAGCCCCCGGAGTTCGAGGCCTACCTCGCCGAGCTGGGGCCGGCGGCAGCGTTCCCGGCGGACGGGTTCGCGCCGGAGGACGTCGCGGTATGCGTCAGAGCGCTGGACTCCGTCGCCCTCGCGACGCCCGCGCCCGCCGCCGTCGAGGCCTCGGTGACCGCGGCGACGCCGGGGCCCGAGAACGGCGGAAAAAAAGGCGCGGCCCCGGCGAGCGCGGACGACGGCGGCCCGATGGCCGCGGCGACGCTCGAGTCGATCGAGGCCGAGGAGTCGACCCTGCTCGAGAGCCTCGACACGCTGCGCCAGCGCCGGCGCAAGCAGCTCGACGCGCTCGCCAAGGCGGCAGGCGGCAGTCAGCGCCGGCTGGAGACGCTCAAGAAGCGCCTGGCGAAGATCCAGGAGAGCCTGAGCGTCGAGAAGCGCCAGCGCTGGGAGGTGGTCCTCGACCTGCGCGAGAGCCAGGAGCGCGTCAAGGAGGTCGAAGAGCGGCTGCAGCGCGCGCGCGACGGGGAGACGCGGCGCCAGAAGGAGATCGAGTCGCTGCGCATCGAGCTCGAGAAGAGGACCAGCGCGGTCGCCGGGCTGACCCGCGAGCGCGACGCGGCACAGCAGCGGTTCGAGCAGGCCCAGAAGGGTCTAGAGAAGAAGAGCGGCGTATCGCGCCAGCGTATCGAGGAGCTGCGCGAGGAGACCGAGCGCCTGCGCGAGGAGCATGCCAAAGCGATGCGCGACACCGAGGACCGGGTCGCGGGCCTCGAGCTGGAGCTCGAGGAGACGAGGCGGGAGGCGGCGGTCCAGGGAGACGACCTCCGGGCGAACATCGCCGCGCGCGACGCCCTCGCTCTGGAGCTCGAGGAGCTGCGGGAGACGACGAACCGGGAGCGCGAGCAGAGCGCGGCGGTCGTCAGGAGCCTCGAGGAAGACGGCCGGAAGCTCGCGCAGCGGCTCGAGCAGGTGACCCAGAGCGAGAGCGGCCGGGCCGCTCAGCTCGAGCAGGAGCTCACGGCCGCGGTGGAGGCGCTCGAGCGCCGAACGGAGGAGCTGTCCAAGGCGGCGGCCTCGAGCGACGTGCTCGAGCAGGAGCTCCGTCAGATCCGCGCGCAGTACGCCAAGGAGAAAGAGGAGTCGCAGGCCTGGATCGGCGAGCTCGAGGGCGAGCTCGAGAGGCACCGGGCGGAGGTGGCGCAGAACGCACAGGCGCTCGCCGAGGCGCAGGCGCAAACGGCCCGGCTGACCGAGGAGCGGGACCGCCTCGACCTTCGCCTGCGCCGCACGTCGGCGGAGAGCGGCAAGCTGTCGGATCTGCAGAAGGAGCTCGACACCCTGCTCGCCGAGCTGGCCGACAAGGAGGAGGAGCGCGTCGCTTTGCGAACCGGCCGCGAGTCGATGGAGCGTGAGGTCGAAGAGGCGCGCGCTGCGCTGGCTCAGGAGAAGGAGGAGTCGGCCGGGCGCCTGGCCGCGGCGAGCGCCGAGCGCAGCGATCTCGAGCGCCAGATGCAGGAGGCGCGCGACCTGGCGCAGACCTTCGAGCGGCAGATGGCGACGCTGCGCGCCGAGGTGGTGGAGCTCGAGGTCGCCCGCGAGGAGGACGCCGAGAAGCTGCGCGAGCTCGGCGGCGCGGCCGCCGGCGCCTCGCGCCAGCGCGTCGAGGAGATCCAGCAGGAGCGCGACCGCTTGAAGCGCGAGCTCGACGCGCTGCGCCTCGACGCCGAGAACACGCGGCGCGCGCTCGCCGACTCCGACGCGCGTCTGCGCAAGCTGCAGCAGGAGAAGTCCGGGGCGGGGGCCGAGCCGGCGGAGAAGGCGGGCGACCTGGCGATCCAGCAGCTTCGCGCGGATCTCGGATCGCTCGGCGACTGATCGCCGCGATCGCTGCCCGGCACCCGACGGGCCGCGGGGGTCTTCAGAATGGGCGCGTCGCGTCGCGGCCAACGGTCGTCCGTGCCACGCGATCGGCCCAGGGCCCGAGCGTCCGGGCGAGGCCCGTGTCGTCGCTCGGAAGCAACCCGGCCACTGCGCCCGGGCGCTCGGGTCAATCGTCCCGGAACGCGAGGAACTCGCGCTCGAGCAGATCGCGCAGCTCGGCGAGCGTGGCCGGCAGCGGCTCCCCCTTCTCGGCCTCGACGATCAGGACGTGGGGGAGGTCGGGGCGATCCTGGTAGGTGTCGTGGCGCTCGATCCCTCGGAATACCGGGCGCTCGCTCTCGCCGTACCGGCACCAGCGCAGGTCGCGGAACCCGCAAGCTTCGAGCGCGTCGCCGAGGAGCTCTCGATTCCACAGAAAGCGGTGCCGCCAGCCGTGGAAGGCGCGGTTGAGCCGCAATCCCTGAACCCGTCGCTCGGGGGGCGGGCTCGCCGTCGAGTAGTGGGTCTCCCAGACCCAATCCAGGTTCGGGGTCGACAGTCGCAGGACGCCGCCCGCGCCCAGGCAGCGATGCACGTCCTGGAGGAAGGCGATCGCCCGATCCAGGTCGAGATGCTCGAGGAAGTGCTCGGCATAGACCGCCTCGACGTCGCGGAAGTGGAGGCCGCGGCTCACGTCGACCACGAGGTCGACTCCGGGAAGATCCTGGAGGTCGAGGTTGAGCCAGCCTTCTAGTCGCACGCGGCCGCACCCCACGTGCAGTCGCGAGGGCGAGGGCGAAGGCGGACGGTTCACGGGCATGGAAAGGCGGCGGTGTCCTGGATCGGAGGGAAGGGCGTGCCGCCGGCGTGCCAGTATCGTCTCTCGGCGCCGGTCCGGGTGTCGAGCACCCTGAGGTCGACCTCGACGTCGGTCAAGGCGGCGGCGAAGAACCAGGCCGCAGGAAACCCGGCCGCGCAGCCGTCGAGCAGCTTGACCAACAGCTCGACGTTGCCCTGGTCGAAGAACCAGAGATACCCCGCGTCGCTCGTCATGGGCACCGCGGTCGCGGTGCCGGCGCGTCCCTGGGCGTCCCTCCACCGCGCGCGCACGCGGTAGCGCCCGCCGAGGCAGAGGCGGCCCTGCTCCGGAACGCAGAGCCCGGGCACGGCGCTGCCCGGCCAGGGCGAGAGACGAGCGAGCACCCCGGTCGTGGTGACCAGGTGAATCTCGCCGTACGCATCCTCGCCCAGCGAGCTCAAACGGGGCAGCGCGAGGCCCAGGTCCTCGCTGGACCATCTGGCGGGGCCGTTTCGCGCGGCGTAGAGGCGGCCGGTGCAGAAGTCGCCGTAGAGGTAGCGCCCCTCCAGCCACGGGATCTCGGCGCCGCGGTAGACGTAGCCGCCGATGACCGCGCAGAAGCTGCCCACGTGCTCGTGCTCGAGGATCGGGGCGGTGAAGGCGGGATCGCCGCACGGCGGCACCGGATCGACGCAGGGCACGACGAGATCGACGCAGTGGGTTCCCTCCATGCGCGCCCACCCGTAGTTCTCGCCGCCGGGGCTCCCGGCGAGCTGGCGGTTGATCTCCTCGCGCTGGTGCTCGCCCACATCCGCGACCAAGAGATCGCCGGTCGCGCGATCGAAGGAGAAGCGCCAGGGGTTGCGCAGTCCATACGCCCACACCTCGGGAGCGGGGCCGGCGGCGAACGGGTTCGTCGGCGGCACGGTGTGGTACGGCGGCTCCGACGCACCGGCATCGACGTCGAGTCGCAGGATCTTGCCCAGGAGCGTATCGAGACGCTGGGCATTGCATTGCGGGTCGCCCACCCAGGGGCCGGCGCCGACGCTGGCGTAGAGGTAGCCGTCGGGGCCGAACTGGAGCTGCCCGGCGAAGTGTCCGGCGGCGTACCCCTCGATCACCAGCAGCGCGACACCCGAAGCGGGATCGGCCGCGGTGCCGTCGCTCGCCATCGCGAAGCGCGCGATCACCAGATCGCTTCGGAGATCGCTGTAGGCGACGAAGAAGAGGCCGTTCTCGGAATGGCGGGGATGAAAGGCGACGCCCAGGAGCCCCCGCTCGCCGCCGGTGCGCACCCGGGCTCGCAGATCGAGGAACGGCTGGTCGAGCACGACTCCGCCCTCGTAGACCAGCACGCGCCCGTCGAGCGCGACCAGAAAGAGCCGCGCGTCGCCGGCGTGCGCGAGACCCGAGAGCGGCGGGAGCCCGCTCGCGAGGTGATCGAGAACCAGCGCGGAGTGCTCCGGAGCGGGGACGGCCGCGCCGATCGGCGCCGCCGAGACCACCACCGCGAGCATCCATGCGAGCGCGACCCGCGTGGAGCACCTGCTCGCGGTCTCGGCCAGTGGCCGGGAGTGGCGGCGCTCGAGCGTTGCGCTCAGCGTACGGGGAGCCCCATCAGGCGGCGCCATTCCTCGAGCGATCCCATCCGCAGGTAGAAGTTGCGGCGCAGCTCGTCGGCGATGGTCGAGGTGGGGGTGGGGCCGTAGTGATGGCCGGGATAGAGCACCGTCTCGGGCGGCAGCTTCGCGAGCTTGCCGGTGAGGGAGTGGTACATCGCCTCGGGATCCGAGCCCGGCAGGTCGACCCTCCCGCACCCCTGCACGAACAGCGTGTCGCCGGCGACCAGAGCTCCCTCGATCAGGAAGCACTGGCTTCCCGGGGTGTGCCCCGGGGTGTGGAGGAAGCGGATCTCCCGATTGCCGAGCGCGACGGTGTCGCCGTCGTCGACCTTGCGCAGGTCGCTCTCGGAGACGCCGGTGACCCGCCTCAGGCCGTCGGCCTCGTGCTTGTTGACCCAGATCGGCACGCCCATGCGCTCGAGCAGCGTGGCCAGCCCTTCGATGTGCATGCCGAACATGTCGCCGCCGACGTGGTCCGGATGATAGTGGGTGACCAGCGCGCCCTTGATCTGGAAACCATCGCGCTCGGCGATCTCGAGCAGCCCGCCGACGTCCCACGCCGGATCGACGATCAGTGCCTCGCGGGTGGCGGGGTCCCCGATCAGGTACATGAAGTTGCGCATCTGCCCCGCGACCGGATGCACCAGCGCGACCTGCTGCCCGGCGAGGAGTTGGCGGAAGTAGAGCGGCTGGTCGGGCATGTCGCGTCTCCGTTTGCGCTGAGTGCTTTCGGGCAGGGCGGGGCGGGACGCAGGGTGTCGGGCGCTTGGGAGCTCGATTCTAGCGGGTCCGTGGTCACTACCACGGCCCCGCTAGCTGATGCTCCCCGCCAAGCGCGGCTGCGCCGCGCGGCTCGGAAGCCTTGACCAGGGGACAACTTGACTCGTCTGTAACGATTTCTGCGGGTCAAGGCTTCTAGTCGAGCGGCGCACGACGAGGAGCGCTGGGAGCTGCGGCCTTCCCGCGGTGCCGTGCCCGCGGTCGAGCGGCTGGGGCGGAGGATACAATCGCGCCGTGTCGTGGCGCACCGCATCGTGGGCTTCGCTGGCTCCTTTCGGGCTCGGTCGCCAGAAGCCGGGCCACTTCCGATCGATGGCCCGCGTCGCCTGGGACAACCGCGGTGAGCTCCCCTTCGCGTACCGCATCCTCCGCGACGGCGTGTGCGACGGCTGCGCGCTGGGCACCACCGGCCTGCGCGATTGGACGCTCGACGGCGTGCACCTGTGCATGGTGCGCCTCGAGCTGCTGCGTCTGAACACCATGCCGGCGCTCGATCGGTCGCGCCTCGCCGACTGTGGGGCGCTCGAGCGGCTCGAGTCGCGCGCGCTGCGGAAGTTGGGGCGCCTCGCGCACCCGATGCGCCGGCGGCGCGGCGAGCGCGGGTTCACGCCGATCTCGTGGGGCGAGGCGCTCGACCAGGCGGTCGCCGTCCTGCGCGAGACCGACCCGCGTCGCGCCGCCTTCTATCTCACCTCCCGCGGCATCCCCAACGAGACCTACTACGCCGCCCAGAAGGCGGCGCGCTTCTACGGCTCGCCGCACGTCGACAACGCCGCCCGCCTGTGCCACGCCGCCTCGACCACGGCGATGAAGCGCGCGCTCGGGCATGGCGCCTCGACCGGCTCCTACACCGACTGGATCGGCGCCGACCTCATCGTCTTCTTCGGCTCGAACGTGCCGAACAACCAGCCGGTGACGACAAAGTACCTGTACTACGCGAAGCAGCGCGGCACCAAGATCGCCGTCGTCAACCCCTATCGCGAGCCCGGGCTCGAACGCTACTGGGTGCCGTCCGTCGCCGAGAGCGCCCTGTTCGGCACCCGCCTCGCGGACTCCTGGTTCGAGGTCGACACCGGCGGTGACCTCGGTTTCCTGAACGGTGCGGCGAAGGCGCTGCTCGCGCTGCCGGGCGGCGTCGACCGCGAGTTCGTCGCCAGCGCGACCGAGGGGTTCGAGGCGCTGCGGCGCGAGCTCGAAGCGCAGTCGTGGGAGGAGCTCGAGGCGGCAAGCGGTGCCACGCGCGCCGTCATGCTCGACTTCGCGCGGCTCCTGCTCGGTCATCCCAACACGATCTTGGTGTGGTCGATGGGCCTCACGCAGCACCGCCACGGCGTCGACACCGTGCAGGCGCTGTGCAACCTCGGTCTCCTGCGCGGGCTTCCGGGACGGCCGCGCCGTGGGCTCACCCCCATCCGCGGTCACTCGGGCGTGCAGGGCGGCGCCGAGGTCGGTTGCGTCCCGACCCTCGATGTGGAGACGCGCGCGCTCTACCGCGAGGTGTGGGGGTTCGAGCCGCCGCCGGGGCCGGGCCTCTCGGCGTCGGAGCAGGTCGAGGCGGCGGCCAGAGGCGAGATCGACGTCTTCTGGATGGTCGGTGGCAACTTCCTCGAGACCCTGGCGGGCGAGGGGACGAGCCGGGAGGCGATGCGCCGCCCGCGCCTGCGGGTGCATCAGGACATCGTGCTCTCGAGCGCGATGCTGGTCGAGCCGGTGGACACGGTGCTCGTTCTGCCCGCGGCTACCCGCTACGAGACGCCGGGCGGGGTGACCGAGACTACCACCGAGCGCCGCATCGTCTTCTCCCCCGAGATCCCGGGGCGGCGCATCGGCGAGGCGCGCCCGGAGTGGGAGGTCCTGTGCGACGTGATGCGCCGGGTGCGGCCCGACCGGGCGGACGCCGTCCGGTTCGCCGGCACGGCGGCGATCCGCGCCGAGATCGCGCGCGCGGTGCCGCTCTACGCCGGGATCGAGACGCTGCGCGCGAAGGGCGACCAGGTGCAGTGGGGCGGACCGACGCTCTACGCGGACGGGCGCTTCGCCACGGCGGATGGCAAGGCGCACCTGGTGCCGGTGCGTCCGCCCGAAGGGCAGCGGACGGTCGCCGCCGGCGAGCTGCGCCTCTCGACGCGCCGTGGTAAGCAGTTCAACTCGATGGTCCAGGCGTCGCAGGATGACCTGACCGGCAGCGCGCGCGAGGACGTTCTGATGGCCGCCGAGGACGCCGAGCGGCGCGGCCTCGGCGCCGGCTCGTGGGTCCGCCTCTCCTCGCCCGCCGGCGTGTTGCGCGGGCGCGTGAGGATCGCTCCGATCAAGCCCGGCAACGTCGAGGTGCACTGGCCCGAGGGGGGGGTCCTGCTCGACGCGCACCGGATCGATCCCCAGAGCATGGAGCCGGACTACAACGCGCGAGTCAGGGTGGAGCTGGCCGGCGGCGGGGCAGAGGAGAGCGATCGGAGGACGCCGGACGGGGATCGTCTCTCTCCGCAGGAGGGTGATGGCGCCCGGGCGCGCGAGACCGTGCCGGAGGTCGCGCATGGGCGGTAGGACGCCGGTAGGCCGGGCTCCGGGGGTGGAGGACCGACCGCGCGCCGAGGCGGCCGCAGCCGCGCGCCCCGGCCGTCCGGGTCTGCGCGGCGTCGTGGTGCGGCGCCACGGCGGCCCGGTCGAGCACGACGTGGTCGCGGTCGAGGCGCCGCTCGAGATTCGCGTCGGCGGCGCGCCGATCGTCGTCACCATGCGCACGCCCGGCGACGACCGCGAGCTCGCCGCCGGATTCCTCTACAGCGAAGGCATCGTCGATGATCGCGACGAGATCGCCGAGCTACGCGAGGTCGAGCCCGCGACCGCGCTGGTCTCCCTCGGCGAGCACGGCTGCGCGGGCGCCGGCGTCATCGAAGCGTGGCTGCGCGACCGCGGGGGCGGCTCGTACACCGCGGGCGACCCGGGGTCCGCCGCCGGCGGCGGCGACCGCGACCCGCGGGTGCGGCCACGCGCCTTCCGCGCCACCGCCGCGTGCGGCGTGTGCGGCAAGCAGAGGCTCGAGGACCTCGAGGTCGAGCTCCCGGTCCTGCGGCCGCTGGCGGTCGACGAGGCGGTGCTCGAGACGCTGCCCTCGAGGCTGCGCGAGCGGCAGGAGCTCTTCGAGCTCTGCGGCGGCCTCCACGGCGCCGG
>DATKDQ010000054.1:0-5425 GCA_035544635.1 Thermoanaerobaculia bacterium
GGGCTGTCCCAGATCAGCGCCGCCTGGCCGCCGCGCCCGCCGTCGACGTGGCGGTCGAGCGCGTTCCAGCAGGTGCTCACTTCGCCGCCGACGAACCAGCGCCCGTTGGGACGCTCCGACAGGTCGAGCACCCGGTCCCAAGGGCGGTGCCAGTGCAGCGCCTGCGCGGCCTCGCCCCAGAAGCCCTCCGGATCCGCGAGCGACCGGCGGTAGCTCTCTTCGTAGCGGCTCATGCGACCCTCCCGAAACGATTTCTGCGGGTCAAGGCTTCTAGTACCCCAGCGCGCAGCCGTCCTTGCGCGGGTCGGAGGCGCCGATGAAGGTCCCGCTGGCGGGATCGACCAGGATCGCCTGCGCGCCGCCGAAGGCGAAGCCCGACGCCGGCTCGACCTCGTGCCCGAGCGCCGCGAGCGCGTCGAACGTCGCGCGCGGCGTGCCGTGCTCGAGCAGCACGCGCCGGCCCTGAAGATGCCGCCACCGCGGTGCGTCGATCGCCTCCTGGAGGCCGAGACCGAAGTCGAAGAGGCTGGTGAGGAGCTGCACGTGGCCCTGCGGCTGGAAGGCACCGCCCATGACGCCGTACGAGAGGTGCAGGCGCCCGTCGCGCAGCACCATGCCGGGAATGATGGTGTGGAACGGCCGCTTCGCCGGCGCGTACTCGTTCGGGTGCCCGGGCTCGAGCGTGAAGCCGGAGCCGCGGCTGTGCAGCAGGATGCCGGTGTGGCCGCCGACGATCTTGGCGCCGAAGGCGTCGAACAGCGAGTTGATGAACGAGACCGCGTTGCCGTCGTGATCGATCGCGGTGAGATAGACCGTATCGCCGGAGGTGGCGAGCGAGCCGGCGCCGCCGCCGGTGCGCGCGACGGGCCCCGGCGCCACGGCATCGGCCGCGCGCAGGGGATCGATCGCGGCTCGCCGCCGCGCGGCGTAGTCCGCCGAGAGCAGCGCCGCGACCGGCACCGCGGCGTGCTCGGGATCGGCCACGTGGTGGTGGAGATCGGCGAACGCCGCCTTCTTCGCCTCGATCAGGAGGTGGAGGCATTCCGGCGTCGCGTGGCCGAGGCTCGCGACATCGAAGGCCTCGAGCAGGTCGAGCATCAGGAGCACCGCGATGCCTTGGCCGTTGGGCGGGATCTGCAGCACCTGGTGCCCGCGATAGGTGGTCGAGATCGGTTCCACCCATGCCGGCTGGTGGGCCGCGAAGTCCTCGACGTCGAGGAACCCGCCCGTCGCCCGCGCATAACGCGCGATCTCCGCCGCGATCGGGCCGCGGTAGAAGGCTTCGGAGCCGCCGGCGGCGATCAGGCGCAGTGACTCCGCGAGCCGCGGACTCTTCCAGGTGGCCCCGAGCGCGGGCGCGCGACCGCCGGCGAGATACGCCGCGCTCGCCTCCGGATCGCGGCGCAGCTCCACCGCGCCGGCGCTCCACATCGCGTGCACCACCTCGGTGACCGGAAAGCCCTCCTCGGCGTACGCGATCGCCGGAGCGAGCAGATCGGCGAAGGGCAGGCGGCCGAACCGACGCCAGCCCTCCCACCAGGCCGACACCGCTCCCGGCACGGTGACCGCCTCCCACGACGCCGGAGGTATGGCCGCGCCGGCGCCGCCGAAGTGGTGCCGCGGCAGCCGCCGCGGAGAGCGCCCGCTGCCGTTGAGACCAGAGACTCTTCCCGAGGCGGCCTCGTGGTAGAGGAAGAAGGCGTCGCCGCCGATGCCGGTCATCATCGGCTCGACCACGGCCAGGACCGCCGCGGCGGTGATCGCGGCGTCCATCGCGGTGCCGCCCCGGCGCAGACAGTCGACGCCGGCCAGGGTTGCGAACGACTGTGAGGTCGCGAGCAGCCCCCGGCGGCTCATGGCGTGGCTGCGGCCGGCGCGCCAGGGGTTCGCGCGTGGACCGCGCGCCTCCAGGCGCTCGAGCTCGTCCCAGCTCACCGCACGCGCTCGCTCCGGCTCATCAGCCGGGGCTCGCCTCCGATGATCGTCACTCGAGCTGGCTCGACTCTGGCCGACTCGCCGCGGCTCACTGCTCGATGCCGAGCAGCTCCACCTCGAAGACGAGCGTCGCGTTGGGTGGGATCGCGCCGCCGGCGGCACCCTGCTCGCCGTAGCCCAGCGCGGGCGGGATGTAGAGCTTCCACTTCGAGCCGACCGTCATCAGCTGGAGCGCCTCGGTCCACCCCGCGATCACACGATTGGCCGGGAACACGGCGGGCTCGCCCCGGCCGTAGGAGCTGTCGAACTCGGTGCCGTCGATCAGGGTGCCCTTGTAGTGCACGCGCACTCGGTCCGTCGCCGCCGGTTTGGGACCATCGCCCGCGGTCAGGATCTCGTACTGGAGGCCGCTCGCGGTGGTCTTCACGCCGGGACGCTTCGCGTTCTCGGCCAGGTAGGCGGCGCCGTCGGCCTGGTTCTTCTCGCCGGCTGCGCTGAGTCGTGTTCTCATCTCTTGCTCGAACGCCTCCATGGTTTGCTGGATCTGCTGATCGTCGAGGAGCGCGGTCCCGGCCAGGCCATCGCGGATGCCTCGAGTCAGAGTGTCGAAGTCGATCTCGATGTCCTGCGCGGCGAGCGAGCGGCCGAGGTTGAGGCCGATCGCGTAGCTCACGCGCTGCTGCTGGGAATCGAGGGCGGGCGCGGGCTGGGCGGTGAGCCGGAGGGCGGCGACGCCGACGGCGGCGAGGATGGCGACGCCGATGAGGAGCAGGCGAGTGCGTTTCAAGTACGTCTCCTTGTCGTCTATCTATCGAGTTATCGTCGATCTATCGAGGTGAGATGGAGCGGGCGAGCTGGTCGCGGCGGCGATCCGGCTGACCGCCGCCGGGCGAACGTGTCAGTCTAGCATTCTGCGCATCATGTCTGCTGCTATGGTACGACGCGCGATAGCGGTTCAGCGTGCTGTCACCACGAGTTGCGTCCCGGCGCGGAGGCTCGAGCATGATGCGATCGGTTCACGGGCGGCTCGCGCTCATGATGCTCCTCCAGTACGCGGTGTGGGGGTTCTGGCTCCCCGTGCTCGCGCGCTTTCTGCAGGCCGCTCCGGCGGACGGTGGACTCGGATTCGGTCCCGGGCAGGTAGGGTGGATCCTCGGTCTGGCCGGTTCGATCGGCGCCGTCACCGCCCCCTTCGTCGCCGGTCAGATCGCCGACCGGCACTTCTCGACCGAGCGGTTCCTGGCGGTGCTTCTCCTCGCCGGCGGCGTGGTGAAGATCATCACCGCCTACCAGACCACGTTCTCGGCCTGGCTCCTCCTCTCCATCCTCTACAGCGTGATCTACACGCCGACGCTCGCGCTCACCAACTCGCTCGCCTTCGCGCATCTCGACGACCCGGACCGCCAGTTCCCCTTCGTCCGGGTATGGGGGACGATCGGCTGGATCGCCGCGAGCTGGCTGTTCCCGCTGGTCTGGCTGCTGTCGGACGTGCGGCTCGATCCGCTCCCGCCGTTCTATGCCGGCGTCGAGGTCCCGGATGCCACCGGGCGGCTCGTTCACGCGCTGGTCTTCTCGGGTGTGACGTCGATCGGCTACGCCGGCTTCGCCCTCTTCCTGCCGCACACGCCGCCCCGCCGGGAAGCCGTCGAGCGACTCGCGTTCGCCAAGGCGTTCCGCCTCTTCGGGCGGCGTTCCTTCGCGGTGCTGGTGGCGGCGAGCCTGCCGATCTCGGTCATCCACCAGATCTACTTCATGCAGACCGCGCCCTTCTTCTCCGACGTGCTCGGTCTTCGCGACAGCCAGATCGGCCCCGCCATGACCATCGGGCAGTTCGCCGAGATCGCGGTGATGGCCGGCGTCGGCCTGCTGCTCACGCGCCTCGGAGTGCGCTGGGTGATCACCATCGGCGCGCTCGCCTACTTCCTGCGCTACGCCGTCTTCTCGGCCACCACTCTGCCGGTGGGCGTGATCGTCGCCAGCCAGGCGCTCCACGGGTTCTGCTACGCCTGCTTCTTCGCCGTGGCCTACATCTACGTCAACCGGCTCGCCGAGCCGGACGTGCGCCACTCTGCCCAGACCGTGTTCGGGATCATCATTCTCGGGGTGGGGCCGGTGCTCGCGGCCCCCTTCCTCGGGCTGCTCGCCAGCCTCTTCTCCGGGACCGACGGCGCGCTCGACTACGCGGCGTTGTGGCGCACGCTCTCGGTGGTCGGCCTGGTGACGGCGATCGGCTTCGCCGCGCTGTTCCGCGACGAGACGGCGGGCGCGCGCGCGCCGCGAGCCGTGGAGGACCTGCGAAAGGCAGTGGGGAGCTGACACCATGGACGACGTATCGCTGACCCGAAGGCGAGTCGCTCAGGCGGGTGCGACCGCCGGTCTCGGTCTCTTGGCTCGCGGGCTCGGCGCCGAGCCGATCGAGCGGGTGGTCGAGCGCGGCCGGATCCGGCAGTCCGTCTGCAAGTGGTGCTACCCCCGGCTCTCGGTGGAGGAGCTGTGCGCGGCAGCGGCCGGTCTCGGCCTGCACTCGGTCGAGCTTCTCGGCCCCGAGTCGTACGAGGTGGTGCGCCGGCACGGGCTGGTCTGCGCGGTGACCAACACCCATTCCATCCCGAAAGGGCTCAACCGGCCCGAGCATCACGAGGCGTGCCTGGGCGCGATCCGCACGGCGATCGAGGCGGCGGCGCGCGCCGGCTTCCCCAACGTCATCACCTTCTCCGGCAATCGCGAGGGCATGCCGGACGACGTCGGGCTCGAGCACTGCGTGACCGCGCTCGAGCAGGTGGCGGCGGAGGCCGAGCGCAAGGGCGTGACGATCCTGCTCGAGCTCCTCAACAGCAAGGTCGATCATCCCGACTACATGGGAGACCGCGTGGAGTGGGGGGTCGAGCTGATGCGCCGCGTGGGATCGGAGCGCTGCAAGCTGCTGTTCGACATCTACCACGTGCAGATCATGGAGGGCGACATCATCCGCACCCTCCAGACCCACCACGAGCTGATCGGGCATTACCACACGGCCGGCGTTCCCGGCCGTCACGAGCTCGACGACACGCAGGAGCTGCAGTACGCGGCGATCATGAGGGCAATCGCGGACACTGGATTCCAGGGATTCGTGGGCCAGGAGTTCATCCCGGCACGCGAGCCGCTTCGGTCGCTGGCCGAAGCCGTCCGGCTCTGCGACGTCTAGCCTCCGGAGCGTGCTGGGTAGCACGCTCCTCCGGCTAGATGCTCTTTGGCGCCGCGGACGGACGGGCTCCCGTGCTCCGAAACTGACCTGCATTACTCGGACACCTAGCTGGGCAAGGTCGGCTCGGGAGCGCGCCGCGGCGGGAGGAGGAAAACGGAGAGCCGTGACCACACCCGCGAGGGCAGGATCACGGCTCTCTAGTACCGATTCACGGAATCGAGCCCCAAACCGGGCTCTGGAATCTGTCGGTCAGCGGATTGCACATGATAAGGCCGGGGGGACACGGTTCAGCGCTTGCCGCTAGAC
>DATKDQ010000055.1:0-4075 GCA_035544635.1 Thermoanaerobaculia bacterium
AAGGTGCGGCGCCTCGCCGAGGAGGAGCGCGAGCGCCTCCACGAGGAGAACGAGCGGCTCCTCGCCGACCTGCGCGACCGCTTCCAGCCGGCGAACATCATCGGGCGCTCGCACGAGATGCGCCACGTCTACGACCAGATCTACACGGTCTCGAAGTCGAACACCACCGTGCTCATCCTGGGCGAGACCGGCACCGGCAAGGAGCTGGTGGCGCAGGCCATCCACTACGGCAGCGAGCGGGCGCGCGGCCCGTTCATCAAGGTGCACTGCGCGGCGCTGCCGGAGACGATCATCGAGAGCGAGCTCTTCGGCCACGTGCGCGGCGCCTTCACCGGAGCGATCGCCGACCGCAAGGGACGCTTCGAGCTGGCGCACGGCGGCACGCTCTTCCTGGACGAGGTGGGCGAGGTCCCGGCGTCGATGCAGATCAAGCTCCTGCGCGTGCTGCAGGAGCGCGAGTTCGAGCGCGTGGGCGGCACCCGCACCATTGGCGTCGACGTGCGCCTGATCGCCGCCACCAACCGCGACCTCGGCGAGCTGGTCGAGGCCGGGCAGTTCCGGCGCGACCTCTTCTACCGGCTGAACGTGTTCCCGATCTACGTGCCACCGCTGCGCAAGCGTAAGACCGACATCCCGCTCCTCGCCGACACCTTCCTCGAGCGTTACTCCAAGGAGTGCGCCAAGCAGGTGCGGCGGCTGTCGAGCGCGGTGATCGACATGCTGGTCTCCTACCATTGGCCCGGCAACGTGCGCGAGCTCGAAAGCGCGATCGAGCGCGCGGTGCTGGTCGCCGACGGCGACGTCATCCATCCGCACCACATGCCACCCACGCTGCAGACCGCGGAGAGCTCGGGTACGGTCGTGGCCGGGAGCCTGAAGGGCATGGTGCAGATCTACGAGCGCGACCTCATCCAGGACGCGCTCAAGTCGACGCGCGGCTCGATGGCGGCGGCGGCGCGCGTGCTCCAGACCACGCCGCGCATCCTCGGCTACAAGGTGAAGCAGCTCGGGGTCGATCCCAAGCGGTACGCGTAGGCGCTCCCGATCCGGCCGCCGGGAGCGAGTCGGTCGAAGCGCTACACCGCCGCCGCGGCCTTCGCCGCGGGCGCCCGGCGTTCGAGACGCTTGCGCGCCTCCCATAGCTCCGCCTCGGACAGCGGATCGAGCGCGACCAGCTCGCGGCCCAGGAGCACGGCGGCGGGTCGTCCGCTGCGGTAGAGCACGCGGTTCGCCGAGATCGCGGGCACCCGCCCGCCGGGAGTGAGGATCCCCACCAGGTTCATGGGATCGGTTCCGCTCACGGCGACCCACAGGTCGCGATCGGGCGCGCGCCGGTGGCGGCGCAGGGCCGAAACCGCCTCGGGCAGCGCGAATTGCTCACCGCTCCACCCGCGCACGAACCGGCCGCCGCGGATCTCGCCGCGCGCCTCGAGGCGCCGGAGCACGCGCAGCAGGTCGCGCCACGGTGGGAGGGCGCCTTCACGATCGAGCAGGCGGCGGAAGACGACGCCCCAGCGCCGCAGGAGGAGGCGCGCGAGGGTCTCGAGCTCGTCGTCGCCGAACCGGGCGCTGGCGACTGGGTTGCCCGTCGCGGCGGGTCGCGATCCAGGGTCGGAGTCTTCCGTTCGGTCTCGCGGATCGTCCTCGCCGCCGGCCGGCAGGATCGCCGTCGCCACCCAGCGGCCCGCGTCCTCCAGGCCGTAGGTCGCGGTGCGACGCCGACGCCCTCCCGCGATCGGCTTGCGCTTCTCGGCGGGGAGGAGCAGCGCCCGCAGGCCGAGAAAGCTGTCCGAGTACACCAGCCCGAGCGACGCCAGCTCGGCCAGCGCCATCTCGAGCTGGGTGTGGAGCAGGCCGGTGCCGCGGGCGACGTCCTCGACGAAGGAGGCGCCGGCACGCGAGAGAAAGGCGAGCACGTCGCGCGCGCCGGCCGACAGCCGGGTGATCGCTTCCTCCTCGCTGCCGGCGAGCCGCCGCCACAGCGGGAGGTTGCAGCGGCGCACCAGGGCGATCGGGGTCGCGCGCACCGGTCCGGCCTTGGCGGAGGAGCCCGGGCGACGATCGATCGAACCGGTCTCCGCGGCCAGGCTCGGCCCTCCGGCACGGGTCCCATGGGTCGACGCCGGGCTCGGACTCGCGGCGGGCAGGGTTCGTCGTTGCCACACCACCTTGCCGGCGTTTCCGAGCGCGTCGAGCCATCCGCGCTCGTAGTCCTCCACGCGGTCGGGAAGAACGTCGACCTCCCAGCTTCCCGCCGCGACCTCGAATCCCTCGAGCTGAGCAACCACTTCCTCCAGCCCGCGCGGCCCCGCCTTGCGCTCGCCTTCGGCCAGGTGCTGCCAGGCGAGCAGGAAGCGGAGGTACGCCTCGGTCGAGACCGGCTCGATCTCGGCGCGCAGGCGATTCACGGTGCGGCGGTGAATGCGGGCGAGAAGTCCGCGCTCACACCATTCCTCGAGATCCAGCCCCGGCGTGAAACGTCCGCGCAGTGCGAAGCCCTGATGCTCGAGACGGGCGAGCGCGGGCGCCACGGTTACGGCGACGAGCGGCGCCGCCAGCGCGACGGCCGTGACCGGGCCGAGGATCTCGAGCCGGCCGCGAAGGATCTCGACCAGCGCCTCGTCCGCGGCGCGCGGCTCGCGCAGCGCGGGCGGCAGCGCGAGCTCGGGCGAAGCGGTCCACGAGGGCACCACCGCGCGCACCTCGTTGAGCCGCTCGGCCGCGACCCAGATGCCGGGAGAGCCCTGGTCGGCGCGCAGCCGCGTGGCGCGTCCGGCCGCGACCAGATCGTCGAGGTGTTTCCGGGCGCCGGTTGCCGGTGCTGCATCGCGGGCGGGAGTCGCCTCTACACCAAGAGCGTCGGCGCGTCCCGGCTCCGGAGTAGGTGAGCAGCTTGCCTCTTCCCGTCCCGGTGCGGATGCGACTTCCTCATCCGTGAGGAAGCCGGCGAGGAGCAGCGCCTCGTGCATCTCGTCGGCGCTCCGCGGCTGCGGCCAGGCCTCGGCGCGAACCGCCGCGATCGCGGCGGCGTCGAGCGCGCCGAGGTCTCCCGCCGTCTCCGGGTCGAGCCAGCGGCGCGCGAGCACCGCCTGGGTGCGACGCTCCTCGAGCGGCGCGTCGTCGAGGAAGGCGTAGGGTCTCGCGTTGAGCGTCTCCTGCGCGAGCGGCGACGGCTCGGCGAGGTCGCGCGCATGAAGTGTGAGCTCGCCCGCGCGCAGGCGCCGCAGCAGCCCCTCCAGTCGCTCGACGTCCATCGCCTCCTCCAGGCAGTCGCGCAGCGTCTGATTCACCAGCGGATGATCGGGGAGCTCGCGATCGCCGGAGAGGTTCTCGGGGCAGGCGAGCTGGTCGGGGAAGACCACCGACACCAGGTCCTCGGCGTTCATGCGCTGGATCTGGGGCGGCACGCGGCGGCCGCCGCGGAAGCGCGGCACCGCGAGCGCGCGCATCGCGTTCCAGCGCCAGCGGATGCCCCACACCGGTGCGTCGAGCAGCGCCTGGACCAGGACGTCGCGCACCGTCTCCGCGCTCAGATACGAGAAGACCTCCTCGAGCGGGAAGCTGTGGGTGACGCCGAGCGAGAGCACGATCGCGTCCTCGGTGGCGGCGGCCTGGAGCTCGAAGTTGAACTTGCGGCAGAAGCGCTTGCGCAGGGCGAGGCCCCAGGCGCGGTTGAGGCGGCTGCCGAACGGCGCGTGGAGCACGAGCTGCATGCCGCCGCTCTCGTCGAAGAAGCGCTCGAGCACGAGCACCTCCTGCGTCGGCATCGCCCCCAGCGCGCGCTCCGCCGCGGCGAGGTACTCGACCGCCTGGCGCGCCGCGGGCTCGCCCACGCCGGGGATGGCGGCGAGCCCGGCGATCACGCTCTCGATCGCCGCGCTCGCGCCACTGGCGCCGCTGCGGGCGGCGGCGAGCTCCGCCCCTGCGTCGCCGGCGGTTGCGAGGCGCTGCGCCACCTCCGCGCGCAGGTCCGACACCGCACGCGACAGCTCGGCGCTGCGCGACGGTGCCTCGCCGAGCCAAAACGGAATCGTCGGCGGCGCGCCCCGCGCGTTCTCCACGCGCACGCGGCCGG
>DATKDQ010000056.1:0-6829 GCA_035544635.1 Thermoanaerobaculia bacterium
GATTCCCGAGGCCCGTGCCGCCGGTAGCTCACTGGTGGTCTAGCGTCTTCGCTCCGCGGCTCGCCTGACGCCGACTCGCGCTGGGCACGCGAGCGCGACGAGAGCTCGAGCCGCCGGTGGCCGTCGGGTCGGAGTCACCCCTCGTCGATCCGCCACGCCGCGTGGTAGTTGCGACCCAGCCGGAGGATGTGCTCGAGCAGCGCCGCGTACTCGACGCCGCCGGCCTCGGCGGAGTCGGCGAAATCCTCTCGATGACTGATGTTGGGGTTGGCGTTCGCCTCGAGCACGAACACGCTGCCGTCGTTGCGCATTCTGAAGTCCAGGCGCGCGTAGCCGCTCAAGGAGAGCGCGCGATAGATGCGCTTCGACAGCTTGTCGAGATACGCCGCGCAGCCGTCGGGAAGTGACTGCGCGGGGCCGGTGCGAATGCCGTGCTTCTGCTGATAGCGGCGATCCCATTTCACCTTGCGGGTGGCGATGCCGGCCATGACGTCGGGCAGCGTGCCGAAGTCCATCTCCCACACCGGCAACGTGCGCAGGCGATCGTTGCCGATCACGCCTACGTACAGCTCGCGGCCCTCGACGTATTCCTCGACCAGCGCGTGGGCGCCCGTCTGCTGGTGGATGAACTCGACGCGTTCCTTCAATCGCTCCGCGTCCCCGACGATGGAAGCCTGCGAGATGCCGAAGGAAGCATCGTCGGTGACGGACTTCACGAACAAAGGGAAGGCGAGCTTGCGCGGCGCGCGATACCTCTGACCCCTGCGAAACACCATGAACCGGGGGGTCGGGACGCGGTGGTAGGTGAGAAGCTGCTTCGACAGCGCCTTGTCGCGCGAGATCAGCAGCCCGCGCGGATTGCAGCCGGTGTAGGGCTGCTTCATCAGCTCGAGGAACGCTACGACGTACTGATCGTAAGTGGCGATGCCCTGGAACTCTTCGAGCAGATTGAAGGCGACGTTGGGCTTCCAGTCCGCGATCGCGGCGCGCAGCTCGCCGAGATTGTCGCCGAGGCCGAGCGCGCGCACGGTGTGGCCGGCCTTCTCCAGGCACGCCATCACGTCGCTCTCGGCTTTGAACTCCTCGATCTGCCGATCGGAATAGCCCTCGAGGCTCGCCGGCGGTACGAGACCTTCGTGCATCAGCACCAGGACTCGCAGCGGCTTCATCTCGAGCAACGCCTCCGGCCGGAAGTGTTCACAAGTGGTAGCGCTCGCGATCGCGACGCAGAATGTCGAGCAGGATTCGCTCCAGTATGCCCAGCATGACCCGCTTGACCTCGCGCTGTGACGTATCCAGGACCAGATCCAGCTCGTGGCATCGTTGGATGACGGTGCTCACCACATGCTGCACCAGATAGGGGTGCAAACGCGAGCGGCGCATCAGCCATCGCTCCAGTTGCGGACGGCTCTGGCGCAGGAACGTGCTCGCTCGCAGGCGGCGCCGGTCCCTGCGATGCCTACCGAACACGCGCTTCAGTCGCCGATCGTAGGCATCCGGCCGATCGATCTCGTAGCGCGCGCACTTGAGACGGTAGTGCTCCCGGAGCGTCTGCCGATTCTCGTCCAGCGGTTCGAACAGGCTGCGATTGACGACGGGTGGCGGCTCGCCGCGAAGCTCGTCCATCAGCGCATCGACGTACTCGAGCTTGCGCAGCGCGGGCCAACCCTGGTAGTCGTGGCGCCAGCGCGCCTTGGGCTGCATCCACACCGCGAAGGTCTCGGCGAAGTCCTCGGTGGGGTGACTCTGCGCGTACCAGCGGCCCAGGTGCAGCACGAAGTCGCGGCTGGCGGGCCTCGGGCGATAGACGTCGGGATAGGGACGCGATGCCCTTCCGAACACGCTTCGCCAGCTCTTGCGGCGGCGCAGGCGAAAGGCGTTGTCGAGCGCGTGACCGAGCTCGTGACGAAGGATGCGGGTAAGCCAGGTCGCGTTGCCCCCCTCCGCTTCGTGCATCAAACGCCGCTCGAGCCGCATCAGCCGCGGGTGCGCCATGTAGAACGGCACGGCGATGCCCGGTACGCCGTCGGGCGAGAACCACTCTTCCGACAACCACAGGTGCGGCCGGCAGCGGATGCCGCGGCGCTCGAGCCGGCGCTGGATGTCGGCGAAGTGACGCTCGACCCGGGTGCCGCGCAGCGTCAATCCGAGATCGCAGAAGCGCAGGCTCAGCAGTTGCTCGTTCGACAGCCCGACCCATGCCGGCTCGCGCTGGCGCGAAGGTCGCGGGCGGCCCTTTCGTTTCGCGCGAGCCGCCATGGATCAAACTTTCGATCGGAGCTGGTGCGCGATCAAGCGATCGGCGAGAGCGCCAGCCTGGAGAGGCGGTCCCACAGACTCTCGACCTCCTCCGCGAAGATGCGATCGGCGTCGGCGCGTCGCAGGTGCCAGCTTCCGCGCGAGATCTCCCACTCGAGCTGCCCCGCGGCCCAGCCGGCGTGGCCGGTGAAGACGCGCAGCGACGGCTGGGGCAGCCCGCCGCCCAGGATCTGCTCGATCCCCGCCCGCGTGCGTACGGCGTAGACGCCGTCGAGGACGAGAGACCCTTCCGCCGGAGCCTGGTCGACCCTGACCAGGACCAGCGCGGCATGCGGCTCCACCGGGCCGCCCCAGAACAGCCGATCGGTGCGCTCCGACAGTCCCTCCACCTGCGGGAGCACGGTCGCGACCGGCGTGAGGGTGGGACGGTTGACGACCACCCCTCCCGCGCCATCCGGGCCGGCCTGGAGGAGAAGGACCACGGTGCGCGCGAAGTTGGGGTCGTCGAGGTCGCGGCTGGCGATCAGGAAGTCGCCGGGATCGGGGCCCGGCGGCAGGACCTGGGCGAGCGTGGCGCCGCCGGCCGCCGGCTCGGAGAGACGGCGCCCAGCCGGCGCGAGAGTCGTGCGCTCGGAATCGGGCGAGGGCCGGCGCAGCGTGGCGGCCGCCATCGCGTCGGCGGCGGCCATCGCTCCGGCGGCGGCCACCGCCGCGGTGACGGCCAACGCCGCGCCAACCGCCAGCCCGATCGGGGAGAACCGTCTCACTGGCCCCCATTCTCCCGCATTCCATCGCCCTCCGTCGCCGGCGGGGGAAAGGGCCCTCGCTGGTTGGGTTTGCCGCGACCCGAGAGGAGGGCTTCGGGCGTGGGGCGCTCCGGCGTCGTGCTAACGTTGATCGCGCGCCGTGAATCACGACAGCTATCCCGACCTCTACATCCTTCGCCTGCTCGACAGTGTTCGCACCCTGGCGATGGTCGGGGCGTCGGACCTCTGGAACCGCCCCAGCTTCTTCGCGATGAAGTACCTGCAGGAGAAGGGCTACCGGGTGATCCCGGTGAACCCGCGCCTGGCGGCGACCGGCGCCACGGTGCTCGGCGAGCGGGTCTATGCCTCGCTGGCCGAGACCCCGGGGCCGTTCGAGATGGTGGACTTCTATCTGCGCCCGGCGGCGGTCGGCGCGGTCGTCGACCAGGCGATCGCGGTGGCCCCCGAGAAGGGCATCCGGGTGATCTGGATGCAGCTCGGCATCCGCGACGACGCGGCGGCGGAGCGCGCCGAGCGCGCCGGTCTCGACGTGGTGATGGACCGCTGCCCGAAGATCGAATGGGGAAGGCTCCACGCCGAGCTCTCCTGGGGCGGCTTCAACTCGCGGGTGATCACGGCGAAGCGACGGCGGGTGCCCGCGCGATGAAACGCGAGCGCCCCGAGCGCTTCGGGTTCGCCACCCGCATGATCCACGCCGGCTCGCAGCCGGAGCCGGTGACCGGCGCGCGCCAGACGCCGATCTACCAGACCACCTCCTACGTCTTCCACGACGCCGACCACGCGGCGTCGCTCTTCAACCTGCAGACCTTCGGCTTCATCTACTCGCGGCTCGCGAACCCGACGGTGGCCGTGCTCGAGGAGCGGATCGCGAGCCTCGAGAGCGGGCGCGGCGCCACCTGCTGCGCGTCGGGGCACGCGGCGCAGATCCTCGCCTTCTTTCCGCTGATGCGGCCGGGCGACTCGTTCGTTTCGTCCGACAAGCTCTACGGCGGCTCGATCACCCAGTTCGGCAAGACCTTCCCCGGGAAGTTCGGCTGGCGGGCCGATTTCGTGGACGTCGACGACCTCGATGCCGTGCGGCGCGCCGTGGGCCCCGAGACCAAGGCGCTCTTCGTCGAGAGCCTGGCGAACCCGGGCGGCGTGGTGAGCGACCTCGAGCCGCTCGCCGAGATCGCCGCCGCGGCGCGCTGCCCGCTCATCGTCGACAACACCATGGCGACGCCCTGGCTGTGCCGGCCGATCGAGTGGGGCGCCGATCTGGTGGTGCATTCGACCACCAAGTTCCTCTCCGGCAACGGCACCTCGATGGGCGGCTCGATCGTCGACAGCGGCCTGTTCGACTGGGAGGGCGCCGGCAAGTTCCCCGGTTTGAGCGAGCCGGAGCCGGCCTACCACGGCCTGCGCTTCACCGAGACCTTCGGCGACCTGGCGTTCACCACTCATGCGCACGCCGTCAGCCTGCGCGATCTCGGGCCGGCGATGGCGCCGATGAACGCGTTTCAGACGCTGCTGGGGATCGAGACGCTCGCGCTGCGCATGGAGCGGCACTGCGCGAACGCGCTCGAGATCGCGCACTTCCTCGAGGTCGATCCGCGCGTCGCCTGGGTGTCGTACGCCGGGCTCGAGTCGAGCCCGTACCACGAGCGGGCGAAGAAGTACCTCCAGGGCGGCTTCGGCTCGGTCTTCACCTTCGGGGTGGCCGGCGGCTACGACGCCGGGCTCAAGATGGTCGAGAGCTGCGAGCTCTTCTCGCACCTCGCCAACGTCGGCGACGCGCGCTCTCTCATCCTGCACCCGGCCTCGACCACCCACCGCCAGCTCAGCGAGGAGCAGCGGGTGGCGGCGGGCGCCGGCCCCGAGGTCATCCGCCTGTCGATCGGGCTGGAGACGGTGGAGGACCTGATCGCCGATCTCGATCAGGCGCTGGGGCGGGCGATGGAGGCGGTGGCATGAGGCGGCGGCCGCACCTCTCGGCGCCGGCTCCCGCCGAGGTGGCGCCCGACGGCGGCGAAGCCGTCGATCCCGGTCGCCACGTGTCCGGAGCGGGCGTGGGCCCGGTCGAAACGCGCTTCTTCACCTTCGGCTCGGAGCACGATCCGCTGCGCCTGCGCTCGGGCGAGACGCTCGGTCCGGTCACCCTGGCCTACGAGACCTACGGCACGCTCTCCCCGGCGCGCGACAACGCGATCCTGGTCTTTCACGCACTGACCGGCAGCCAGCACGCCGCTGGGTCGAACCTCGCCGTCCCCGGCGTGGGCGAGCGCTGGAACGAGGAGTGCCACGTCGGCTGGTGGGACCTGTTCGTGGGACCGGGGCGGGTGGTCGACACCGATCGCTTCTTCGTCGTCTGCGCCAACTACCTCGGCGGCTGCTACGGCTCGAGTGGACCGCCGTCGGTGCGGCCCGAGCGCGCCGGCACCTGGGGCTCCGACTTCCCGCGGGTGGCGTTCGCCGACGTGGTCGACGCGCAGATGCGCCTGATCGACCACCTCGGGATCGAGCGCCTCCATGCGGCGATCGGCGCCTCGACCGGCGGCATGACCTGCCTGAGCCTGGCGACGCGGTATCCGCGGCGGGTCGACCGCGTGGTGCCGATCGCGAGCGGCCTGCGCACCACTCCGCTGCAGCGGGTCCAGAACTTCGAGCAGATCCTCGCGATCCAGAACGACCCCGAGTTCCGCGGCGGCCGCTACGCGCCGGGGGCGGGGCCGCGACGCGGGCTCGCCCTGGCGCGGATGATCAGCCACAAGCTCTTCGTCTCGCTGCGCGACATGGAGCAGCGCTCGCGCGGCACCGTCGAACCCTCGAGCGAGGAGGATGGCTGGTACGGTGCTCGCCACCCGCTCGAGTCGTACATGCTGCACCAGGGCCAGAAGCTGCCGCGCCGCTTCGACGCCAACGCCTACCTGCGCATCCTCGACGCCTGGCAGAGCTTCGACCTGCTCGCCGAGGGCGGCACCTCGAGCTTCGCGGAGCTCTTCGCCCGGTGCCGTCACCAGCGCTACCTGCAGTTCACGATCGACTCCGACATGTGCTTCGCCCCCGAGGAGCAGCTCCAGCTCGAGGAGACGCTCGAGAGCGCCGGGATCGAGAACGTGCGCGTGACGGTGCACTCCACCAAGGGGCACGACTCCTTCCTGCTCGAGCCGCACCTCTATGGGCCGCAGCTGAAGTTCTTCCTCGAGGAGGAGTGAGGCCGCGCAGTGCTGCGCTCGGCGGACGACGCGAGCTTGCCAGGCCTCGGCGGCTGGACCATGATGGGGGCGTCCCGTGAGGAATGGTGAAGTGGCCGAGCAACGCTGGGAGGAGATCGGGGCCGCCGACGAGCTGGCGAGGACGCCGCTCCGGCAGATCGCCTGCGGCCGCACCAAAATCGCGCTCATCTGCCGTGACGGCGAGTTCTCGGCCATCTCCGGCGTCTGCAACCACGTCGGGGGACCGCTCGGCGAGGGCCGGCTCGACGGCGACTACGTGGTCTGCCCGTGGCACGCCTGGAAGTTTCACTGGCGCACCGGGTTGGGCGAGCCCGGCTTCGAGGAGGACGCGGTGCCGGTGCACGCGACGCGGGTCGAGCACGGCCGCGTGCTGGTGGACCTGACGTCGCGCACGCCGCGCAAGCGCAAGCCGCATCCTCCCCATCCGCTGGCGCGCCGTCCCGAGCGCCACCCCGGGCCGCCGCGCGTGGTGGGCATCTCGACCACCGCGATGGACCTCGCGAACCCGCGCTACTCCACGTCGGACGCTCTCCTCGAGCACGCGATCGACCACGCGCGCGACGCGCTCGGCTGCGAGACGCGCCTGCT
>DATKDQ010000057.1:0-3301 GCA_035544635.1 Thermoanaerobaculia bacterium
GAGTTCCGGGCGTTCACCGGCGTCGAGCTGACGGCCATGACGGGACTGCCGGACGAGGCGCACCGCGCCGCGCTCGGGTTCATGGCGCTGCTTCTCGGCGCCGCCGGACTGGTCCTGCTGATCGCGAGCGTGAACGTGGCCGCCATGCTGTCGGCGCGCGCGCTCGGGCGGCGTCGCGAGATGGCGGTCCGTGCGGCGCTGGGCGCCGCCCGCGGGCGGCTCGTGAGGCAGTTGCTGACCGAGACGCTGATGCTGTTCGCGCTCGGCGCGCTCGGCGGCATCGCATTGGCGCACGCGGCCACGGGCGCGCTCGAACGCCTGCCGCTGCCGGGTGACGAGCCGATCGTGCTCGAGCTGTCGCCGGACGTGCGCGTGCTGGCGTTCGCGCTGGTCGTCGCTCTGGCGACGGGCCTGGTCTTCGGCCTGGCGCCCGCGCTGCGGGCCGCGCGGCGGGACATCACCTCGCGGCTGCGGGAGGGCTCGCCGGCGAGCGGGACGCGGCGCACGCTGCTCAGCAACACCCTGGTGGTCGGCCAGCTTGCGCTGTCGCTGGTGCTGCTGGTCGCGGCGGGGCTGTTCCTGCGCGCCCTCGACCGCGGGCAGCGGATGGATCCGGGCTTCGACCCGAGGGGTGTGGCGACGACGGCGCTCGACACGGTGGCGTGGGGCTACGACGAGTCGCGCGGCCGTGAGTTCTACCGTCGGCTCCGGGAGCGGGCCGAGGCGATGCCGGGCGTGACCGCCGTTTCCACCAGCGGCTTCCTGCCGCTCGCCTTCGGCAGCAGCGGCGGTGAGATCGAGGTCGACGGCATCGCCGTGCCGGTGCAGTCGGTCAGTGTGGACCGCGACTACTTCGAGGTGCTGCGGCTGCCGATCGTGCGCGGCCGGGCCTTCGCCGCGGCGGATGACCAGGGGGCGCCGCGCGTGGCCGTGATCAACGAGACGCTGGCCCGGCGCCACTGGCCGGACGGCAACGCCATCGGCAGGACGTTCGCGGCCCGCGGCGAGAGCGTGCGCGTCGTAGGCATCGCGCGTGACGCCAAGTACGCGAGCCTGACCGAGTCGACACCGTCGTTCGTCTACTTTTCCATGGCCCAGTCCTGGAGCCCGCGTCAGACCCTGCTCGTGCGGACGGCCGGTGACCCGGCGCTCCTGGGTCCGGCGCTCAGGGAAGCGATCCGCGATCTCGATCCGGCGCTGCCTCCCCCGACCGTGACGACCCTCGAGCGGGAGACGAGCGTCGCGCTGTTGCCGCAGCGCGTCGCCGCGTCGGTGACGGCCGCGCTGGGCGCGCTCGGCCTGCTGCTCGCGGCGGTGGGGCTCTACGGCATCATGGCGTACTCGGCCAGCCGGCGGTCGCACGAGATCGGCGTCCGCATGGCGCTCGGCGCACACCGCG
Organism: Thermoanaerobaculia bacterium; assembly: GCA_035544635.1. GTDB lineage: Bacteria > Acidobacteriota > Thermoanaerobaculia > Multivoradales > Multivoraceae > DATAFT01. The sequence goes on from DATKDQ010000057.1 coordinate 1,400, forward strand.
TCGACGTGCTGCGCATGGTTGTGCGCCAGGGTCTGCAGCTCGCCGGCATGGGTGTCCTCATCGGCTTGCTGCTCGCCGCGGCGGCCACGCGCGTCATGGCGGGGCTGCTGTTCGGCCTGAGCCCGCTCGACGCGGTCACCTTCGCGGTGACGTCCGCCCTCTTCATCGCGGTCGCCCTGCTCGCCAGCTACCTGCCGGCGCGGCGCGCGGCGGCGGCGGATCCGGTGGCCGTGCTGCGGGCGGAGTGAGCCCCTGGAGCGCGGCCGGATGACCGTACCGGCCCCGGCGAGCGCGTCCTGGTCGGCCACTCCTACGGCGGCCTCTGCCTCAGGGCACGGCGGCTGATTCGAGCGTGGCGCTGAGGGCCGCGGGGTCGGCGAGGTCCTGAAGGACGATCGACGCGCCCGCCGCGCGCAGTCTGGTCGCTCGTTCGTCCGACGCGACGCCGACGAACGGCCACCCGAGCGCCGACGCGGCCTCGAGGTCCCAGACCGCATCTCCGATCGCGACGATCCGGGCGAAGGCCCCGCCGCGCAGCTCCAGCGTTCTCCGAACCGCGAGCTCCAGGATCTCCGGCCGGGTCGGGGCGTCGCTGGCCGACGCCAGGGCCAAGTCCTCTGCGGCGAGCCCGGCCGCCGCGAGCTTGAGGCGCGCAGACGGCTCCCAGCCACCGGTGGCGAGCGCCACCTCCCATTCGGACTCGCGCAGGTGTCCGAAGACCGCCGGCGCCCCGGGCATCACCCGGAAGCGCTCGGGAGCCAAGCGGAGCTCGCGCTGGAGAAGCTCCAGGAACCGGCCGATCGTCGCCTCGGCCTCGCCCTCCCGGAGCGGTCGGCCGCAGTACCGCTCGCACAGCCAGCGCAGCAGGTCGGAATCCGTAACGTGGGGCGCCTCGGACCAAAGCAGGGCGGCGGCGTCGAGCCCCAGGACGTCCGCGACCGCCCGGAGGAAGCACTCCTCGTCGACGGCGTTGGTGTCCGTCAACGTACCGTCGATGTCGAAGACCGCGAGGCGACCCATGGGTGTGGCCGGTCCTTATTCGATCGATTCGAGGAAGTGCTCCACCCGGAGCGGAAGAAGAGATCGATCGCCTCCGCGGTGGCTAGCTCGCGCATTCGAGGGCGTTCTCGAAGCTGACCAGGCGGCCGATCCAGGCGTTGTAACGGGAGTGGGCGGCGTCGGAGTCCTCGGCGGCGAGGCGGAGGTAGAGGCGGTGCTCAGGATCGTCGAAAGTGCGCTCGGGGACGGGGACGCTGCAGCGGCGGAGACGGGGCGCGCCGATCGAGACCAGCAGCGACGGGACCGACTCGACCCCCTTCGCGAGGTCGTCGAGCCCCTGGTCCACCAGGTCGCCTCCGGGGAGCGCGGTGTAGTCCACGGGCGGATCGTAGCAGCTAGGCTCGGCCGCTCGGACGCCGCCCTCACACCGCCAGCTTGTAGCCGGCGCCGTGGACGGTGACCAGGTGGCGGGGGCGGCGGGGGTTGGCCTCGAGCTTCTTGCGCAGTGTCGCCACGTGCTGGTCGACGGTGCGGGAGTAGACCTCAGCGTCGTAGCCCCAGACCTCGTCGAGGAGGCGCTCGCGGGAGAGGACCTCGCCCCGGTGCTCGACCAGGAAGCGGAGGAGGCGGAACTCGAGGGCCGAGAGCTCCACCGGGTCGCCCCCTCGCGTCACCTCCATCCGCCGGAAGTCGATCCGCACCTCGCCGAAGGCGAAGGTGCCGCCCTCCGTGTCCGGCTGGGCGCGGCGGAGGAGCGCCTCGACCCGCGCCAGGAGCTCCATGGTCTCGAACGGCTTCACCAGGTAGTCGTCCGCGCCGAGCTTCAGACCCAGCACCCGGTCGATCACCTCGCCGCGGGCCGTGAGCATCAGGATCGGCACCGCCACCCCTTCCCGCCGGAGG
>DATKDQ010000058.1:0-27176 GCA_035544635.1 Thermoanaerobaculia bacterium
GGCGGCGAGGTGGTCGTCCTTGGCGAAGCGCCCGCGGGCGATCGCGGTGGCGCCCTGACCTACGGCGGCCGGCGTGTTCGGCATCGCCCGGATCACCGGCACGTCGCCGAGGATGCCCTCGAAGAGCTGCGTCCGCACGCCGGCGCAGATCGAGATCGCGAGCTTCCCGGGCGAGAACGCGGGGGCGACGGTCTCGAGGCAGCGCTGGACGTCCTGCGGCTTCACCGCGAACAGCACGCTCCCGGCGTCGCGCGCGGCTTCGAGCGCGTTCTCGGTGGTGGGAAGCTTCAGGTGGTCCTGGAGAAAGGCGCGCCGCGCCGATCGGATCTCCGCGACGATCAGGTCGGCGGGAGCCCACCCGGAGTCGATGAGACCCTCGGCCAGGGCGCCGCCCATGAAGCCGCCTCCGAGAATCGCCAGACGTGGCATGCGCTCTCCTTCGACTGATGCGGTGAGTGGACCACGGGCCGGGGTCGATGCTACCGGAGTACGATCGGCCGAGTGTCTCCGGTTCTCGAGGATCGCCGGGCCCTGACACAGCAGGCTTCGAGGGTAGCCCGCCTCGTGGCGCACGGCCTCGAGCGGGCGCTGGAGCGGGCCGCGCCCGCGGTCGGGGCGATGGCGGCGATCGTCGTGGTGATCGTCGGGTTGGCGGAGGGTTCGGCGGTTGCCGGCGGCTCCGACTCCTACGGCTACGTGAGCCTGGCGCATCTGATCGCCTCGGGAAGGTTGCGGGTCGAGCCGGTTCCATTGGCCGAGCTGACGCCAGCCATTCCTCTGCGCGCGCTGGCGCCGTTGGGCTATCGCCTGTCCCCGGACAACGACGCGCTGGTGCCGAGCTATGCCCCGGGTCTACCGCTGGTGATGGCGGTCTTCGAGTGGATCGCCGGACGGCAGGCGGTGTTCTGGGTCGTGCCGCTCCTCGCCGGGCTCGCCGTCTGGGCCACCTACCTGCTGGGCCGGCTCGCCGGGGGGCCGCCCGCCGGCGCTCTCTCCGCCGTGCTCCTGGCGTCGAGCCCGGTCCTGCTGCTCCAGCTCACCGCGGCTCCGATGAGTGATCTGCCCGCGACCGCGTGGTGGGCGCTCGCGCTCGCGCTGGTCTTCTCGGAGAGCAGGGCGTCGGCGCTCCTGGGAGGTCTCGCGGCTGGCCTGGCGATTCTCACCCGACCGAACCTGGTGCCGCTCACGCTGGTGCCGGCCGCGCTGCTCCTGTGGCGAGCATGGGCACAGCGCCAGGGTCGGTGCCCCGTACCGTCAGCACCGCGCTCCGGCGCCGCGGCTCAGCGTCTCGCGCTCTTCGTCGCGGGCGTCGTCGCGGCCGGCCTCGCCGTCGCCTTCCTGCACACCCTCCACTACGGCTCACCGCTCGAGTCGGGCTACCACCTGCGCGGGCTGTTCGGCCTGGAGCACGCGTGGCCGAACCTCGTCCTCTATCCGGCCCTCGCCGTCGAGATGCAGACCCCCCTGCTGCTGCTCGCCTTGGCAGGCCCCCTGGTGTCTTCCCGAACGGCCAAGGACGCCGAAGGACGCGGTCGAGCCGTCGCGATCGTCGCCTGGTGCTTCGTGCTCGCCGTCCTCGCCTGCTACCTCTTCTACCCGGCGTTCGACAGCGGCGCCACGCTGCGCTTCCTCCTGCCCGCGATCCCGCCGCTCGCGGTGCTCGTCGCCGTGGTGTTGGCGGCGCTCGCACGGCGGCTGCCGCGGGGAACGGGCCTGCTCGTCCTCGCCGTGGTGCCGGCGATGGTCGCCGTTCATGGCGTCGCCGATGCTCGCCGGCGCGGCGCCTTCGACACCGAAGGCGACCGGAAGTACCCGATCATCGGCGAGCACGTCGCCGAGCGGCTTCCCCGCAACGCCGTGCTGCTGGCCATGCAGCACAGCGGCAGCGTGCGTCACTACTCCGGCCGCCCGACCGTCCGCTGGGACCTCATCCCCCAGCGCCGGCTGGATCGCGTCGTGAAGCGGCTGGAGCAGGAGGGATATCGTCCGTACATCCTGCTCGAGCCCTGGGAAGTGCCGAGGTTCCGAGAGCGCTTCCGGGACCGGAGCAGGCTCGGGCTCCTCGACTGGCCTCCGCTGGTGGAGCTCGAGCGTGCGCAGGTGCGGATCTACGATCCTGCCGATCGCGACCCGGCCGGCGGCGGCCGAGGGCGCGGCACCGAGGTCCTGCCCTGGCCGGCGGCCGAGGAGTAGCCTCCGGAACGTGCTGTGTAGCACGTTCCTCCGGCTAGTTGTTGTTGGCGCCGAGGACGGCGCTGGCGCTTCGCGCCCCGCACGGATGGGACGCAGTTACTCGGACACACTCCTAGGCCTAGGCCGTGCTCCCGCCGGCGGCTTCGACCGTGAGCCGTTCTCGCTCGGGCTGACTCCGAGAACGGCCGGCCGTGCGTCGCGGGTGTTCTAAGATGCGCGCCCGAGCCCAGCCGTCGTCGTTCTCTCGTCTTGCCGTTGGAGGTGCCGCCGTGGACGACCCGACCCGCAGGTTCCGACTCGACGGCAGGACCGCCGTCATCACCGGCGCGTCGTCCGGGCTCGGCGTCGTGATGGCCGAGGCGCTGGCCGGCGCCGGCGCGAACGTGGTGCTCGCCGCGCGTCGCGAAGAGCGGATCCAGGAGCTGGCGCGCGCGATCGAGGGGGCGGGCGCAAAGGCGCTGGCGCTGCGCTGCGACGTGACCCGCGAGGACGACGTCGACCGCCTGGTCGCCGCCGCGTTGGAGCGCTTCGGCTCGCTCGACGTCCTGGTGAACAACGCCGGCGTCGCCGATCCCCAGCCCGCCGAGCAGGAGTCGCTCGAGCACTGGAAGCGCGTCCTTGACACCAACCTCGACGGCGTCTTTCTCTGCGCCCAGCGCTGCGCCCGCGTCATGCTCGAGGTCAAGAGGGGCGTGATCGTCAACGTCGCCTCGGTCCTGGGCGTGGTCGGCGCGGGACAGATTCCGCAGGCGTCCTACACCGCCTCGAAGGGCGGCGTGGTCAACCTCACCCGTGAGCTCGCCGCGCAGTGGGCGCGCCGCGGCATCCGGGTCAACGCGATCCTGCCCGGCTGGTTTCCCTCGGAGATGACCGCCGGCATGTTCGAGGACGAGGGCGGCCAGCGCTGGATCCGCACCCGCACGCCGATGGGCCGCGCCGGCGATCCGAGCGAGCTCAACGGAGCCCTCCTCTTCCTCGCCTCCGACGCCTCGAGCTACGTCACCGGCTCGATGGTCACCGTCGACGGCGGCTGGACGGCGGTGTGAGGGTCGCTGGTCACGCGAACACCGAGGCGATGAGCCGCCCGACGTAGTGCGAGATCACCACCACCGTGGCGGCGACGGCGAGGTGCTCGGTCACCACCGGCCACGCCTTGACGCCCTGCAGTCGCGCCAGGTGGTAGGACATCGTCGCCAGCGCCACGATGCCCCACGCCACCGAGGCCAGGACCGCCGCCGGCAGGTCGAGCACCAGCACCGGCACCGCGAACGACAGCGCCATCAAGAGCTTCGACGCGAAGGTCGCGAAGGTCGATGCCCAGATCTCGCGATGGGTGTGCACGCTCTCCGATTCCTCCGACACGTGGATGCCGAGGGCGTCGGAGAGCGAGTCGGCGACGGCGATGGTGACGATGCCGCCGAGGACGGCGAGGCGCGAAGCGGTCCCCGCGGCGAGGCCGACCACCAGCCCCAGCGTGGTGATGACCCCGGAGGTGAGCCCGAACGAGAGCCCGACCTGGATGGAGTGTCGGAGCGGCATGGGTGTTGCTAGGGCGCGAGCTGGTAGATCGTCCTCCCGCCGAAGATGGTGCGCGCGACGCGCACCTCGCCGATCTCGTGCGGCGAGATCGCGAAGAGATCACGCTCGAGGATGACGAGGTCCGCGGCCTTGCCCACCTCGATCGACCCGGTGATCGCCTCCTGCCGCGCGAGCCAGGCGCCGTTGCGCGTGTACGCGGCGAGCATGGTGTCGAGGTCGACGCGCTCGGAGGCGTTGAGGGTGTCCGGGTCGTCGCCGGCGGGATCCCGGCGGGTGAGCGCGACCTCGATTGCGAGCAGAGGGTTCATGCTGCTCACCGGCCAGTCGCTGCCGCCCGCGATGCGCCCGCCGGCGCGATGAATGCTGCCGATGGGGTACATGCGCTCGACGCGCGCGCGGCCGACCTGCTCGAGGTTGACGTCCTCGATGTAGCTGTCGGGGTAGGCCCACAGCGGCTGGAACGTCGCGGTCGCGTCGAGCGCCGCGAACCGGCCGATGTCGTCGGGATGGACGAGCTGCAGATGCGCCAGGTGGTGCCGCTGGTCGCGCGGTCCGTTGGCGCGGTGCGCCGACGCGAGGGCGTCGAGGGCCACCCGCACCGCGAGGTCGCCGATCGTGTGCAGGTGGACCTGGAGGCCGGCGGCGTCCCAGCTCCCGAGAGCCGCCGCGAGCGCCTGCGGCTCGACGTTGAGCATGCCGCGGTGCGAGCCGCTACCGAGGTACGGGTCGAGCAGCGCCGCGGTCTCTCCCTCGAGCACGCCGTCGACGAAGACCTTGAGGCAACCGGTACGCAACCGGGGCGACGCCGGCCGCGCCGGCCGCGCCAGGAGGGCGACCGCGTCGAGCCCGCGGCGGGCGAGCCCGGGCCCGGTCGCTTCTAGCCGGGCGCAGGCGAGGATCCGCGCCGTCAGCTCGCCCGCGGCGTCCGCCTGGTCGTAGGTCGCGAGCTCGCCCGGCCCCACCACGGGATCGATCATGGACGTGATCCCGAAGCTCGCCATCTCCCCCAGCGCATGGCGCAGGCCGGCTCGTTGCGCCTCGGCCGAGGGCGCCGGCAGGAGCCCCGAGACCAGCGCCACCGCGCTCTCGCGCAACGTCCCGCTGGGCTCGCCGGTGGCGCGGTCGCGCTCGATCACGCCGTGCGGCGGATCGGACGTTGCGTGGTCGATTCCCGCCAGCGCGAGCGCCTTCGAGTTGACCCATGCCGAGTGGCCGTCGGCTCCCTCCAGGAACACCGGACGCTCGGGCACGACAGCGTCGAGCAGCGATTCATGCGGATTCGCGGCGGGGAAGAGCGAAAGATCCCACCCGGCGCCGACCACCCATCCCTCGCCGCTCGCCTCCGCGCACTCGCGCACTTTGGCGAGGATCGCCTCGACCGTTCGCGCCTCGACCAGCGAGCAGGCGAGCGCATCCATCCCGCCCGCGATCGGATGCGCGTGCGAGTCGTGGAAGCCGGGGAGAACCATCCTGCCGTCGAGGTCCACCACCTCGGTTCCCACCCCGAGGAAGGGCTGCACGTCGTCACGCGTCCCCACCGCCACGATGCGACCGCCGTCGACGGCCAGCGCCTCCGCCCGCGATCTGCTCGCGTCGAGCGTGTAGACGACGCCGCCGCGCAAGACCAGATCGGCCTCCCGCGCGTACGCGGCGCTCCCGGCGACGATCGCTCCCGAGAGGAGAAGCGCCATCGAGCTTCGCGTCACACCCACAGCACGAGATCCGACAGTCCCGGCTCCCCGCCCTCGCGTGCTCGCAGCCGGATGCCGCAGGCCCACCGCCCCGCGTTCTCCAGCGTGGCGTCGGCTCGGAACCGTCGTCCCGCGGGTGGCGGCTGAGGCAGGCCGTCCTCGGCGGCAAGGGCGATCACCCGGGCCTCGTCGAGCTGGCCGGCGCGCGAGGGTCTGCCGAGCACCAGCTCGACCAGCACGTCCTCGTTCGAGAGATCTCCCAGATCGAGGTCCACCACCGCCTCGATGCGCTCGCCGATCTCGAGCGTGCCGGGTAGTGGCAGCTCGACCCCGAGCACCTGGATCTGGTTCCAGCCACGACGCAGCCGCCGCTGGCGCCACACCGCGTCGCGTGCGGCGGCGAAGTCACGCTCGCGCAGCTCGAACCAGCTCCGCGCGCTCGGCAGGTAGGCCCAGTCGCGGTACTCCTCGACCATGCGGCGCGCGCCGAAGCGCTCCGCCACCATCGCGATCGAGCGGATCGAGCGCTCCATCCAGCGCCGGGGCACACCGTCCGCGTCGCGCTCGAAGAAGAGCGGGGCGATCTCCAGGTCGAGGAGCCGCAGCACGTCGGCGCTGTCGAGGTTGTCGACGGCGACCGGGTCCTCCGAGAGCTCGCCGCCGGTCACGGTCCAGCCGTGGAGCCCCTCCTGCGCCTCGGCCCACCACCCGTCGGCGACCGAGAGGTTGAGGACTCCGTTCATGCCGGCTTTCATGCCGGAGGTGCCGGAGGCCTCGAGCCCGCGGGTCGGGGTGTTCAACCACAGGTCCACGCCCTGGACCAGGAGGCGGGCGAGCTCGATATCGTAATCCTCGAGAAAGAGCACCTTGCCCGCCAGCTCGTCGCTCGCGGCGGCCCCCGCCACCCGCTTGAGAATCTCCTGACCCTGGCCGTCACGCGGGTGCGCCTTGCCGCCGTAGAGGATGCGCACCGGACGATCGGGGCGCGACAGCACCTCGAGCAGGCGCCGCCGGTCGCGGAGCAGGAGGTCCGCGCGTTTGTAGGCGGCGAACCGACGGGCGAAGCCCACCAGGAGCGCATTCTCGTCGAGGCTCTCGAGCTCGCGCCAGATCAGCGGCGCCGGATCGCCGCGGTTCTCGCCGGCGCGCTGCACGCGGCGGCGCAGCGACTCGAGCAGCCGCCGCCGCGCCGCCTGCCGCGCCTCCCACAGCGCCTCGGGAGCGAGCGCGGCGGCGCGCCGCGCCAGCTCGGGGCCGGGCGGCGCCTGCTCCTTGGGATCGAGCAGCCGCGCGATCTCGGGCGAGGTCCAGCTCTCGAGGTGCACGCCGTTGGTCACGTGGTGCACCGGCACCTCCGCGGGCAGGAGCCCCGGCCAGGCGCCGCGCAAGAGCCGCCGCGACACGTCGCGGTGGATGCGGCTCACGCCGTTGACGCGCCGGCAGAGCCGCAAGGCGAGCCGGGTCATCGAGAAGCCTTCGGGATCCTCCTGCGAGCAGCCGAGATCGAAGAAGCGCTCCCAGGGCAGGCCGAGCCAAGACTCGACGTCGTAGAAGTAGCGCCGCATCAGGCTCTCGCTGAAGCGATCGTGCCCGGCGCTGATCGAGGTGTGGGTGGTGAAGATGGCGGAGCTCCTGACCAGCTCGCTCGCCTCGTCGAAGGTCAGCCCGCTCTGGCGCACCAGCCGAGCCACGCGCTCGAGCGGGGCGAACGCCGCGTGGCCCTCGTTGACGTGGACCACGGCGGGCTCGATGCCCAACAGCTCGAGCACCTGGATGCCGCCGCGCCCGAGCACGATCTCCTGGCGCAGGCGCATCTCGTTGTCGCCGCCGTAGAGAAAGTGCGTGATGGCGCGGTCCTCGGGCCGGTTGACCGGAAGGTCCGCGTCGAGCAGGTAGAGCGGGACATTGCCCACCATGGCGCGCCAGATCGCGAGCACGACGTCCGCGCCCGGGAGGCGCAGCCGCGCTTCCACCGGCTTGCCGTCGTCGTCGGTCTGGAGCTCGAGCGCGTGCGAGCGCGGATCGTTCAGGGCCGGCGACCACACCTGGTCGCCCTCGCGTCCGATCTGCTGGTGCAGGTAGCCGCGGTGGTAGAAGAGACCGATGCCGGCCATGGGGACCGAGAGGTCGCTCGCCGCCCGCAGGTGGTCGCCGGCGAGGACGCCGAGGCCGCCGGTGTAGATCTGGAGCGTCGACTCGATGCCGAACTCGGCGCAGAAGTAGGCCACCGGGTGGCGGCGCGAGAGCCGTGCCTGGGCCGACGCGCGGTCGATCGGGCGTTCGAGCGCGTCGCGCAGCCGCGCCAGGGCGGCCTCCACCCGGCGGTCGAAGTCGGGGCCGCGGCGGGCCTCCGAGTCGTTGCGCGAGAGGTCCTGGAGGAAGCGCACCGGGTTGCCGCCGGCCGCCTCCCATCGCTCGGGCGACAGCTCCGCGAACAGGCGCTGCGCGTCGTGGTCCCAACGGTAGTTGCGAGCCAGGCGCTCGAGGTCTTCGAGCGCCTTGGGGAGCGTGCCCGCCACCTCGTAGGTGCGCAGTCGCGGCTCGGCGCGGCCGGGCCGGGGCTCGGCCGGCGGCGCCGTCCAGCGGGCGGCCTGCAGCATTTCGGGCACCACCCGCGAGGCGGCCTGGTCGCGCGCGATCTCGAAGGCCTCGAGGAAGCGCGGCGCGAGCCGCGACCACTGCAGCTGAGCCGCCGCTGCTCTGCAGGCGCGCGCGATGGCGTCGCGGTCCAGGTCGTCGTCGGCGAAGCGCTCGATCATGTCGGCCAGCTCCGCGGCGACCGAGGCATCGTCGCGGTCCGCGCGCGGCAGCACGTAGAGGCCGTCGGCCTCGGTCACTCCCTGCTCCTGCATCCACGCTCCGAACCCGGCGTTGTCGGCGGTGATGGTGGGTACGCCGAGCGCGAGGCTCTCCTCCGGCGTGAGCCCCCAGGGCTCGTAGAACGACGGGAAGCAGGTGAGGTCGACGGCGCGGATGACCGACTCGTAGGGCAGATCGAGGATGCCGTCGCGCTGGTGCAGGTAGATCGGCAGGTGCAGGACCTTGACCCGGCGCTCGGCCGCATTGTCGAGGCCGAGGCGCGCGCACGCGTTCTGGATCGGATCGCGGTCGAGCTCGAACAGGTGGTGCGTGGACACGATCGACGGGTCGCGTCGCGCGACGCCCTCGAAGGCGCCGGTCGCGAGCATCTCGAAGCGCGGCCCCGAGGTGCCGGCCGGCACGAAGAGAAAGAGGAGGATGGGCTGGCCGGGGCGGCGGTCGAGCTGTCCCATGGCCTCGAGCAGCACGTCGAAGCCCTTGTTGTGGAACTCGTAACGACCGGAGGTCGCGACCACCAGGTGGTCGTCGACCGGTGAGCCGAGAAAGCGCGCCGCCAGATCGCGGAGCCGCCGCTCCACCAGCTCGCGGTCGGCCCTGCCCGCCAGCGCGTCGAGCACGTCGAAGTCGAGGCCGTTGGGCAGGATCGGTGTGGCGCGGCGGCGGTGGAAGACCTCGGCCTCGTGCGCGGTAACCGCGCTCACGGTGGTGAAGACGTCGGCGATGCGCGCGGTCACGCCCTCGAGCGAGTGCTTGGCGGTGACGTCGACGTCGCGCGCCGCCTGCTCCGGCGTGCGGCCTTCGAGGCCGGCCACCGGGGTGTGCCCGCGGCCCCCGAGCGACCGGCCGAGGATGGTGGCGTGGGTGGTGAACACGGTGCCGATCGCCGGCGCGTTCTGGTGGGCGTGGAGCAGCGCGGTGCCGGCCATCCACTCGTGGGCGAACAGGACGGCCGGCTTGCCGGCCGGCGCCACTCGGTCGCGCCACCAGCGCTCGACCACGATCCCCGCCGCCCGGCCGAACGTCGCCGGCTCGACGTAGCTCCAGCCGCCGTGGAGCGAGTCGACCTCGAAGCGCTCCCAGAGTCCCGCGAAGTAGGCGTCCTTGTCGGCCAGCAGTCCGGTGAACTCGACCAGGATCGCGCGCGGGCGCCCGGGGATGCGCCAGCGTCCCACCCGCACCGGGACGCCGAGCCGGCGGCACGACTCGGCGAACGCCTCGTGGCCCGGCTCGTCGGCGAAGTCCCCGTCGACGTTCTGTTGCGACAAGAGCCAGGGCCCGACTGCCACGTAGTCGTCGCCGAGGCGCTCGACCATGGTCTTGGCACGGCTCGAGATCACGGTGTAGATGCCGCCGACCTTGTTGCAGACCTCCCAGCTGACCTCGAAGAGGACGTACGGGAGGGTGCGCAGAGTGGACACGCTGGAGTGAGTCGTCATGGCTCCTGTCGGGCGCGCCAGCCGAGCGGCCGCGCGGCGCCAGACTCTATCCCGCGCCGTCGAGCGCGGTCATGGTCGAGCGATTCCGATCCGGGGAGCGTGCTCTCATACCAGCTCGACGCGCAGATCCGCCTCCGATCGGTCGGCCGGGACCGCGGCCGCCGCCTCCTCGCGCTCGTGCCGAGCACGGTGCCGGGCGCGGCGGTCGACGTCGTCGAGCACGTTCATGAACGCGACGTACGCGTCGTGGGGACTCTGGAACGGGCTGAAGTACTTGTGGACGTCGCCGTCCGAGAACCACTTGGTGCACATGTAGTAGAGGTGGTCGGAGGTGGTGAGCCGCCGCCAGTCGGAGTGGAGCGCGGGATCGGTGGTCGAGCGCACTTCCCGGCCGATCTCCCACAGCGCCTGATTGGCGGCGCGCTGCATGTCGTTGCCGAGCCACGCGGTGAGGTCGCGCTCGGCGTCGGCCCAGGAGACCGGGTAGGCGAGATCGAGACGACCCGCCGGGTCGGCCTCGGCGGCGACCTCGCCGGGTGTCTGGAAGCGCATGCCGCGCGCCAGGATCTCCTCGGGCAGGCGCTCCATGAACTCGAAGATCCCGGTGTCTCTCCACTGGTGCTCGCCGAAGGTCTCGTAATCCATGAACAGCCCGACCAGATGGTCCTCGCGGGGCAGTGCGGCCAGCCACGACGCGAACCGGTCGGCATGGAGCGGCCACTGGTCCCATGCCCGATTGCTGAAGCGGAACGCGATGTCGTCGGACAGCCGGTAGCAGCGCAGCAGGAGCTTGATCCGCTCGCAGCCTTCGGGCCGGTAGAGCCGATGCGGGCTGCGCCAGCCGAGCAGATGGTCGGCGCCTTCGCCGAGGATGCACGAGAACCCCAGGCTCTCGGCCTGACGCGCGATCGCGTTCGAGCACACCAGCTCGGTGTTGCGGAACGAGCTCGGCCGGACGCCGAACAGCTCCTGGACGCGGCGTGCGTGCGAGCGCACCTGGACCCGAAACTCCTCGGGGTCGAACAGCGAGGCCAGCGAGTGGTGCGAGGTCTCGGCCAGGAACTCGACCGCGCCGGTCGCGGCCAGCCGCTGGAAGCTCTGGATCACCCACGGCGCCCAGGTCGAGAGCTGCTCGAGCGCGGTGCCCGAGATCGAGAACGCGCAGCGGAACGCACCGCCGGTGGCCTCGATGCGCCGCAGCAGGAGCTCGTTCATCGGCTGGTAGCACTTGTCGGCGACGCGCTCGACGATGCGCGCGTTCGACTCGTCGAAGAAGTAGTCGCTCGAACGCCCGATGTCGAAGAACGTGTAGCGCCGCAGCCGGTACGGCTGGTGCACCTGGAAGTAGAAGACGACGGATCTCACGCCAGGAGCTCCTGGTAGAGGTCGCGCATGAGCTGCCCGCGCAGGTCCCAGCTCATCCGCGCGACCTCCTCGCGCCCGGACTCGACCAGCGACCGGCGCAGCGCAGGGCGGCGGAGCAGGGCCAGAATCTTCTCGGCGATGTCGCGCACGTCCCAGAAGTCGACCTTGAGCGCGTGCTGGAGGACCTCGGCCACTCCGCTCTGCCGCGACACGATCACCGGAACGTCGAGCGCCATCGCCTCGAGCGGCGCGATGCCGAACGGCTCCGATACGGATGGCATGACGTAGATGTCGGCCATGGCGTACATGCGCTCGACGTCGTCGCCGGTCAAGAAGCCGGTGAAGAAGACGTGACGGGCGAGCCCGAGCTGCGCCGCGGTCTCGATCATGCGCGGCAGCATGTCGCCGGAGCCGCCGAGGACGAAGCGGGCCGAGGGCTCTTCCTTCGCCACCAGCGCCGCCGCCTGGAGGAAGTAGTCGGGTCCCTTCTGGAAGGTCACCCGGCCCAGGAAGAGAACGACCGGATTCTCGATCGCCTTCTCCTGATGCCACTCGAGACGCTGCTCGCGGCGGGTGACCGCGTTGTGGACCACGCGGATCTTGCGCTCGTCGACTCCATAGCGCGCCTTCACCACGCACGCCGTGTAGTGGCTGACGCAGATCACGCGGTCGGCCGCGTCCACGCCCGCCTGCTCGATCTCGAGGATGCGCGGGTTGGCGCCTTCGCCCGAGCGGTCGTACTCGCTGGAGTGGACGTGGACGACCAGCGGCTTGCCGCTGGTCCGCGCCGCGGCGATGCCGCCGGAGAACGTCATCCAGTCGTGGGCGTGGACCAGATGGTGCGGCTCGCGCGCGGCGATGCCGGCGCACACCGCGCTGTAGCGCGCCACCTCGGCGAAGAGGTCGCGATGGTAGCGCCCGATCTTCGACTGCACGCCCAGGGAGATCGGTCCTGGAGGCTCCGCCGCACGCGGGCGCGGCGCGGGCGGGCTTCCGCCGGGGTCCGGCTCGCGCTCGTGCGTGGCGCGCGGCGCGCCGCCGGGATCTGCGGGAGGCGAGAGCGCGGGCTCGCGGAGATCGGCTCCCTCCTCGACGCGGCGCACCCGCTCGGTGTACTCCTCCGGTCCGAGATAGGGCCGGAGCGCGCTGTCGATGCCCAGCACTCGCAGCGCGGCGGCCTCAGCCGGAGCCGCGGCCGCGTCCCCCACCACGGCATCGCCGTTGCGCGGCGCTCTCGCGCCGGCCGGGCCGGCGGCCTCCGGTGCCGCCGCCGTCGCGGCGCTCCCGCCGCTCGCCGGCGAGACTCCGTGCTGCCGCTCCCAGCTCTGAGTCCCGAGCAGACGCACGCTCGAGGTGTCCTCGTCGCCGAAGACGTGAGGCACCACGAACACGACGTCCACGTCGTGATGCCGCAGCCCGCCGACCAGTCCGAAGCACGCGGTGCCGAGCCCGCCCGAGATGTGCGGGGGAAACTCCCAGCCCAGCATCAGGACCTTCATTCGGGGTCGCCCTCCCGGGGCCGTGCCTCGAGCATCGGCGCCGATTCGGGGTCTGCCCAGGGACCGAGAGAGCGCGCGCGGCGGCCTGGGCCGCGCGGGTAGTGCGCTCCGCTGCGAGCGTCGAGCAGCACGAAGGCGCGGATGAGCTCGGCCGCCGACCACGCCTGTGCCACGGCGCCGCCCGGGCGGTGGGGAGGATCGCCGTCGTAGACCTCGGAGATGTGGAGCAAGCCGTGGATCCGATGCTGCTGCTCGAAGGAGTGGAGCTGCTCGCGCAGGCGCGAGACCTCGGCAGCGCGGCGGCCTCGGGCCCGCAGGCAGGCCTCGACGTAGAAGCCGAGCAGCCACGGCCACACCGTGCCCTGATGGTAGGCGCGATCACGCTCCCTCGGCCCCCCGGAGTAGCGGCCGGCGTAGTCGGGGCTCGAGGGCGACAGGGTGCGCAGCCCGAGCGGAGTGAGCAGCTCGCGCTCGGCGGTCTCGACTATGGCGAGACGCTGCGCGCGATCGAGCGGGCTCGAGGCGAGCGCCGCGGCGATCACCATGTTGGGGCGGACCGCTGGGTCCGCCACACCCTCGTTCCAGGCGTCGGCCAGACGGCCGGGCTCGGCAAGCCAGAACCGCTCGAGGAACGCGGCGCCGACGCGGCGCCGGACGGCGCCCCAACGGCGAGCCTCACGCTCGCTCCCTCTGGCGCGGTGCTTGCGCTCGAGGAAGCGCAGGAGCGAGTACCACAGCGCGTTGACCTCGACCGGCGCGCCCCGGCGGGGCGTCACGGGTCGTCCGTCGACCCGCGAGTCCATCCAGGTCAGGCTCTCGGTGCCGGGCCGTGAGCCGACGAGCCCGACCTCATCGCAGATCGCGCCCGGGCGGCGGCCGTCGAGGAGGGCCGACGCGATCTGCTCGATCGCCGGAAGCAGGACCTCCTCCACGCGGCGCCGATCGCCGCCCGCATCGTCGTACGCCTCGACCGCCCAGGCGAACCAGAGCGGCGTGTCGAGGGAGCCGTAGACGCTGGTCCGTTGGTCGGGACCCACGACGTTGGGCAGGCGCCCATCGGAGAGGAATCGGAGCGCGCCTTCGAGCGCCTCGCCGCAGTCCTCGACGCGCCCGCGGCAGAGCGTGAGCCCGGGCAGCGAGACGAAGGTGTCGCGGCCCCACTCGCCGAACCAGGGGAACCCGGCGATCACGCCGAGCCGTCCCTCCGGGTCCCGAAAGAGGAAGTCGTCGGCTCCCAGATGAAGCATCGCCTCGAGGCCGTCGCTGACCTCGGCGGCGAGCCGGCTGGCGACTCTCCGCCGCGCCTCCGACTCGCGATGCCAGAGCGCGACCGGATCCTCCACCGCGGCGGACAGGCTGGCGGCGACGACGATCTCGCGCTCGGTGTGGAGCGGCAGGTCGAACCAACCCGGGCTCCACTGGTCCTCGTGGCCGTCGTAGCCTCGGATCAGGTCGCGCTGATACTCGATCCGGCGGTACCACACCGGGTCCGCCTCGAAGCGTCCGTCGACGCCGCCGATGGTGATCACGAGCGCGGGCAGGGAGGGGTAGGGCCGGGTCCGGATGCCGCCCGGAATGCGCTCGATCCGGTGATCGAGCATTAGGTTCTCGAAGGTCAAGGCGTCGGCCTCGCGGCAGGTGAGGAGCGGCCGCAGCCGGATCTCGAGCTGCGACAGCGGATGGCGCGCCACGTAGCGGCAGAGGACGACCGGCTCACCGTGCGCCATCAGGATCTCGCGTCGAACCTCGACCCGGCCGATCTGATAGCGCCACGAGGGGTAGGGGACGAGCGCGAGCTCCATGATCCCCTGGTGGCCCTGGGGCGCCCACAGCCCGGGGTACCGCGCCATCGACAGCGGGAAGTCTCGTTCGCCCCCCCGGATGTCTTCCTCGAAGCGCGCCAGGAAGCTGTGCCGCTTGGGATTGCCGGGTAGCGCCGCGAGCAGCAGGCCGTGGTAGCGGCGAGTGGGGCAGAGCAGCACGGTGGAGGAGGCGAAGCCCCCGCGACCGTTGGTCTCGAGCCACTCCCGGCGGAGAGACTCGTGAAGGCGCAGGCACTCTTCGCGCGGGAGCGAGATGATGGCGGTCATGGTTCTACGGCGCCCGAGTGCCCGGAGCCCATGAGCCTATGCTAGGAACGTACTCGATCTTGTGCGAACGATGGGTGACGCCCCGACGAAATTGGCCGCTCCGCCCGACGACGAGCTGACCGAAGCGACCGCCGCCCTGCTGCGGGAGCTGCTCGCGTCCCTCGATGCCTTCGCCTGGGCGCAGCGGCGGCTGCACCCACCCTGGGCGCCGCGGCTGGTGGGTGGGGGCGCCGCTGGGCGCTTCCTAGCCTCGCCCGCGCCGGCGCGTGCTACTGTCGCTCGCGCCTCTCCGCATGGAGCGCCGCCTTGCGCGCCAGGAAACCGCTCTTCTACGGTTGGTACGTCGTCGCCGCGGCGCTCTTCTGCTACGGGTTCGGGATCTCGCCGGCGTACTACAGTTGGGGCTTTTTCGCCCCCGAGCTGGTCGACGAGCTCGGCCTCTCCCGCCAGCAGGTCGGCGACGTCTTCGGCATCTTCTCACTGGTCTTCTCTCTGGTCGCTCCGCTGGTAGGCCTCGCCATCGATCGGTGGGGCGTGCGCGCGACCATGACCGCCGGGTCGGTGGTGGCGGCGCTCGGCTTCTGGCTCACCAGCCGTGCCTCGAGCCTCGCCGACCTCTACCTCGGATACGCGCTGGTCGGGGGCATCGGCATCGGATTCTCGACCATCCTGCCGTCGCAGACCCTGCCGGTGAGCTGGTTCATCCGCTACCGGGCACGTGCAACCGCCATCATCCTGGTCGGCGGCGGGCTCGTGGGCTCGGTGGTGACTCCCCTCGACGAGCTCGTGCTGCGTCACTGGAGCTGGCGCGAGGGCTGGCTGGTGATCTCCGGCGTGTCGATGGTGGTCGCACTCGCCGCCGCGATGTTCATCCGCAACCGGCCGGAGGACCTGGGTCTTCACCCCGACGGGCGCGAGCCCACGGACGGCGGTGGGGCCGCGGCTCGCCTCGCGGCGGCGGCGCCCGGCGCGGCCACGGTGCTCGCCGCCCCGCAGCCCGAGGAGCCGCGCTGGACGGCGGGGCAGGCGATCCGCACCACGACCTTCGCGATCGCCACCTTCGCCGCGCTGGCGAACCAGCTTCCGTGGGTGATCCTGACGGCGCACGGCCGCCTCCACCTCGAGGACCTCGGGTTCACCTCGGCGGTCGCGGCGGCCATCCTCGGCGTCCGGGTCGGGGTCTCGATCGCGGGACGGCTGACCGGCGCCCTCGGCGACTTCCTGTCGCCGGCGCGTCTGCTCGGCCTCGGGCTCCTGGTGGTGGCGGCCGGCTGCGCCGGACTGGTGGTCGCGCGCAGCGTCCCGATCGCGGTCGCGTCGGTCGTCCTGCTCGGCCTCGGCTACGGCGCAGCCTACATCTCGATCCCGGTGGTCTTCGGCTACTTCTTCGGCCGCCAAGCCTTCGCCGGCACCTCGGGGATGCGGATCGCGCTGCTCGCGATCAGCGGCTGGCTGGGCCCCCGCTGGGCGGGCGCCGCCGCCGACGCGACCGGGTCGTATCTCGGGACCTTCGTCCTGCTCGCGGTGATCTGCGTCGCCGGGGCGGCGGCAATGCTGCTCTGCCGGCATCCCGGCGCTGGGCCGGCGCGCGCCGCGGTGGTGCCCTCGCCGGCCTCGTAGCGCCGGCCCTCAGCCGTCCAGCCACTGCAGCACGCGGAAGTGGAGGGCGGATCCGCCGAGCCCCTCCATCTGCCGCACGATGCCGAGGAAGCTCGCACCGTCGATCAGGTGACAGCGATCGCCGAGGAAGGCGGCGACCGTCACTCCTCGCGGCGACTCGGGGTCGCGCTTCCGCGCGCGCAGCCAGCGCACGAACGGCGGGAAGACGGCGTCGCGGAAGGCGGGCCAGGCCCCGGTGGCGGGCACCAGCACCTCGTAGAAGATCTCGCGATCGCCGTCCGCTCGCGCCTCGCTTCGCCGGCGTCGCAGCTCGTTGTAAGCCGAGCCGGGGACGATCTCGCTCGACCGCTCGCGCAGGAGATCGCGGAACTCCGACATCAGAGGCTGGCGACCGATTCCGAGGGGGCCGGTCGCCACGGAAGGAGCCGACCTTACCGCCCGGACGGGATCGAGGCCGCTGGCTTCACCTTCTCCGCGGCGATGCCGCGGATCGTTCCCGGCCCCATGGTGAGGTCGATGTCCCCGGAATCGAGCACGACCCCCGACATCTCCGTGGTGCCCTGGTTCGGGATGTCAGC
Source organism: Thermoanaerobaculia bacterium (assembly GCA_035544635.1). Classification (GTDB taxonomy): domain Bacteria; phylum Acidobacteriota; class Thermoanaerobaculia; order Multivoradales; family Multivoraceae; genus DATAFT01. Next base: position 16,832 of record DATKDQ010000058.1, read on the forward strand.
CTTCGCCGTCACGCGGTTGCCGTCCCACACGATCGAGTGGATCGGAGCGGGCAGCACCATGTTGCCGAACCCCACGTACCAGCCGCCGTTTCCCGCTCTCGGGAGATGAACGGCGGTCGGCTCGGGCGGCTTGCCGGGCTGGAGCGGTACGTCGACGCGCCATACTTGTCCGGGATGCGTCTTCGCCAGCTCGGGGAGCTTCCCGAGCACCGGGCTCACCGGCTTCGGGCTCACCCCGTCTTTCACCACGTAGTCGACGAACCCGATCATCATCTCGTCGGTCGACTGTAGACCCCATCTGACGTTCTTCTCGGGGTCGGGGTTGTTGAGGTTCGCCGTCGAGTTGTCCCAGTGGGCGAGGCAGTCCACCCGGCTGCCCGCAGGCAGCTCGATCGGCTCCGCGAACTCGTATCCGGTCTGCCAGTTGAAATCGTAGCGACTGACCTTGAGCAGCTCCTTGGAGGTGCCGTCCGGCAGTACGGCCGTGAACTGGAAGTCCTTGCCCCGGTAGTGCATGTGCGGCGTCAGCGCGAGCAGGCGCACGTCCTGCGCGAAGGTATGCGACGCGGCGGCCTCGACGTCCGGGTCACCGGCGGGGATCTCGAAGTCGGCGTTCAGCACCCATAGGTTCACCAGCTCCTTCTCGATCGCCTCGTTGCTGTCGGCAAGGTGGAGCCCGATCCGCGTCCTGTCCGTGGTCGCCACACCGTAGGGGTGATAGTGCAGGTCGAAGATGAGTGGGTGGCCCTTCTTCACCAGACGTCCGGTGCCTTCCGGCGTGACGGTGGGATCCGCACCGGCGGCCCAACCCCCGAGCAGCGACTGCGGCGCCGTGCCCGACTCGTTGGCCATCCAGAGCAGCACGTGGTGGACCACCTGGCGATCGCCGGGCCGCACCTCGAGCGCGGTCACGAAGCGATCGGTCTCGAAGCCGGTCGGGATCACCTTCTGGACGAACCGGTCGGGACCGTCGGCGGCGATCTCGACCGGGTCGATCTCGAGGATGACGTCCGGCTCGCCGAGCACCCACTCTGCCTCGATCACCTCGGGGAGAGGAGGTGCCTCGCCCTCGCCGCGCGGCGCGCCGGCCGCGACCCAGCGCACGACGGTGTCGACCTCGTCGGCGTTCAGGCTGCGGTCATTGCTCCACGGCCCGTAACCGGGGTCGGCGTGCCAGGGCGGCATCGTCCGACTCTGAACCGATTGCGCGATCGACTTGGCCCACGGCCGCGCCTCGTCGTAGGTGCGCAGGGACATCGGCCCGATCTGGTTGGGGGAGTGACAGCCGACGCAGTTGGCATAGAGGATCGGGGCGATGTCGCGGTTGAAGGTCGGCGCGTCGAGGGCGGCGGCGGCGACCGGCAGGGTGAGGGCTGCCGCTGCGCCGAGGACGAGGGAGCGGTGGTGCATGCGCTTCTCCTGTTGGCGTCCAGGTCTTTCCTATTCTACGGCGGTCGCCTCGGGAAGTTCAGCCGCCGCACGACGCGGCTCGACCAGGCGGGTCACTCGGCCGCCTCCAGGGCCCGGTCGGCGGTCTCGTCGGCGAGCGACCGGAGCGCCCCGCTGATCGCCACCGGATAGGCCGGCTCGGCTCGCTCCAAACGCCGCAGCCGGTCCGGGAGGCGCCCGATCTCGTCGCGCGCCCTCGCCCGCGCCTCTTCGAGGGACGCCTGCCCGGAGTCGGTTCGCACTCCCCCCTGCATCACCCGAACCAGGAGCGGCCTGCCCGGAAGGCGCTCGCCGGCACAGGCGACGACGTCCTGCTCGGCCACACCCCCCACTTCCCGGCGGAACACCTGTTTGGGGCCGGGCAGGATCCGCTTGCCGGGAGAGAGCTTGAGGCGACCGCGCCCGGCGTAGGCCACGAGCTTGTAGGCCAGGTCGAGGGTGGGCGCGTCGCTCGACGTCCCCATGCGGGTCCCGACCCCGAAGCCGTCGACCGGAGCGCCATCGGCCAGGAGCGCGGCGATCTCGAGCTCGTCGAGACCGCCGCTGGCGAAGATCTCGACGCGCTCCAGCCCGGCGGCGTCGAGGATCTCGCGGCTCCGCTTCGCGAGCTCCGCGAGATCCCCGGAGTCGAGGCGGATGGCGCGGACGCGAAACGCAGGCCCGAGTTGGCGCGCCAGCTCGACCACCCGCCGCACGCCCGCGAGCGTGTCGTAGGTGTCGACCAGGAGCGCGGTCTCGGGATAGAGGGCGGTGAGCTCCCTGAATGCCTCGAGCTCGTCGTCGTGCGCCTGCACGTAGCTGTGCGCCATGGTGCCGGTGATCGGGACGCCGTAGTGCAGGCCGGCGGCGACATTGCTGGTGGCCGCAACGCCCGCGATCCAGAACGCGCGCACCGACCTCCACGCCGCGTCGATGCCGTGCATGCGGCGCATCCCGAAGTCGACCACCGGGCGCCCGCCGGCGGCGTGGACGACGCGGGCCGCCTTCGACCCGAGGACGCTCTGCAGGTGCACATGGTTCATCACCAGGGTCTCGACGAGCTGGGCTTCGGGTAGAGAGGCCTCGATCTCGAGCAGCGGCTCGTCGGGGAAGACCGGTGTCCCTTCCGGCATCGCCCGTACGTCGCCGGCGAAGCGAAACCCTTCGAGCCAACGAAGGAACCCGTCGTCGAAGCCGCCCGTCCCGGCCAGCGCATCGAGGTCGGCGCCGCCGAAGCGCAGCGTCTCGAGGTAGCTCAGGGCGTCGCCGAGGCCGCAGGCCAGAACGTAGTTTCGTGCCGGCGGCAGCGCACGGAAGTACAGGCTGAAGACGGCGGGCCGATGGAGCGACTCACGATGGTAGGCCTGTGCCATGGTGAGCTCGTAGAAGTCGGTGAGCAGAGGCGAAGGCTCCGGTGGACGCGCGTATGCGCGGCGCTCAGGCACGGTGGGGCGATTCTACGGGGGGCCGAGGAGCGGCGCCGGGATCGGGAGCGCGCTTCGAGATCAGGAACGCGCTTCGATCGGGAGCGGCACCGGGCAGAAGGGGTCGCGCGCGAGGTCGCGGTCCGGCGACGGCATCCACGAGCTGTCCGGCCAGGTCTCGGTGAGGACGCGCACGAAGTTGCCGCCGAGGACGAGCTCGACGTCGCGTTCGGAGTAGCCGCGCCGCAGCAGACCTTCCGCGAGCTGGAACACGCGCGTCGCGGGATGCAGGCCGCGGATGTCGTAGGCGGCGCGGGTGCGCCCGGTCCGCGGATCCGCCGCGTCGACGTCGACGTCGCTACCGATGCCGACGTGCTCCGGGCCCGCCAGCCTCGCGACGTGATCGAAGTGGTCGAGCAGGTCCTCGATCGTCGGTTGTGGCCGGAAGCTCACGAACGCGCGCACCATGGTGATGCCCATGACGCCGCCGCCGGCGGCGAGCAGCCGGATCACCTGGTCGGACTTGCAGCGCGCGTGGAGGACCAGCGCTCTGCAGTTGGAATGCGTCACCAGCACGGGCCGCTTCGACGCCGCGATCGCCTCGAGGCTGGTGCGCTCGCCGCAATGCGACACGTCGATGGTCATGCCGACGCGGTTCATCGCCGCCACGATGTCGGCGCCGAATGGCGTCAACCCGCGGTCGACCTTCTCGAAGCAGCCGAAGCCCAGGCGGTTACGGGTGTTGTAAGTGAGCTGCGATACGCGCTGACCGAGGCCATAGAAGGCCTCGACGTCCGCGGTGCTGGCGAAGTGGTTCGAGTTCTGGAACCCCATCACCACGCCAATCCGCCTCTGCTTCGGGGCTACCAGCAGATCGCTGATCGAATCGATGCGCGTGAAGAAGCAGCCCTGTCCCTGGATCAGCCGCCGCCAGTCGCCGAGCCAGCGCAGTGCAGCGCGATGGGCGTCGACCTCGCTGGGCTCGACTGCGGGGTGGAACACATTGATCCCCGACGCCTGGAGCTTGCGGAAGTCGGCCTCCGCGAATGCGCTCGGATCGCGGTGCCAGCGGAAGAGCTGGTTCCAGTCGAGGGTGAGCAGGCCCAGCATGTCGATCACGGTGGATCCCAGCACCAGATCGAGCGCGCGCGTGGGGATGTCGACGAGGGGAGCCCCTGCGGTGGGCGCGGCCAGCAGCCGGCAGCGGCCCCTGAGGATCATGGGGGCGCCCACCACTCCCGCGGTGCCGAGCGCCAGGGTCCTCAGGAACTGCCGGCGGTCGCTGGCGCGCGCCGGAGTGCCGGATCCGGGCGGGGCCATAGCGGGCGCGCGGCTCCCCCCGGCGCTCTGCGGCGTGAGCCGTCGGGTGCCGGTCTCGGAGCTGGGTAACACCGTTCGCCACGCCATCACAATCAGTGTAAATGATCATCTCGGCTCAGGGAAGCACCCATGGCATGTAAATCGAAAGATGTCACGCCTAGTGCGATCTCCGGTCCGTGTAGGAGGGTTAATGCTTGATTTCTAATGTGAAACGCATCACATTGTTTCTAATGTGAAACATTGTTTCTAATGTGAAACAGATCACCGAGCGCGCGGGAGCGCCGGCCGCGACTGAAGGTGAGTCGGTCGGGGGCGGGACGCTGGGCGGGCGGGCTGGCGGACGGCGACGAGAGGATGGGGAAGGGACCAGGCGGCGCGCCGGGGCGGATGCCAGCGACGCGCCCCCTGTACCCGAGAGGCCTACTTCCGACGGCTGATGCGCAAGCCGAGCGCCGAAGCCAGACTACCCGCGCCCAGGAGAGCCGGTGGATGCCACAGCGTGAGGACTGGCACCAGCCTTGCTCCACTCCCTACGGAGCATCGGTGCGCGCGGCTGCGGCACCGAGGCCGACCCAACGAAGAACGGACGAGCCATGAAGATCAGGGAAGCCGGGACTTTTTCCCTGTTGCTTATCGCTCTAGCCGGATGCGCGACGCGCGGTCAGGTGCGCGACCAGGTGAGCGAGCTCGAAGCGAAGCGCGCCAATCTCGAGCGTCTGGAGCAGCGGCTCGACTCGCTGACCGAGGCGATCGACCGCGAGGCTCAGCTCCTGAGCCGGCGGGAAGAGCGGGTGGCCGCCACCCGGGCGCAGGCCCTCCTGGCGGCGGACAACGCACGCGCCGCCGAGCAGACGACCGCCGGCGGGCTGCTCGGCGAGACGGTGTACTGGCTCCAAGGTCTGCCGTTCGAGGCCGACTCGGCCGAGCTCACCGACAGGTCGCGCGCCCTGCTGGACCAGCTCGCGGAGCGGCTAAAGATGGAGGACGCCGGGTACTACCTCGAGGTGAGGGCCGGTTCCGGCCAGCCCGGGGGCCGCGCCCTGGATCTGGCTCGCGCCCAGGCGGTCCGACGCTATCTGCACGTCGCTCGTGGCCTTCCTCTGCATGCCGTGAGGACGCTCGCGGCGCCGGGCGCCGCGGACAGGAGCACATCCGCCTCGGCGCTGGTGGTGGCTCCCGCATCCGCGAGCGAGGCGGCGGTCGGCGAGGCGCCACCCGCCGAGCAGGACACGGCGGCGCTCTCGGTCGAGCCCGCGGCGGGGTCCCGGATGGCCGTCGTCGTGGTGCGACCCTTCACGCGTCACTGAGGCCGGGGCCACGCCGGACGGCGATGGGCGCCCGACCGGGCCCCCCACGAGCGGCCCCGGGGAAGTTCTCCCTGAACGGTCCAGAGCGAAGGGCTCGCGAGGAGGGCCGAGGGGGCGCCGCGCGACCGTACGGGGGTAGCGCTTGAGGCCGTGCGGCGCCGTCTGGCGTGACTACGCCAGATGCCTCGGGGCACCGGGCTCGTAAAGAGACCGGCGCCGCGCTCCGGCGTTGCAATGGGTGTACCACACCTCGGCGCGCTAGCCTCCGGAACGTGCTGATAGCACGTTCCTCCGGCTAGTTGCTGTTTGGCGCCGAGGACGGCGCTGGCGCTTCGCGCCCCGCACAGATGCGACGCAGCTACTCGGACCCATTCCTAGCTCCGGAAACGGCGATGTTCTGGCAGGAGCGACGCTAGGCTGGTCATCGGCTAGGCTGAGCATGGAGGGGCTTCGCTCGCGGGGCGAGCGCCGCGCCTCCGGGCAGGCGAGACGCAGGTGAGCACCAGGGACCGAAGGACCGAGCTCCCCCTACGTGGCCCTGAGGAGAGCCTCCTCAGCGCCGCGTTCCTCGAGCGCATGCTGGCCGAGTTCGCGCGCGATCCGAGCGCGGTGCCGGCGGGCTGGCGCGCCTACCTCGCCGACGGCGGGGGCGACGGGTCGACGGGCGCGGCGGCGTCGGGTCCGACCTTCGCGCGGCCGGAGCCGCCCGCAGTCCCGTCCGCCGGAGCCGAGGACGAGGCGGCTGCCGCGCCGCCGGCCTCCGCGGAAGCGAGCGCCGCCGCCGACCTCCAGCATCGCGTCGATCGCCTGGTGTGGCAGTACCGCGTCCACGGCCACCGCGCCGCGCGCATCGATCCCCTCGATCGCGAGCGCCCGTCGCCGCCCGAGCTCGACCCCGCGCGCAACGGCATCACCGCGAGCGACCTCGACCGCCCCGTGGTGGGAGCCCGCGGGCGCCACCGGCGCCAGGTGCGCGAGGTGATCGATCGCATACGCCGGATCTACTGCGGCCCGATCGGCGTCGAGTTCATGCACATCGGCGACGGTAGGGCCCGGGAATGGGTCGCCGCGAAGATGGAGAGCGATCGGGACACCGCGCCGGACGCGACGACGCGCCTGCGCATTCTCGACCGGCTCACCGAGGCCGAGGCGTTCGAGGTCTTCCTGCGCCGCAAGTACCTGGGAGCCACCAGCTTCTCGATCGAGGGCAGCGAGACGCTCATTCCGCTGCTCGATCTCGCGATCGACAAGGCCGGGGTGCAGGGTGTAGCCGAGATCGTGATCGGCATGGCGCATCGCGGCCGGCTCAACGTGCTCGCCAACGTCCTCGGCAAGCCGCCGCGCCAGATCTTCCGGGAGTTCGAGGACCGCGAGCCGCGGCGCTTCAAGGGGAGCGGCGACGTCAGCTACCACCTCGGCCACTCGAGCGACCGCGTGACCGCGGCCGGCGATCGGGTCCATCTCTCGCTCTGTTTCAATCCCAGCCATCTCGAGTTCATCGACCCGGTCGCGGTGGGACGGGTGCGCGCGAAGCAGGACCGCAGCGGCGATTCGAGCCGCGAGCACAGTCTCGCGCTCCTCATCCACGGCGACGCTTCGCTCGCGGGCGAGGGCGTGGTGCAGGAGACGCTGGTGCTGAGCGAGCTTCCGGCGTACCGCGTGGGCGGCACGCTGCACGTCGTGGTCAACAACCAGATCGGCTTCACCACGCCGCCCTCGGAGACGCGCTCGAGCGAGTACGCGACCGGCGTCGCGAGGATGCTCGACTCGCCGATCTTCCACGTCAACGGCGGCGATCCGGAGGCGGTGCTCCGCGTGGTCGAGCTGGCCATGGACTTCCGCCGGCGGTTCGCGCGCGACGTGTTCATCGACCTCTACGGCTACCGCCGCCATGGCCACAACGAGGCGGACGAGCCTTCGTTCACCCAGCCGCTGCTCTACCGGAAGATCCGCGAGCAGGAGTCGACCCGCGCGAGCTACGCCCGCCGCCTGGTCGAGCTCGGCGTGACCACCGCGGGCGAGGTGGAGGCGATGCTGGCGCAGGCGAAGGCGCGGCTCGAGGCGGCTCTGGCAGAGACGCGCGAGGGGCCTCCGGCGGCTCTCGAGCACGCGCCGCCGTCGGGAGTATGGGCGGGCTATCGCGGCGGCTGCGACGCCGAGGTCGAGGAGGTCCCCACCGCGGTCCAGCTCGAGCACTTGCAGGAGCTGCTGCTCGCACTCACGCGCCTGCCCGACGGCTTCCACCTCCACCCCAAGCTCGAGCGCGGGTTCGGCCAGCGCCGCGCCATGGCCGCCGGCGAGCGTCCGATCGACTGGGCGGCGGCGGAGGCCCTGGCCTTCGCCAGCCTGGCGGCCACCGGCACGGCGGTGCGACTGTCGGGACAGGACACCGAGCGCGGGACCTTCGGCCAGCGCCACGCGGTCCTGCACGACGTCGAGACCGGCGACACCTGGCGGCCGCTCTCCTACGTCGCCCCTGGGCAGGCTCCGGTCGAGATCTGGAACAGCCCGCTGTCCGAGGTCGGGGTGCTCGGATTCGAGTACGGGTACAGCCTCGATCGGCCCGAGGCGTTGGTGCTCTGGGAGGCGCAGTACGGCGACTTCGTGAACGCGGCGCAGGTGGTGATCGATCAGTTCCTCGCCAGCGCCGAGGACAAGTGGTGGCGGCTGTCGGGTCTCGGCCTGCTCCTGCCGCACGGCTACGAGGGCAGGGGACCCGAGCACTCGAGCGCGCGCCTGGAGCGCTTGCTCCAGCTCGCGGCCGAGGACAACCTGCAGATCGTGCAGCCGACCACCCCGGCGCAGTACTTCCACGTGCTCCGCCGCCAGGTGGCGCGCCCGATACGCAAGCCGCTCGTGCTCTTGACCCCGAAGAGCCTGCTGCGTCACCGGCAGTCGGTCTCGAGTCTCGAAGATCTGGCCACGGGCCGGTTCCAGGCGGTGCTGCCCGACAGTCATGCCGAAGAGACGCCCGACGTCGCGGCGCCGCCGTCGCGCGTGCTGCTGTGCAGCGGCAAGATCTACTTCGAGCTGGTGGAGCGGCGCCAGGCGCTGCGGCGGTGGGACACCGCGATCGCCCGCCTCGAGCAGCTCTACCCGTGGCCGCAGGACGCGCTGCGGGCCGCGCTCGCGCCGTATCCCGACCGCACGCGGGTGGTGTGGGTGCAGGAGGAGCCGGCGAACCAGGGCGCGTGGCCGTACGTCGAGCGCCTGTTCTGCGGAAGCATGTTCGAGCGTTTCCCCCTCACCGGTGTGTCGCGACCGGCGTCGGCGAGCCCGGCGACCGGATCGTACGCCAGCCATCAGCTCGAGCAGCGGGAGCTGCTCGACGCGGCGTTCGGTGGGGGAGGAGTGGGTGCCGACTGCCGATAGCGGTAACCAACCAGGAGGTGCGATGACGGTGGAGCTCACGATCCCGACGGTCGGCGAATCCGTCACCGAAGCGGTGATCACCCGCTGGCTCAAGGCCGAGGGCGATCGGGTCGAGAAGGACGAGCCGATCGCGGAGCTCGAGACCGACAAGGTCGACGTCGAGCTGCCGTCGCCGGCGTCGGGCATCCTCGCCTCGATCACCGCCCAGGAGGGCGAGTCGGTGCCGGTCGGCGGCGTGATCGGGACCATCGACGACGGCGCGGAGGCCGGGGACGGGGAGCCGTCGCCCGAGAAGGAGCCTCCGAAGAAGGAGCCGCCGCGCAAGGAGCCGCCGCGCAAGGAGCCGCCTGAGCGAAGGCCTCCGCGCAAGGAGCCACCGCGGCGGGAGCCCCCCATCGAGGAGCCACCGCGCAGGGAGCCGCCCCCGCAGGCGCCTCCTCGCGAAGAGCCTCCACCCATGAAGGAGCCTCCCGGCGAGGAGCCGCCCCCGATGCGCGCCGAGCGGGAGTCGCCGTCGCTCGCGGCGGCGTCCGGCCGCGAGCCTCGGACGGTGGAGGCGGAGCAGGGCGAGGAGCCGAGAGAGGCGCGCTCCGGCACGGCGCCCGAACGCCGGGAAGAGACGGTTGCCATGACTCCGATCCGCCGCCGGATCGCGAAGCGCCTGGTCGAGGCGCAGCTCGAGACCGCGCTCACCACTACCTTCAACGAGGTGGACATGGGCGCCGTCCAAGAGCTCCGGCGCGAATGGCGCGAGACCTTCGAGGCTCGCTACGACGTCCGTCTCGGCCTGATGTCGTTCTTCGTCAAGGCGGCCGTCGACGCGCTGCGGCGTTATCCGAAGTTCAATGCCCGCATCAAGGGAGACGCGATCGTCTATCGCGACTACTGCGACGTCGGGATCGCAGTGGCGACCGAGCGCGGACTGGTGGTGCCGGTGGTTCGCGACGCCGAGAGGTTGAGCTTCGCCGACATCGAGCAGGCGATCGAGGACCTGGCGCGCCGCGCACGCTCGGGGGAGCTCGAGGTGGACGATCTCACCGGCGGCACGTTCACCATCACCAACGGCGGCGTCTTCGGGTCGCTGCTCTCGGTACCGCTCGTCAACCCGCCGCAGACCGCGGTGCTCGGGCTGCACGCGATCCAGGAGCGGCCGGTGGCACGCGACGGTCAGGTCGTCATTCGCTCCATGATGTACCTGGCTCTGACCTACGATCACCGGCTGGTGGACGGCGCGGAGGCGGTCACGTTCCTGCGCCGCGTCAAGGAGGTGGTCGAGGAGCCGGCGCGCCTGCTGCTCGAGTCGTGAGCTAGGAGCGTGTCCTAAGGGACACGCGACGCGCGCCGTCCTCGGCGCCACCAGCATCTAGCCGGAGGAACGTGCTACGCAGCACGTTCCGGAGGCTAGCCGCGATGGGCGCTACAGCCCCGACGCCGAGGACGAGCCCGGTGAGTAGAGCACGCCGTTCCAGGCCCGCTCGCCCAGCGTCGTCTCGA
>DATKDQ010000059.1:0-9044 GCA_035544635.1 Thermoanaerobaculia bacterium
GACACTGGTCCTGCCGCGACAGAATGAGCGCGACCTCCGCGAGGTCCCTCCGGCCGTGCGCCGCGACCTCCGCTTCCGCTTCGTCGATCACATGGCGGAGCTGCTGGAGGTCGCCCTCATCCCGGCACCGGCCGCCGATCCGGCACCTCTCGAGCCAGCGGATCCGCGGAACGCGCCGCGCCCCGGATCGGAACCGCCAAGTGGCGCCTAGGAGGGTGTCCGAGTAATGCAGGTCAGCGTTTCGGAGCACGGGAGCCCGTCCGTCCGCGGACGGGCGACGCGCGCCGTCCGCGGCGCCAAACAGCATCTAGCCGGAGGATCGTGCTACCCAGCACGCTCCGGAGGCTCGCCGCCGACCGCTCCGGAGGAGCGAAAGAGCGCCCGGCGGGAGACCGAGCGGACGCTCGTCTCCTGGCTGGCCGCGCGGCCCGAGACCGCCGGGCTCCTGGGCGACGACGCGGCGATGCTGCCGCCGCGCTCCCACCACGTCGTCACGGTCGACTTCCAGATCGCCGGAGTCCACTTCCCGAAGGGCCTCGACGCCGCCGTCCTCGCCCGGCGGCTCCTCGCCGTGAACCTCTCGGACCTCGCGGCGATGGGGGCGCGTCCGGTACACGCTTTCCTCGCGCTGGCGGCGCCGCCCGGGTTCGCGCACCGTCGCTTCTTCTCGAGCCTCCTGCGCGAGGCCTCGCGCCGCGGGCTGACGCTGGCCGGCGGCGACCTCGCCGCCGCGGCCGAGGTCCACGCCAGCCTGAACCTGATCGGCGAACGCTGGCCCGGTGCGCGACGGTGGCTCCGGAGGTCCGAAGCGCGCCCGGGCGACGCCATCTACCTGGGCGGCACGGTCGGCGAGTCGGCGCTGGGGCTCGAGCTGGTGCGGCGCGGAGCGCGCGCCGGCATGCGGGGAGTCGTCCTGCCGCGCCTGCCGAAGCTCCGGGCGAATCTCGATCGCGCGGCGCGGCGGGCCGTGCGCCGCCATCTCCTGCCGCAGGCGCAGCTGGAGCTCGGCGCCTGGCTCTCGCGCCGGCCCCGGGGGGCGGCGATCGACGTGTCGGACGGCGTGGCACGCGACCTCCACCGGCTGTGCGCGGAGAGCGCCGTGGGCGCAGTGATCGAGGCCGAGCGCCTCCCCCGAGCGCCCGGATTCGCGTCGTTGGCGGAGCGGCTGGGACTCGATCCGCTGGCGCTTCAGCTCGGCGGCGGCGAGGACTACGTCCTGCTGTTCACACTTCCCGAAGGCGCCGCGCCGGACGCGCGGTTCGGCTGCCGCGCCGTCGGCCGCATCGAGTCGGGCCGAAGCGTGAGGGTCGTCGACGCCGAAGGGCGAGCCGCGCCGCTCGCGGACCTGGGATGGGATCACCTGGCTGCGCGCGCGCCAGGCGCGGCGGATCGCTAGCCGGCCGCGGCTCGAACCGGAGAGCGCCGACCGAGTGACCGGCGGGAACGGGCTCCACGATCGCCGCCCGATCAGCGCTCGAGCCTGATCCGAAACGGCCGGCGCAGCGTCTTCTTCAGGTCGCGCAGCTGCCGCGCGAGATCGCGCTGGCCGCGCTCGAGCCGCGCCAACTGACGGGCGACCGAGGGCGCACCGACCGCGGATCGCTCACCACCGCGTCGGCCGTACCGGCTCTGCTCGCGCAGCTCTCGGAACACCGCAACCGCCTCCGGATGGAACCGGCGCTTGCGACCGGTCCCGGCGTGCGGCAGGCGGCCGAGGTGCAGCCTCACGTAGCGCAGGAGCGTCGGATAGGAGATGCCGGTCATCTGACCGATCTGGACCAGAGACAGGAGCGACTCGCGGTTGCCCCCGACCGTCCGCACTGCCCTTCGGGTGCCGGCACCTCCCTTGCGACGGACTCCTCGGCTCGTCGCGCCCGGCCTCCCGGTGCGCCGTTTCCCGGCGGCCCGGGCCGCCGCGCTCCCCTTCGCGGCGCCCTCCGCCGCCTCCGATCTTCTCCGACCGCGGCCGCGCCGGGCCATGCCCTCCTGCTTCAGGGTCTCGAAGACGACGAGCGCCGACTCCGGAAACCGCTGACGCCGTCCCTCGCCCTGCGACGGAATGCGATCGGCGTGGAGAGCACGGTAGCGGCGCAGGGATGCGAGCGAGATCCCGGTCTTGCGCGAGACCTCGGCCAGGCTGTAGAGCTTCTCGGTTCGACGCTTTGCCACGCGTTCGCTCCCGCCGGTCAACCGATGTCGGAGAGGACGCGCTGGACCGCGGTGAAGTCCGGCAGATCGCTCGCCTTGTCCAGAACCTGCGCGTGGCGCACGACGCCGGCGCGGTCGACGACGAACGCCGCGCGCTTGGCGACGCCTTTGAGTCCCATCAGGTTCTCGTACAGTGCACCGTAGCTCGCCGACACCTCACGATTGAAGTCGGAGAGCAGCGGAAACGGGAAGCCCTCCTCCTTCGACCAGGCCTTCAGCGCGAACGGGCTGTCGACTGAGATCCCCAGCACCTGCGCGTTCAGCTTCCCGTACTCGGCGTAGGAGTCGCGGATGGAGCACAGCTCCTTGGTGCAGACCGAGGTCCAGGCGAGCGGAAAGAACAGCAGGACGACGTTCTGCCGGCCCTGGAACGAAGACAGGCTCACCGGATCGTCGGACTGGGTACCACGAAGCGCGAAGTCTGGCGCGGGCTCTCCGACACGGATCGACATTGCGAACCTCCCTGGACGTTTTCGGCGCGGAGCGAAAGAGAGGCGACGCGGGCGGTAGGACGCCCGACCGGCGGCGGCGCCGGCTTCGCGTCACGGCTCTCGCGCCGCGAGGCGCAAGACTATTCCACCAGATGCCCGGCAGGCCAGCGCACGAAGTAGCCGCCCGCCCAGACGATGTCCTGGATGAAGTCGGTCGCCAAGAACGCGCCCGGAGTGTACTCGTCGCTGACCTGGAACTCCCCATCGGCGCCGGTCGACCGGACGCCGATGGGGACGGTGTCGTTGGGATCGGCGGTGGCACCGTACTCGTAGTTGTTCCCCCAGGCGTCCTTCTGCGGGATGAACGCGGCGTAGTCGGGCACCAGGATCTCTTCGAGCTGCCCGTAGCCCTGGACAGTGAACAGGTCGCTCCAGTCGAGCAGGTTGGCGCTGGCTCCCGCGGCGCCGGCGGCCACCTGATCGGTGACCCAGGAGAACCAGGCGGTGCCGGTGAGCCGGATGTCGGTCATCGTGCGCTTCTGCTTCGACTTGTTGAGCGCCTCGAGCAGGTTGGGGATCAAGAGCGCGGCGATGATGCCGATGATGGCCACGACGATGAGCAGCTCGAGCAGGGTGAACCCTCCTCGAGCACGCAGTAGACCACGCTCAACCCCTCTCATGGACACCCCTCTCTGAGCAACGAGCGTACCAGGTCGAGCACGAGAATATCGACCTCGCGTCCCCCTCATGCGAGGAGATTGCGCTCTGGCTGTGCCGGAGCGGGTTCGGCTCATGACAGTTCTTGACCAGCGCTACGACAATCCATGGCGGCGACCGGGGTTCCGCGAGCGTGGACGGTCGCGGCGCGGTACGGCCGCGAGCGCCCCCTCCGCCAGGCCCATCGCGGTGCCGGCTCCGGGCTCGAGACCGAGCCGTCGAACGAGATAGGAGACGGCCTGCGGGGTGATGCCGAGACGCCTCGCCGCCTCGGCGCGCCGCCCACCCGCCGCGGCGAGCGCGGCACCGAGCAGGCGGCGCCGCTCCGCATCGAGCGCGGCGTGGTAGGAGGCGCAGCGGCCCTCCGGCCGGGGCAGCTCGAGGTCGCGCGCATGGAGCACGCCATCGCCCTCGTGAACGGTCGCGGCGACCTGCACCACGCTCCGCAGCTCGCGCACGTTGCCCGGCCAGGGGCAGGCGAGCAGCCCGGCCTCGGCGTCCGGGGCCAGGCGCAGCGCCCCGCCGTGCTCGGCGAGGAAGTGGCGCCCCAGGAGCAGCACGTCGTCCCCCCGCTCCCGCAGCGGCGGCAGTGTGACCGTGGCGACGTTGAGCCGGTAGTAGAGATCGCGGCGGAACTCTCCTCGCTCCACCAGGGACGCCAGGTCGCGGTGGGTGGCCGCCACCACCCTGACGTCGACCGTCCGCGCCTTGCTCTCTCCGACGCGCCGCACCTCCTGCTCCTGCAGCACGCGCAGCAGGGCTCCCTGCGCCGCGAGCGGCAGATCGCCGATCTCGTCGAGGAAGACGACGCCACCCTCCGCCGTCTCGAAGACTCCGGCGCGATCGCGGTCGGCGCCCGTGAAGGCTCCGCGCGCGTGACCGAAGAGCTCGGAGAGGAGGAGACTCTCCGACAGCGCGGCGCAGTTCACCGCGAGCAACGGTCGCTCGCGCCTCGACGACGCGCGGTGGAGCCGCTTCGCGGCCAGCTCCTTGCCGGTCCCGGTCTCGCCGAGAACGAGCACCGGCACCTCGCCGCGCGCGAGGCGATCGATTCGCTCCAGCGCGTCGAGCAGCGCGCGGCTCCTACCCACCATCCCGCCCCGCGCTTCGACCTGGGCGCGAAGCCCGCGGCCGTCGGCGATCGCGGCGGGCGAGCGGCCCGAGGGCGCGACCTGGCGCGCCAGGCGATCGCGCACGAGAGCCAGGAGTGCGCGCAGGTCTTCGCGCACGGGCTCTTCGCACCGCAGGACGAGTTGTCCGGCGGTGACGGCGGTCACCACCTCGGCCCGGCCACCCGGCCCCCCGACGAGGCGATCTGTGGACCCGTCTCCGGCGATCCACGTCAGCTCGACCTCGGAGTAGCCCGCGTCCCGAAACAGCCGCGCAATGTCCAGGCGGCCGGGTGAGGGCTCTGCGAGGAAGCGGCACGCCGCGCTCCACGGTCGGGCGGCGTCCGCCATCAGGCGGGCGGCCAGCGCTTCGGCGCCGCAGCGCGACAGCACGTCGGAAGCCTCGCGGCGATCCCGCTCGAGAGGCCGTCCTCCGATGAGCACCGCGTCGACCACGAGCCGCGCGCGGCGGAAGCCGTCGAGGCCCGGGGCGAGTCGGGCGAGATCGACCGCGCCGTCCTCGAGCAGCCGCCGCCATGCCCCTTCCCGACCGAGGCGCCTCGCAGCCTCGAGCGCGCGGTCGCGGCGACCGGCGAGCGCCCACACCGCCGCGCGCTCCTCGGGGTCGAGCACGGCGATCGCGCTGGATGGGGCGGCGCCGAGCCGGCCCGCCGCTTCGCCGCGCCTGCCCGCCCACCCCAGAGCGCGCGCCGCGAGGATCCCGATCTCCCCCGTGACGCGCGCCAAACCGCTTCGCGGCGGACGATCGAGGATGGCGGCGGCGCGGGTCGCGACCCGCTCTGCGTGCCCGCGTCCGAGCTCCAGCCGGAGCGCCAGCACCTCGGCCTCGAGCTCGCGCCGTCGATCGCCGGCCGTCCGCGCCTGATCGCGCAGGCACGCGGCCGCCTCTTCGGCGCCGTGGAGCGCGCCACGGCGCACGCGCGCCCCGACGAGCGACGCGGCGGCGCGCCACAGATCGACCGGATGGTCGCCTCTCCGCGCTTGTCGCAGCGCGTGGCCGAAGGCCCGCTCGGCGCTCTCGGCTCCCACCGCCGCGCGGCCGCGGCCGACCTCGAGCCAGAGCCGCGCGCGCTCCGCCGGCGGGCGCTCGCGATCCCGCAGCGCGGTGGCCGCCCGGCGGATCATGGCGACGGGATCGAGCTCCGCGGCGCCGCTCTCTTGCTCCACCCACGACCGCAGGCGCCGCGCCTCCTCGAGAGCCTCCCCCCCGGCGCACCGCTCGGCGAACGCAGCCCACTCCGCCGCGCGCCGCCAACGACTCAGGTAGAGGAGCGCCTCGATCGCCAGCCGTGCCACCCGCACTCGCGTATCGGGGTCGAGCCCGGCGCGGCGAAGTCGCCCGGCTTCGAGCGCCGCCGCGTGCCAGCGGCCGAGCCGGCACGACGCCTCGAGACGCCCGAGATCGTGGTCCGCGTGCCGCCGCTGGTGCCCGGCGCCGACGACCAGCCGCGGCGAGGAGGCTGCCGACCGCGGCTCGCGCACCTCGTCCGCCGACTCCCCGCGCCAGAGCGCGAGCGCCTCGGGACCGCGCACCTGATCGAGCAGCTCGGCGAACGCCGCGGCCTGTCGCAGCGCCCGGCGACGGAAGGAGGCGCGGCCGGCCACGGCGAGCGTCTCACCCTCTTGGCCGACGACGATCCGCGCGACCAGGCTCTCGCGGTATGCGGCAAAGCTCTCGAGCCAGAGGAAGGGAGCGGAGTCCAGCACGTCGGCGACGATCTCGTCGGCGCCCACCACGGTCACGTAAAGCGACCAGCGGCGCAGGAGACAGCGCGCGACGCGTCGCCCCTCGCCACGCCCGGGGATGCCCTCGCTCCCGAACAGGCGCCGCAGGAGAGCGAGGGCGCGAACGGACGGGTAGTCGCGTTGGCGAGCCTCTGCGCTGGCGATTCTCACCGCGACCAGCCGCCCGCCGCCCGAGACGCGGGCCTCCTCCCATCCCGCGGTGGGCCACCGTCCGAGCCTCGCCAGGTGCGCGTCGAGCGCGCAGCCCTCGAGCAGGACACCGAGCCGCTGGCGATCCGAGAGCGGCGCCGCATCGAGCGGCGCCGACGGCTGTGGATCGGTGAGGCAGGGGTGGAGGAGCTCGAATCGGAGGCTGGGCGCGGGCAAGTCAACCCAAGAGGGTCTCGAGATCGCGCCAGAAATTCGGGTACGACTTGCCCACCACGTCCGGGTCGGCGATGGCGATGCCGGGGCGGCGCAGCCCCACCAGCGCCATCGACATCGCGATGCGGTGATCGTCGTGGGCGTCGATCACCACCGGATCCGACGGCGGCTCGCGATCGTGCCAGGAGCCTTCGACCACCAATCCGCCGGCGAGCTCGCGCACCGGCACACCCGCCCGGGCGAGCTCGCTCGCCATCGCCGCCAGCCGGTCGCTCTCCTTGATCCGGAGGTGCGCCGCCCCGGTGATCGCGGTGGTGCCCTCGAGGAACGGCGCCAGCGCGGCGAGCGTGGGGACCTGATCGGGCATGTCGCGCATATCGGCGTGGATCGCGCGCAGGCGGCCGGGCCACACGTCGACGCCGCTCGCCGTCGCCTCGACGCGCGCGCCGGCCGCCTCGAGCAGCCGGAAGAAGTCGCGATCGCCCTGGGTGGAATCCGGCTGCAGCCCCAGGAGCGAGACCCTGCCGCCGGTGACGAGCGCCGCCACCGCGGGATAGGTGGCGGCCGAGTAGTCGCCCTCTACGACCACACCGCCGGGCGAGCGCAAGCCACCCGGCTCGACCTCGAGCACGGCGCCCTCCGCGTCGCGCTCGACCACCACCCCGAACTCGCGAAGCGCGGCAAGCGTGATCTCGAGGTACGGTGACGACACCAGCGCTCGGAGCCGCACGCGCGATCGTCGCCGTGCGCACGCGCTCGCCATCACCAGCGCAGAGGCGTACTGGCTCGATTCGGCGGCGTCGAGCGTCGTCTCGCCGCCGGTGAGCGTCCCACCCTGAATCTGAAGCGGCGCGCGCCCCTCGCGCTCGCGGTAGCGGATCCGCGCGCCGAGCTCCCGCAGCGTCTCGACCAGTGGCGCGATCGGCCGCTCGCGCAGCCGCGGGCTGCCGTCGAGCACCCAGTCGCCCGGCACCACCGTGAGGCTCGCGGTGAGGAAACGGTAGAGCGTGCCCGCGTTGCCGCAGAAGATCTCCGCCTCTCGCGGCCCCTCGGCCGGCGGCTCGATCGCGAGCGTCGAGCCGCTCTCTTCCAGTCGGAAACCCAGCGCCTCGAGCGCCGCGCGGAAGTGGCGAATGTCCTCGGCGTCGAGCAGGCGCTCGATCGCGAGCGGTTGGCGGGCGAGGAGAGCGAGATTGAGGTAGCGGTGCGAGACGCTCTTCGACGGCGGGACCACGATCGCGCCGCCGACGGTCCGCCCCGACGGCACCGCGCGCGCCTGGCGAGCCTCCGGCGCGCTCATGGCAGCCACTCGAGCCTTCGCGCGCGGAACCACGCGTCGACGATGCGCACCTCGCCTCCGTTGACGACGAACCGGCGCGGCTCGTGGAAGTGGCCGAGCAGGAGAACGTCATGGCCTTCCGCCAGCCGCGCCTCGGCATAGCGCTTGATCACGGCCTCGGGGATGCGGGCCTTGTGCTCGAAGTTGGTCTCGGAGAGCCGTCGGTCCATGGCATGGACCCAGCGGCGTGCGACGCTCCCGGGGAGACGGCGCGCGGCCGCGCGCGACAGCGGGTTCTTCGATGCCCGCCGCCAGAACCGGTAACGCCAGTCGTGGTCGTTGAGGCCATCGCCGTGCACCGCGAGGTAACGCACTCCGGCGCGCTCGAACGCATGCTCGCGGGCGATCGAATCGAAGCGCGCCGCGTACACGCTGTCCTCCAGGAAGAAGTCGCGGTTGCCTTCGACGTAGCGCGTCTCGATGCCCCGGCGGCGCACGCCCTCGAGCGCCGGCAGCAGGCGCCGGATCTCCTCCGTCTCGTAGCGGGGGTCGCCGACCCAGACGTGGAAGAGGTCACCGAGGACCACCAGCAGGTCGCAGTCTGCAGCATCGAGCTCGCCGAGCTCCCGCGCAAGATCGTCGCCCGGGCCGCCCGGCCCTCCGACGTGCGCATCGGCGAGCAATGCCACGGCCACGGCGGCGTATCTTGTCAGATCGAGACGACGGATCCGGCCCGGCACTCGTCCTGGAAGGTCCGCGCGCCGTCCGCGGCGCCAAAAGCATGGCTAGCGGAGGACATGCTATTCAGCATGTCCGGAGCTAGCGAATGACCAGGCGCGGGCGCTCCTCGGCGGCCTGCCGCGCCACCGCTTCGGCCAGGGCGCGGAAGGCCGCGGCGTGCGGGCCGTCCGGGTGGCTGACGACGATGGGCACCCCGGCGTCGCCCCCTTCCGCGATCGCGGGATCGAGCGGAATCGAGCCCAGGAACGGGCAGCCCAGCTCGGCGGCGGTGCGCTCGCCCCCGCCGTTGCGGAAAATGTGCGTCTCCGTGCCGCAGCTGGGACAGACGAAGCTCGACATGTTCTCGACGATCCCGAGCACCGGGACGTTCACCTTGGTGAACATGGCGAGGCCCTTGCGCGCGTCGATCAGCGCAACGTCCTGCGGCGT
>DATKDQ010000060.1:0-2289 GCA_035544635.1 Thermoanaerobaculia bacterium
CCAGCTCCTTGGTGAGCGCCGGTCCCAGCTCGCGCACCAGCCGCGGCACGCCGCCCCAGGTGAGCGGGATCCCGAGCTCGACCTCGGGGATGAAGAACACCGCGTCCTCGGCGGCGACGCGGAGATCGCAGCTCACGGCCAGGAGAAAGCCGCCGCCCACGGCGTATCCGTGGAGCTGCGCGACCGTCACCGCGCGCATCTGCTCGATCGCGTTCGTCATGCGCAGCCCGCGCTGGCCGGCCTCCCGCCGCGCCTGCCACGACGCCGAGCCCGGCGGCGGCGCGCTGGGTGATCCCGACGTGTCCGCCGCCCTGATGTCGGCGCCGGCGCAGAAGGCGCGGCCGGCGCCGCGCACGATGGCGACCCGCACTTCGAGATGGCGGTCGAGCCAGCTCGCCGCCTCCACCAGCTCGTCGAGCATGGTGGCGTTCATCGCGTTGAGGCGGTCGGGCCGGTTGAGGGTGAGAAAGCCGAGCTCTCCCTCGACCTCGAGCGTCAGCGTCTCGAATCCGGGCGTGGGGTCCGTCATGGCGTCCACCTACTCCTCTCGCTTCTGCCCGGTCTCTGGATCTTCCGGCGACGGGTGCGTGCCACCGGCCTGCGTTCCCGCTGCCGGCTGGCAGTCCTGGTCGGTGATCGCTCCAGCCGTCTCCTCCACCACGTCCCCGGGCACGCCGGCGATCTCCTCTTCGGACGCGCGCGCGAAGAAGCTCTCGTCCGACAGCTTCGACCACCCGGTCTTCATCCCGGGCCGGCTGGGGCGGCCCCAGCGCAGCGCGCGCTGCGGTCGGAACTCGCGCGGCCCCCGCGCCGGCCGCGCCTGTCGCGGCGGACGCCGCGGACCGCCCTGCGAGCGATCGGTGAAGAACGCCGGATATCCCTCGGGATCGCACAGCCAGCCGTACATCATCCAGCCCAGGAACCTGCCGCTGTAGGCGTAGACGCAGCCCTGGTGGATCCACCCGGCGGGTCCGCCATGGTAGAGGTAGACCGACACCTCGTTGTCCGCGATGTAGGCGATCGCGCGGCCTTCCTGGTTGTAGAGCGGCTGCATCTCGACTCTACCGGGAGAGCCCGACCATCTCCGCGCTCATCCGCCACAGCCGCGCCGCCGCCTCCGGGTCGCGCGCGCGGCTCGACGTCCGCGCGACGCGGCGGCGATCGAAGTACTCGCCGCTCGTGCCCTCGACCTCCGGCGAGGCCGCCAGATGGAGCGTGGTCGCGGCTCCCTGCCGCGCCGAGAGCAGAAACGGCTGGATCATCCACCACCCCAGCCCCATGACGCCGCCCAGATCTCCGTCCGACCCGAACTCGGTGCGTACCACGCCGGGGTGCAGGCAGTTCGCGGTGACTCCGGCGCCCTCGAGCCGCCGCGCCAGCTCGCGCGTGAAGAGGATGTTCGCCAGCTTGGACCGCGAGTAGACGTCGAACGGCTGATATCGCTTGCGACAGTGCAGGTCATCGAAGTCCAGCCGGCCGCGCAGGTGTGCCCGCGACGCCACCGTCACGATGCGCGCCGGCGCCGCGGCGCGCAGGCGGTCGAGCAGCAGGTTGGTGAGCAGAAACGGGGCGAGGTGGTTGACCGCGAACGTGAGCTCGTAGCCGTCGACGGTCTCGACGCGGCGGCTCGAGATGAGGCCGGCGTTGTTGACCAGGACGTCGAGCCGCGGATGGCGATCGAGCACCTCGGCCGCCAGCCGGCGCACCTCGGCGAGCGAGGAGAGATCCGCCAGCACGAGAGCGACCTCGGCGCCGCTGCTGTGCCCGCGGATCTCCTCCACCGCGGCGCGGCCCTTCTCCGGATCGCGGGCGTGCGCGATCACCGCGGCGCCGCGCTCGGCCAGGCCGATCGCCGTCCACTTGCCGATACCGGTGTTGGCGCCGGTGACGAGCACGCGCTTGCCCTTCATGATCGACGGAAGGATAGTCGCAAGTCACGAGCGGCCCCAAGCCCTGGTGCGAAACGCCATTCCGTCGCTCGCAGCGGCGCGCTACGCCACGCCAGGCTGGGAGCGCGCAGACGAGGCCACGCCGCGCCCGGCATGACTTCCCCCCGGCTACAATCGGCATCCCATGGCTTCCAGACAGGAGAAGTTCTCCGGCACGACCGAGGTCCCCGATCGCCATCGCTTCGACGTCGCCGCGCTGGAGCGCCATCTCGCCGAGCACGTCGAGGGGTTCCGCGGCCCGCTCACCGTGCGCGCGTTCAAAGGCGGACAGTCGAACCCGACCTACCTGCTCGAAACGCCCGGCTGGCGCTACGTGCTGCGCCGCAAGCCGCCGGGCAAG
>DATKDQ010000061.1:0-6647 GCA_035544635.1 Thermoanaerobaculia bacterium
GGCGGCCAGATCCTCCGACGGAGACTGAAGAGAGCCAGCGAGGTCGGGCCGGGTCACTGGCGGCGGCGACCCGGCTCCTCGCCGTGGGGCTCGCCGGCGGCGCTCGCGACCTCGACGGTCTGGCGCGCCTCCACCTGGCGCAACACGTCCTCGACATGAGGCGCGATCGTGTCCCGCTCGACCAAGGCCCGAAGGTAGCCCGTCATCGACAGGCCTGCGGCCCGAGCGCGGCGCTCGAGGTCACGGTAGAGGGCGTCGGGTACCGACCAGAGCCGCATCTTGGTGGGTCCGCGGCTCGGTCTCGGTGGGCTTTCGATTCTCGGTGGAGCTGAATCCGGGCTCCCGCCGTCGAGCGGGGCGGCACCGTCCACGCCCGGCGCGCTCCCGGCAGCCGATCCCACGGCCGCGGTGTCGCCCGCGGCGACGGGGCTTGCCGGCGCGCCCTCGGCGGCCGGCGGATCCGCGGTGACCGGAGCGCCCGCGGCGACCGGAGAGCCGGCGCCGACCGACCCGCCGTCGACGACCGCCGCGCCAGGCGTAGGCGCGCAGGACGCCGCGGCCTCGATGGCCGGCCCCACGGTCGCTCCCGGCACCTCCGCGCCGCCGCCGAGAGTCGCGGCCGCGGCGCCCTCCGGCTCGACGACCGATACGGCCTCGTCCGCGCCCTCGCCCGGGGCCCCTCCTTCCGCCGCCCCCCGTGCCTCGGTGTCGGATGTCGCCTTCTTCTGGGCGGCGGTGTGCTCGAAGAGGAAACGGCTCGCGAGGTCTTCCGCGGTGCCGATGCCCAGCGCGACCTGGCGGGCCTCGATCGGATCCCTGCCGCGACGCGCGAGATCGAGCGCCTCCCGCGCCGCGCGGCGCGCCTGGCGCAGCGTGCAATCCACGCCGTAGGTCCCGAGCGCCATCGTGCGCGACTTCAATCCCGAGCGCCAGGTGACGATGAAGTCCTTGCGCGAGGGTCGACCTCGAACCGGCGGGTGGATGCGCACTCCGAAGCCCGACAGCTCGTCATCCCAGAGCACGCACGGGGGCCACTGCGTGCGCCCACCCTCGTCCGTGAACGGCTCCCCCCGGTATCGCTCGCGAGTGATCAAGGCGTCGGTCAGACGCACGGAAGGCTCCGATCTCCATCGCCAAACGGCATGACCAGCGAGTATAACTGTCGACCGGCGCATGAGAAAGGCCGAGAGCGGCTGGGCCGGGGTTCGGTCGGTGAGCCCGACGACGACTCGGACCGGAGGACAGTAGAATCACTCCACCGGGCCGAGATCCCGGCTCGACGCACACTCCTCGTCCCAGGCTCCGACCCGACTCGAGAGGTGCCCCATGTCTGAACCGCAGCCCCGACTGAAGCCGACACCGAACGCCGCCGAGCCGGGCGCCTCCGGGCCGCGCTCCGACTACGACGCCGTCGTCGTCGGCGCCGGGTTCGCGGGCCTCTACATGCTTCACCGCCTGCGCGAGCTCGGGCTCTCGGTGCGGGTCTACGAGGCGGGCAGCGGCATCGGGGGCACCTGGTTCTGGAACCGCTACCCGGGCGCGCGCTGCGACGTCGAGAGCATGGAGTACTCCTACCAGTTCTCGAAAGAGCTGCAGCAGGAATGGGAATGGAGCGAGCGCTACGCGTCGCAGCCGGAGATCCTGCGGTACATCGAGCACGTCGCCGACCGCTTCGATCTGCGCCGCGACATCCAACTGCACACGCGCGTGGTGGCAGCGACCTTCGACCAGGTGACCGGCCGATGGGACGTCGAGCTCGCCGCCGATCCCGATCCGGCGTGCGCTCGCGTCGCGGCCGGCGGGGCACACCGCGCCGGACCGGGCGCCGGCGGGGAGCGCGTCTCGGCGCAGCACGTCGTCCTCGCCACCGGCTGCCTGTCGGTGCGCAACACCCCGAAGTTTCCGGGTCTCGAGAGCTTCGCCGGAACCTGGTACCACACCGGCAACTGGCCGCACCAAGGGGTCGACTTCACCGGCCAGCGCGTCGCCGTCATCGGCACCGGCTCCTCCGCCGTCCAGTCGATCCCGCTCATCGCCCGGCAGGCGGCCCATCTCTACGTGTTCCAGCGCACGCCCAACTACTCGGTGCCGGCGCGCAACCAGCCGCTCGATGCGGAGGAGGTGGCGCGCGTGAAGGCCGAGTACGACGAGCTGCGGCGGCGCGCGAGTCAGGTCGGCTTCGGCATCGACCTCGCGCCCAGCGAGCGGCTGGCCGCCGAGGACAGCGCCCAGGAGCGGCGCCGCGAGTTCGAGGCGCGCTGGCGCAAGGGCGGCTTCTCCTTCCTCGGCGCCTACGCCGACCTGGTCTTCGACCGGGAGTCGAACGATGCCGCCGCCGAGTTCGTGCGCGAGAAGATCCGCTCGGTGGTGAAAGACCCGAAGGTGGCGGAGCTCCTCTGCCCCGATACGACGATCGGCTGCAAGCGCCTGTGCCTGGACACCGGCTACTACGAGACCTTCAACCGCCCCAACGTCACGCTGATCGACGTCTCGAGCTCGCCGATCGAGGAGGTCACCCGCGACGGCGTGCGCGTCGACGGGCAGGACTACGAGGTCGACAGCCTGGTCCTCGCCACCGGGTTCGACGCCATGACCGGTTCGCTGCTCGCCATCGACATCCGCGGCCGCGGCGGCAGGACGCTCCGCCAGAAGTGGGTCGAAGGACCCCGCAGCTACCTCGGCCTGCAGAGTGCGGGCTTTCCGAACCTGTTCATCATCACCGGCCCCCAGAGCCCGTCGGTGCTCACCAACATGCTGCCGTCGATCGAACAGCACGTGAACTGGATCGCCGACTGCATCGACCACCTGCGCCAGCGCGATCTCGCCACCATCGAGCCGACCGTCGAAGCCGAGGATGAGTGGGTCGCCCACGTCAACGAGGTGGCGGGCACGACGCTGCTCCTCACCTGCAACTCGTGGTACCTCGGCGCCAACGTGCCGGGCAAGCCCCGGGTCTTCATGCCCTACCTCGGCTTCCCGACCTACGTCGCGAAGTGCGAGGAGGTGGTGGCGAACGGCTACGCGGGGTTCGTGTTGACGGCGCCGTCCGGTGCTGTGGGCGTGCCGGGCGGTGCCGCCGTGCCGGCGCCGCAGGGTTGAGCCGGGCGGCGGCGCTCCGCGCGCGCGCCGGCGGAGACACGCCGCCCTCGAGACCGCGAGCAGGGGCACGCGTCCCGAGTCCGAGATGAGACCTGGCCGCCGCCGTGCGCGCATCACCGTCCTCGCCCTCGCCGGCCTGGTCGTCTTCCCGATCGTGCCGATCCTGGCGCTGCGCTGGATCGACCCGCCGACCACGGCGTTCATGCTCAGGCACCGCTTCGCGCGCGAGCCGACGCGAGAGGGCGATGCGAGCGCGACGCGCCGCACCGCGATCGACTACCGGTGGACCGACCTCGACGACGTCGCACCGGTGATGGCGCTCGCCGTGGTCGCCGCGGAGGACCAGCTCTTCCCGCGCCACCGCGGATTCGACGTCGAGTCGATCGAGAAGGCGGTGAGCGAGCGTCACCGCCGCCGGCGCGTGCGAGGCGCCAGCACCATCTCGCAGCAGGTCGCGAAGAACCTCTTCCTGTGGCCGGGACGGAGCTTCGTGCGCAAGGGCCTCGAGGCCTATCTCACCGCTCTCCTCGAGACCACCTGGCCGAAGCGGAGGATCCTCGAGGTCTACCTCAACGTCGCCGAGCTCGGGGACGGCATCTACGGCGTCGGCGCCGCGGCCGACGTCTACTTCCACAAGCAGCCGGCCGCGCTCACGCGCCGCGAGGCTGCGCTGTTGGCGGCGGCGCTGCCCAATCCGAAGCGGCGGCCGGCGGATCGTCCCTCGGCCTGGATGCTGGAGCGGGCGCGGTGGATCGAGGGCCAGATCGATCAGCTCGGGGGCGCCGCGCACCTCGCCGGCGTCCTGCCCACTCCCTGAGGGGGTTCGCTCGGGGGCGCCTGCACACAGCGCACCGGTCGCTGGTCGCCGGCGCCGCGGGCCGGCCCGCGTCCGACACCTCGGACGGGCTTCCGGCCCACCGAAGTGACACAATGCCGGCCGGCCGGGTTTGATACCGGACCGACTCATGCGCATTCTTTACGTCACTCAGATCTCGCTCGACGACAACAACGGCGGCGTGCGCCACGTCCACGGCGTGACCCGGGCGCTCGCCGCCCTCGGGCACGACGTCGACCTGGTGGCGCCCTATACCGGGGTTCGCCGGAGCCGGCGAGGACCCGCCCGGATCACGCGGCCCATCCGCGCGGCCCGAGCCGGTATGTGGCTGGAGGCGCGGCAGGGAATGATCGTGAGCCGCCTGGTCGCCAGCCAGCGCCCCGACGTCGCGTGCGTGCGGATCAGCGCGAGCACGGCGATCGTGCCGCGCGTGCTCGAGGTCGCCGGCGTCCCGACGCTGCTCGAGCTCAACGGCCCGATCCTGGAGGAGCTCGAGGCGCGCGGCCGCGGACCGGTCGCGCGCGGGGTGGTGCGTGGGCTGCTCGCCCGGGTCGTGCGCCGCTCCGGCCCGCTGGTCGTTCCGCTGGCGTCGATCGGCGACTACGCCCGCTCGCGGCTGGGCGCCCGCGAGGTGGAGGTGATCGAGCACGGCTGCGATCTCGCGATCGCCGTACCCGCGTCGCGCACGCGGGCGCGGCGTGCGCTCGGCCTACCCCTCGACCGCCCGTGCGTGGCGTTCACCGGCCAGCTCGCGGCCGGGCAGCGGCTCGACCTCCTGCTGGCGGCGGCCGAGCTCCCCGGCGTCCAGCTCCTGGTCGCCGGCGACGGGCCCGGCGCGCGTCGTGTCGCCGCCGCGGCCGGCCGGCTGCCGGAGCGCACTCTGCGCTACTTCGGCGCGGTGGCGCACGAGCGCGCCGTCGAGATCGTTCGCGCCGCCGACGTCTGCATCGATTTGAAGCCGGTGCACGTCGGCATGAAGTGCCTCGAGTACGCCGCGCTCGGCCGCCGCATCGTGGCGTTCGAAGCGCCAGGGACCGGCCGGCTGCGCAGGCTCTATCCCGGGCAAGAGGTGGTGTTCGCGCTCCAGGCGGGGACGCCGGACGAGGTGCGGGCCGCCATCACCGCGGCGATCGCGGCCGAGGCCTCGGACCCGCTGCCGCCCGCCGCGGTGGCCATGGCGCGGCACAACCTCGACTGGGAGGACACCGCGAGAAAACTCGCGCGCGCGCTCGAGAAGCACCTACTGGGCCACCGCCGCCCACGCCGGGCGCAGCCTGTATGGAGAGGCGGAGTCTAAGGGATTACCCTGAGGGCGCCCACTCGACTATTCGAACTCGCGATTCCCGAACTGGATCTCGAGCCCTACCCCCAGCAGCGGCGTGAGCTGGCGCCGCCGCTCGACGTCGGGACGCCGCCATTCGACGCCGGGCCGCATCTCGACGAACAGCCACTCGCGCAGGATGTTGCGCCGATACACCAGCTCGAGGCCGTACTCCTCGACCGGCACCTCGGCGTCGGTCTCGCCGGCGGCGTGCACGACGTAGGCGAGCGCCTGGCGTTCTCCCAGCCGATGGAAGAGCGTGAGCTCGTCGAACCACTTCATGCCCTCGAGGTGCTGCGCGAAGGTCCCGTTGTTGCGCCAGCGCATGACGTACGGTCCGCCCAGCACCCGCTCGAAGTCGAAATCGAGCCTGGTCCCGAAGCCGTCGTCGGAGCGCCAGAACACGCTCTGCCGCAGGCGCACCAAGTCGCGCGGGCTGACGAACCAGTGGCGCCGGTAGCGGCCCTGAGTGAAGATCTCGACCGGCGCGCCCAGCTCGACGCCGGCATCGAAATCGAGCCGGCGGCGGTTGCCGCGCACCGGCGAGTACCCGAGGCCGACCAGCCACTCGTCGTCGGGGTCGCGGAAGGACTCCGGGAGCTGCTGGGTAGAGGCGTCGGACGAATGGCTGGAAGGCTCGTTCGATGTGGTGCGTCCCAGGAGCGCGTTGAACCGGCGATCGGCGACGGGCAGGTTGATCTTGGCGCGGAAGCGGACGTCGGGGTCGAGGCCGTCGATCTTGTTCCAGTTGAGCTGCGGCTGGACGAAACCATAGGTGGCGTCGCGCTCTTCGATGGCTCGCTCGTCACCGAACAGCCCGTCGAACCAGATGGTGGCACGGCAGACGCCCCAGCCCAGCCGATTCTGCGAGCGGTCGAGCCAGGTGCCGCCCTCGGACTCTTCGAGCGGGCACACCTCGGCGAGCCACACCTTGCGAAACGGAGGCCCCACCAGCTCCGGCTTCTTCTCCTTGTCTCGGGGCTTCTTGCCCTTGACGGTCAGCCTCTCCTCGACGCTGGCCACCGGCAGGTCCGGCTCGGGCTCCTCCGCCTCCGGCGCCGGCCTCGTCACCGCGGTCGAGGTCGGAGTCGGCGACGGCTCTTCGGCGGGAGCGGACAGCGGAGCCGCAACGGCGACCGGAGACGGCGTCGGCGACGGGGAGGGCCGGGGCGGGGCGGCGCCCGCCAGCGCGGCCGTCAAGACGCCGACCGCGGCACCGATCCATCCGCTCCTGGTCACCGCCGGTGTCATCTCGCACCACCCTATCCGCAGGCGACGAGCCGCCTCCACAGTCGTACTCGATTCCGAGTCGTTCGTCCAAA
The DNA here is from genome assembly GCA_035544635.1 of Thermoanaerobaculia bacterium. GTDB lineage: Bacteria > Acidobacteriota > Thermoanaerobaculia > Multivoradales > Multivoraceae > DATAFT01. Next base: position 6,578 of record DATKDQ010000061.1, read on the forward strand.
TGCGGCCACGCCCATCGACCGCCCGGTCAGCGCGAACACTGGAGCTCGAGCTCGGCGATCGCGATGCCGG
>DATKDQ010000062.1:0-13559 GCA_035544635.1 Thermoanaerobaculia bacterium
CCCCCGCCTTCGCGCCTTCGGAGCGTCAGCTCGCGGCGGGCTGCTGCTCGACCAGATGGCAGGCGGCGAGGCGGTCGCGGTGCTCGCCGCCGATCTGCACCAGGAGCGGCGCCTCGACGCTGCAGCGGTCGATCGCCTCGGGGCAGCGGGGGTGGAAGGGACAGCCCTCGGGTGGATGCATCGGGCTCGGCACGTCGCCCGGCAGGAGAATCCGCCGCCGCGCGCGCTCGACTTTGGGATCGGGGATCGGCACCGCCGAGATCAGCGCCTTGGTGTAGGGGTGCAGGGGCCGGTGATAGAGCTCGCGCGCCTCGGCCACCTCGACGATCCGGCCCAGGTACATGACGGCGATGCGGTTGCTGGTGTGCCGCACCGCGGCGAGATCGTGGGCGATGAAGAGGTAGGTGAGCCCGAGCTCGCGCTGGAGCCGCTGCATCAGGTTCAGGATCTGCGCCTGGATCGAGACGTCGAGCGCCGAGATCGGCTCGTCGGCGATGATCAGCTCGGGCTCGAGCGCGAGAGCGCGCGCGATCCCGATGCGCTGGCGCTGGCCGCCCGAGAACTCGTGCGGATACCGCCGCACGTAGCGCGGATCCATGCCGACGCGCTCGAGCAGCTCCTGGACGCGCCGCCGCAGCGCCTGCCCCGACGCGACGGCGAAGGTCCGGAGCGGCTCGCCGACGATCGCCTCCACTGTCATCCGCGGATCGAGGCTGGCGTAGGGGTCCTGGAAGATCATCTGCATGCGGCGGCGCAGGTCGCGCAGACGGTCGTTCCAGACCCATCGCCCCAGGCGGTGGCGCCACTGCGAGGTGAGCTCCTCGCCGTCGAACCAGACCTCGCCCGAAGTGGGGCGCTCGAGCTGGAGGATGGCGCGGCCGGTGGTCGACTTGCCGCAGCCCGACTCCCCGACCAGCCCCAGGGTCTCGCCGCGCCGCACCTCGAGGTCGACGCCGTCGACCGCTCGCACCGCCCCCACCTGGCGCTGGAAGAGGACGCCGCGGCGCACCGGGAAGTGCACGTGAAGGTCGCGCACCGAGAGCAGGGTGCCGTTCTCCGTGCTCACGGCTCCACCACCGTCTCGGCGATCGGCACCACGTCCCAGCACGCGGCCCAGCGCCCCTCCTCCACCGTCACCACCGCGGGGTAGTCGCTGCGGCAGCGCTCCATCACGCGCGGGCAGCGCGGATGGAAGGGGCAGCCCGGCGGCAGGTTGCTCGGGTGCGGGGGCAGGCCGGAGATCGGCACCAGATCGGCGCGATCTCCGACGTCGAGGCGCGGCACGCTCTTGAGCAGACCCTCGGTGTAGGGATGGAGCGGCGCCTCGAACAGCGCCTCGGTGGTCCCCTCTTCGACCATCCGGCCGGCGTACATCACCAGCACGCGATCCGCCATACCGGCCACCACCCCGAGGTCGTGGGTGATGAGGATCACGCTGGTCCCGGAGTCGCGCACCAGATCGCGCACCAGGTCCAGGATCTGCGCCTGGATGGTGACGTCGAGCGCCGTCGTCGGCTCGTCCGCGATCAGGAGCTCGGGCTCGCACAAGAGCGCCATCGCGATCATCACCCGCTGGCGCATGCCGCCGGAGAACTGGTGCGGGTAGGCGCGGATGCGCTCCGCCGCATCCGCGATGCCGACGCGCTCGAGCATCTCGATCGCCCGCGCGCGCGCCTGCCGGCGCGACAGGCCGCGATGGCGCTCGAGCACCTCGGTGAGCTGGCGCTCGACTGTGAGGAACGGGTTGAGCGAGGTCATCGGGTCCTGGAAGATCATCGTGACGCGGTCGCCGCGGAGGTCGCGCAGCCGTTTCTCGGAGGCATGCGCCAGGTCCTCGCCGGCGAGCTCGATGGCGCGCGCCTCGACCACGCCGGGCGCTGGCACCAGCCCCATCACCGACAGCGCGGTGACCGACTTGCCGCAGCCCGACTCGCCGACGATCCCCAGCGTCTCGCCGCGCGCCAGGTCGAAGGACACGCCGTCCACCGCCAACACCACGCCGTCGTCGGTGCGGAAGAAGGTGCGCAGATCGCGCACGGAAAGAAGCGGGGCGGCCGGTGCCGCGGGCACGGCCGCAGCATCGCGCTCGGCCGTCACGTCTTCATCCTGGGGTCGATCGCGTCGCGCAGGCCGTCGCCGATGAAGTTGAGGGCGAACAGGAGGACGGCGAGAAGCGCTCCCGGGAACACCAGCGTCCACCAGTAGACCAGCATCTGGTTGGCGCCCTCGTTGATGAGGAGGCCGAGGCTCGCATTCGGCGGCTGCACCCCCAGGCCGAGGAACGAGAGGAACGCCTCCTCGCGCATCATGGTCGGGATGGTGAGCGTGAAGTAGACGATCACCGGGCCGAGCGAGTTGGGAATGAGATGGCGGCGGACGATGGCGCCGCCGCGGGCCCCGGCCGATCGCGCCGCCAGCACGAACTCGCGCTCCTTGAGCGAGAGCACCTGGCCGCGCACGATGCGCGCGGTGGTGAGCCATCCCACCGCGCCGAGCGCGACGAAGATGAGCCAGAGCTGCTTGCCGAGGACGGTGACCAGGATGATGACGAAGAACATGTAGGGCAGCGAGTACATGATGTCGACGAAGCGCATCAGCACCGCGTCGACGCGGCCGCCGGAGTAGCCCGCGAGCGAGCCGACCAGGATCCCGATGGTGGCGGACACCACCGCCGCCAAGAGGCCCACCAGCAGGCTGATCTGCCCGCCCTTGAACATGCGGGTCGCGAGGTCGCGGCCGTGGAAGTCGGTGCCGAGGAAGTGCGGTCCTTCGCTCGAGACCTGGCTCACCAGGGTGCAGCGTCCGCACACGCGCAGGCTCGCCGGGTCGCCGCGCTCGAGCTCGCCCGCCCGCCCGCGCGCGAGGAGCGTGATCCTGCGCCCGGGGGCTTCCGCGCTCGCCGGCGGCTCACCCGCGTCCGAATCGTCGTCCGGGGCCGGCCGGTCCGGGGCCGACCTGCCCGGCGCGAGCCCCGCCGCCCCGGGCACCCGCGCCGCGGGCAGCTCGCCCCAGGGCGTGACGATCACGAGCTCGCCGCCGGGCAGCTCCGTCAGGTGGCCCGGCACCAGGGTGTGCGAGGAGAACGTGGGCGGCTGCGCGCCGTAGTCGAGGTTCTGGCCGTCGTAGGTGTAGCCCCAGACCAGGCGCGTCACCGTCGGGCCGGCCACGCAGCCGACCACGATGAGAGCCATCACGATCGCGCTGCCCACCGCAAGCCGGTTCTTGCGCAGCCGCTTCCAGGCGTCGAGCCACAACGAGGTCCCGGCGGCGAGCTCGCCCGTCGGGGCGGACACAGCCGGCGCCTGGCCCGCCGCGGCCGGGGTGTCCGGAGGCTCGGGCCGCGCGGGAGCGCTCATTCGTAGCGGATCCTCGGGTCGAGAAAACCGTAGGCGATGTCGACCAGCAGGTTCATCGAGAGGAGCAGGACCGAGAACAGGAGGACGATCCCCATCACCAGGAAGTAGTCGCGGTTGAACGCGGCGTCGACCAGGTAGGGGCCGATCCCCGGCGTGGCGAAGATCTTCTCGATCACCACGCTGCCCACCATCATGTTGGCGATGGTGGGGCCGAGGAACGTCACCACCGGCAGCAGCCCGCCCTTGAGCATGTGGCGCCAGGTGATGACCAGCTCGGAGAGACCCTTGGCCCGCGCCGTGCGCACGAAGTCCGAGCGCACCACCTCGAGCATGCCGCCGCGCGTGAGGCGGGCGATGTAGGCGGCGTAGACCGTCCCCAGCGTGACGCCGGGCAAAATGATGTGGCGCCAGGTGCCCCACAGGCCCGGCGGGAACCAGTACAGGCTCAGCGCGAAGGTCAGGATCAAAAGCGGCCCGAGCACGAAGGTGGGAAGGCTGATCCCCACCATCGCGATCGCCATCGCGCCGTGGTCCCAGGCGGTGTTCTGGCGCAGCGCGCCGATGATCCCGGCGTTGACTCCGACCAGAAGCGACCACGCCAGCGCCACCGCCGCGAGCTGGATCGTCACCGGGAAGCCGAGCCTGAGGATCTCCGACACCGACATCTGCGGGTACTTGGTCGACATGCCGAGGTCGAAGCGCAGCAGGTTCACCAGATAGGTGCCGTACTGCGCCAGGAGCGGGCGATCGAAGCCGTACTTCGCCTCGAGATCGCGCAGCACCTCGGGCGGCAGCGCCCGCTCGCTGGCGAACGGGCTCCCGGGGGCGAGGCGGATCACGAAGAACGACAGCGAGACGATGACGAACAGCGTCGGGACGAGCTGGAGGACCCGCCGCAGAACGAAACGTCCCATGGCCTACGAGAACGGGATGTGGGGCGGCGGCGGGTTGGGGAGCGGCTGGTCGGGGACGCCGTCGTACCAGCGCTCGTCGATCCAGAACCACTTCCAGGGGTGCTGATCGAGGTAGTTGCCCCAGTAGCCCATGAGATAGGGCTTCACCATGGTCGACTTGGTGTAGACGTAGATCGGGAAGAGCGGCGCCGCGTCGCGGACCAGGACCTCGGCCTCGCGGAAGAGCTCGAGTCGCCGCTCGGGGTCGGGGTTGGTGTTGGCCAGGCGCAGCAGACGGTCGTACTCCGGCGTATGCCAGTTGGAGTGGTTGTTGCCGCTGTGCTCGGAAAGGAGCTCGAGGAAGGTGAAGGGATCGGCGTAGTCCATGATCCAGCCCATGCGGGCGATCTGGAAGTTGTGGAGCTGCAGGTTCTTGAGATAGACCTGCCACTCCTGGTTCTCGATCGTGACGTCGATCCCGAGGTGCGCCTTCCACATCTGCTGCAGCGCCTCCGCGAGCTGGCGGTGGCCTTCGGAGGTGTTGTAGATGAGCGTGATCGGCGGCACCTCCCGGCCCGAGGCGTAGCCCGCCTCGCGCAGCAGCGCGCGCGCCGCCTCGGGATCGAAGATCGGCGAGCCCAGCCCCTCGTAGCCGCCGACGCCGTCGGGCACGAGATCCGCGGTCGGGGTCTGGCCGGCGCGCGCGATGTTTTCCACCAGCGACCGCCGGTCGATCGCGAGCGACATGGCGCGGCGCAGCTTGGAGTTGTCCATCGGAGGCGCCTGGGTGTTCACCCAGTAGAAGTACACCGAGCCGTAGGGCTCGCGGAGGAAGTCCTCGAACTGCTCGAGGTGGTTCATGAACTCCGACGGCAGCGAGGAGTTGCGCCCGGTCCAGTCGAACTCGCCCGCGCGGTAGAGGTTCAACGTCGTGTTGTAGCTCTCGACCAGCGGCACCCGGATCTTGTTCACCTTCACCCGGTCGGCGTCCCAGTAGAGCGGGTTCTTCTCGAACTCGTAGTAGTAGCGGAAGTGGTGATCGGTGAGGACGAAGGGGCCGTTCGACACGATGTGCTCGGGCCGGGTCCAGAGCGCGGGGTCGATGCCCCTTCTCTGGAGGCCCTCGATCACGTGGCGCGGCACCGGCAGCGAGGTGTAGAAGGTGACCAGGTTGACGAAGTAGGGGATCGGCCCCTGGAGCCGCGCCTCGAGCGTCAGATCGTCGAGCGCGCGCACGCCGACCAGCGAGCCGTCCGCGATGCGCACCGCGAGCCTCGCCTCCGCCGGCGACGCCGGGGAGACGTCCGCCGCCACCCCGGAGCTCCCGGCGCCGGCCGCTTCCGAGGCGGAAGCGGAGCGCGCCGGCGCCAGAGCCGCCGGGACCGGCCGTCCATCGAGCATCTCGATCGCCCGCCGGCGCAGCGCGGGCAGCTCGGCGGCCGCGCCGGCGAGGTAGGCGAACGCGCCGCGCTCGGGCCACTCGGCGACCGCGACGCGCTCGACCGGGGCGATCTCCTCGACCATCGCCGCCACCCGCTCGGCGGCGGCCTCCTCCTCGCCCTCGCCCCAGTCGATCCCGGTGATCCACAGCGCGCTCTGGTTGAACGGCGCCCCGTTCTCGAGCACGTAGAGTATGGAGCCGTACTTGGAGGCGGTCTTCGGGTCGAGCAGGCGCTTCCACGACCACTCGAAGTCGTGGGCGGTGAGCGGCGTTCCGTCCGACCACACCGACTCGCGCAGGTGGAACGTGTAGCGCGTGCCGTCCTCGGAGATCTCCCAGCGCCGCGCGATGTCGGGCATGGGCTCGAGGTCCTGGGGATGGACCTGCGCCAGCCCGGCGAAGATGTTCCAGACGATGGCGCTCCCGGCCGAGTCCGAGAGCATATTGGGGTCGAGGTACTCGGGCTCGTTCGAGTTGTTGATCCAGAGGACGTCGGGCGGGTGCGCGGGCCTGGTGGTGCCGAAGTAGCGGTTGCCCTGGCTGGGCGCGCACGCGATCGCGGCCGCGAGCAGAGCTGCCGTCGCGATCGTGAGGGAGTGCCGACCCTGGTGCAGAAGCCTCACAAAACAGGCACTTTAGCAGGGAGGTCCGCAGTCTGCAACGCGAGATCGCGACGATCGCCACGCAGACCACCTCGGCCCCCACCCCCGAGGGGACCACCGCGCACCTTCCGGCCGTCGTCAGCGGTGCAGGAGCACCGACAGGCTGGCCCCCCCGGTGTCGCCCCGGTTCGCCGTCACCAGGTCGGGCAGGCCGTCGCGATCGACGTCGACAACGTCGAGCCAGACCGGCGTGTTCCCGGCGTGCGTCCTCTCGGGGGCGAGCAGGGTCCCGTCTCCCAGACCGAGCAGGACCGAGACGTCGTTGGTCGAGGGATGGACCAGGACGACGTCGGGGATACCGTCGACGTCGAGATCGGCAGCGGCGATCCTGCCGGGTACGGTCCCCGTCCCGAACAGCAGCGGAGCGCCGAACGCGCCGTCTCCGGTCCCGAGCAGAACGCTCACGCCCCGCGGGCCCGAGGGAGTGCCCGCCGCGGGGGTGTTCGCCACCACCAGGTCGAGCGCGCCGTCGAGGTTCAGGTCGGCGGCAGCGATCGATATCGGGCGGGTGCCCGCCGGATAGCGGACCTGAGCCGCGAAGCGGCCGCCGCCCTCGCCCAGGAGAACCGACACGTCGGCGCTCACGAAGTTGAGGACCGCCGCGTCGAGGATCCCGTCGCCGTCGAGATCGGCCACCACGGCGTCGCGGGGCCCATCACCGACCGCGCTGGCCGCCGCCGTCTCCAGCACGCCGCCGCCGAGGCTCTCGAAGACGAGCCACTCGCCGCGCACGCCGTGGGTGGCGAGGACGTCGGGGGCTCCGTCGCCGGTGACGTCGGCGACTCGAAGCGAGGTCAACGACCGCGCGACCGGCATCAGGATCGGCGGCGCGAAGGTGCCGTCGCCTGCGCCCAGCAGGACGCCGAGGTCGTCGAGCGAGGCGACGACGAGGTCGACGGCGCCGTCGCGGTTCACGTCTCCGGCCGCGAGCTGATGGAGGAAGATCCCCGTCGAGATCCCAGGCGCCTCCCGGAACGTGCCGTCGCCGTTTCCGAGCCGGATGCCCAGGCCGCCGTTCTCCGACCGGTAAACCAGATCGAGATGGCCGTCGCCGTCGAGGTCGTGGCCGGCCAGGACCGCGACCGGCGCCGAGCCTGATCCAACGACGAGACGCCGCTCGAAGCCGCGTCCGCCGGCGTTGAGATAGGTGGTCACGCCGCCCACCTGATCGAGGCTCAGGAGGTCCGGTAGGGCCGCCACGCCCTCCGCCGCGGCGGTCGCCCGATTCCCGACCGCGATCTCCCGCACGTCGCATTCATCGGTGATGACGCCCATCGGGTTGGCGTCGAACCGGCCGCCGCCGATCGCCCACAGCACGCGAACGTCGCCGCACGGCGAGAGGTCGCGCGCGACGGCCAGGTCGAGCTCGCCGTCGCCGTCGAAGTCCGCGAGCGCCATGGACCGTAGAAAGCCGAGCATGGACGTCCCCCGGGGCGAGGCCAGGGCGAACGTGCCGTCGCCGCGCCCGAGCGCGCCGAAGACGTGTAGCGCGTCGGTGAACCACCCGGCGCCGATGGCGAGGTCCGGCACTCCGTCGCGGTCGAGGTCCCCGGCGACGACGTGCCGCGGAGCCGGCGAGAGCGGGAGCACGCCCGCGGAGGCGAGCCCGCCAGCGCCGTCGCCTCGGAGGATCGTCACCACGCTGTCGCCGGCGGAGCCGGCACGCGCGACGGCGACGTCGAGCGCACCGTCGAGGTCGAAGTCGCCGACCTCGAGACCCTCGGCAGCGGCGCCCACCGGGATGCGGACCTGCGCGCGCAGCGTGCCGTCGCCGTTACCGAGGAGGAGCGAGAGGTCGCCGCTCGCGGTGTTCAGAACCAGCACGTCGGGGAGACCATCGGAATCGAAGTCGCCGATCTTCGCGCGGCGCGGCGTCGTGCCGACGGAGCTCGTCGACCCGTCGGCGGCAAAGGTCCCGTCCCCCTGGTTCACCGCGACGGTGACGCGGCCGGTCGAGCTCGAGCCGATCAGCAGATCGGGCGCTCCGTCGAGGGTGAGGTCGCCCGCGACGAGGAACGATCCAGTGACGCCGAGGCGCTGCCGGAGCGCGAGCCTTCCGTCGCTCTTCCCGGCGAGGATCGCCAGGCCCTCCGCCGGTGCGGTGTGGACTACGGCGAGGTCGTCCGTCCCGTCGCGATCGAAGTCGGCGCGCGCGATCGAGGCCGCGGTCGAGCCGGTGAAGACCCGCGGCCCCGGATAGAGGACGCCGATCGGCTCGAGCCGGATCGCGCCGACGTCGGTCGTGCCACCGGCCACCGGGAGCGTGGGCGCGGAGCTGCCGCGATGCTTTCCGCCGGCGAGGAGCGCCGAGCCGTGCACCACGATCGGCACGAGGGACACCGTGACCCCGGTGAGCAGGAAGGTGCCGTCGGGGGCGGTGACCGTGCTCGGTGCGCCCGCCGCGGCGTTCGTGCCGGAGCCCACGACGACTCTCGCGTCCGCGACCGGCGCGCCTTCCGGATCGAGCACCATGCCGCTCAGCGCGGTCGTGCCGGCGCGCACGACGGCGACCTCGACCTCCTCCGCCATCCCGCGGTTCGCGGCGAAATCGAAGGCGCGGGCTCCGAGCCTGAGGCGGCTGGCGCCGTCGGGCACGGGCAGCGCGAACCCGTAGGGCGGCCTCTCGTCGCGTCCGGCCACGGCGCCGTCGACAAGCAGCTCCACCGCGAGCACCCCTACGTCGTCGCTCGCCTCCGCCTCGACCTGGAGGCTCGCGCCCGCGGCCACCAGGTCGCCGTCGCGCGGCGCGGTGATCGTCACCTGCGGCGGCACGCCGAAGGAGTCCACGAGCGAGCGATACTGGCCGATGTCGAGGTGGCTGCGGCCGGAGGTCGACGCGCTGTCGCATCCGGCGCACGCCACGAGATACACGTAGGTCGCGTCGGCGGCGATGCCACGCCCGGGATCCTCGGTGGGCAGCGCGAGGCGTGTACGCGCGAGCGGGGACCTGGGATCGGTGACGTCGAAGATCGGCACCGCCTCGTCGGCGAAGAAGCCGATGTCCGCCAGAAACGCCAGCGAACCGAAGCGCGCCACGTCGGCGGGAACTCCGCCGAGGGCGCGCGGGACCGAGGCGACCACCAACGGCTGGTCGGGATCGCTCAGGTCGACCACCGTGAGGCTCGAGACCGCATCGGCGATCAGCGCGTGGTCGCCAGCGAGCGTCACCGCTCGCGCGTCGGCGGTCGCCGCCCGGCCGCGTACGACCGGCCGGGACGGCTCCGCGAGGTCGATCACCTCGACGCCGAGCGGCCCTTCCGCGACCACCGCGATCGAGCCCCCCTCGTGCACGGCGACGGCCCGCGCCGGCCCGGTGGTCGCCGCGCTGCCGAGGAGGAAGGGCGCCCCGGGATCGGACACGTCGACCACGCTCAGCCCGCCGGCATCGGCGGCGACGAGGACAAGAGCGGCGGGCTCCGGACCGGCGCCCTGCCCGCCGGCGGCCGCCACGCCGCGTGCCGGTGCGCCCAGCGGGACCGTGGCCAGGTGCCTCGGTGACTCAGGATCGCTGACGTCGGCGATCGCGAGACCGGCGTCGCCGGCGGCAACGAAGGCGAGCCCGCTAGCCACCGCCACGTCGTGTGCGCTGCCCGCGAGCTCGAGGGCCGCGGCGATCGTGGGGAGGCGGCGGTTCGCCACGTCGACGATCTGGAGCCCTTCCTCCCCCGCCGCCACGAAGGCGCGATCGCCCACCACCGCGACCGCGTTGGCGCTGCCCGGGATCGCCACGCTGGCGAGGAAGCGAGGCGAGAACGTCTGCACGATCCCCGACGCTTCCGCGGTGAATCCCGCGTTGGCCGCGGTGATCGTGCAGTCGCCGGGGCGGCCGGCGAAGACACGTCCCGGCTCGACGCCCAGACCGCACACCTCGAGATCGCTCGAAAGGTACGCGGTCCCGCGCGCGGGGGCGGTGAGGTCGACCTCGGTGCCGTCGCGCAGCGCGCCCCGGACGGTGAGATCGACCGAGGCGTCACCAAGAACGGTGTCGAACACGATGGCGAACGAGGGCGGCTGGATCTCGAGCGCGACCAGCGCCGGACCGAAGTCGAAGCTGGTCGGATCGAGCGGATCGGTGCCGAGCTCCACCTCGAGCCCATCCGAGACGCCGTCACCGTCGGTGTCGAAGCGGAGCGGATCGGTGCCGAGCACCAGCACCTCGAGCCCGTCGTTCAGGCCGTCGCCGTCGGTATCGGGGTCGAACGGATCGAGGCCGCGGAGAAACTCCTCGCCGGTGGAGAGACCGTCCTGGTCCGGATCGAGCTGGGCATCGGCGTCGTTCAGGGGATCGAGGCCGTTCTCGATCTCGAAGTCGTCCGGCAGGCCGTCGCCGTCCGAGTCGAGGGACGCCACCACCGTGATGCGCGCCAGGCCCAGCGCGCCCTCGTGGGTGGCGCTGATCAGCACCGTGCCGCTCGCGTTCGCGGTCACCACGCCGTTGGCGTCGACCGCGGCGACCGCAGGATTGCTGCTGCGGTAGTTGGTGCCCGCGGCCGCCTCCGTCACGTCCGCGGTGGAGCCGTCGGGCAGCGTCGCGATCGCCTCCAGCCGCATCGTCTCGCCGGCCGCACCGAGGACCTCACGCGGCGCGCGCAGGGCGAGCCGCGCCGGGATCGGCTGCGCCACCGCGAACGCGATGTCGGAGACGCGCAGCACGCCGTCGGGCGGCAGCGTCACGAAGCCCGACTGCCCGGCGCGCGTCACGCCGTTCTCGACGCAGTTCGCCCGCACCCGGATCTGTCCGAAGCTCGAGGGAACGTTCGGCAGCACCCACGAGCCGTCCGGAAGAACGCGGGTCGAGCGGTTGAGCGCGCTGACGACGCAGGTGTCGTCGAGGGGAGTCTGGGAAAGGAGCGGGAACGCCGCGAGCAGGTTGACGGCGGCGGCTCCGAGGAAGCGGTAAACGAGCGGAGCGAAACGCACGGACTCCTCCCTCGCACCGGCGGCGGACGAGGCGGCGGTCGAGCCGCTTCGTGGTGATCCGGGTGCGCTACAGAAGGGTGGCGGTGCGGCGGTCGCCGTACGCGTGCGCCGCGACTTCGCTGGGGATCGTCAGTCGAGCCAAGCGGCGAGACGACGCCGATCAGGGCACGTCGAAGAAATCGATGCGGGGGGTGCGCCGCGCGGTCTCCGCGGCGAGCGGCTGAGAGATCACCAGGTAGTCCCCTCCGAACGCCACGATGTCCATGTCGCCGGTAGGGAACACCCCCAAGCGAGAGGATCCAAGGAGGAGCCCGCTCGCAATCGCGAAGACCTCGATCGACTCACGTACGGGCCGCTGGTTCAGCACGGCGAAGGACTCCGCCGACTCAGCGGACTTCAGCAAGTAGAAATGGAAGATCTCACCGAGCAGCTGACGCTCGGCGGCGGTCTCCAAGGTCTCATCGAGCTCTAGGAGGTGGAGAGGACCGGGCACGGTCTCGACTCCCTCGTGAAGCATCCGGATGCGCTCTTCAGGCCCCATGCCTGCAAGCAGTCGGCAGGCGCGTCCCGGCATACTTGCCGTCCGCCGGACCGACCCCGATCCATCGAGCGATGCGACGAACACTGTCGAGCTCGAGGAGAGGAGCTCGCCCGGCGACTCCGCTTCCAGACCGCAGATCGTCAAGCTGTCGTCGCCCGGCTTCGCGTCGACGATCAAGCTCGCGCCGGCGCCACCTTCCCAATCCCGCCAGTGAGCGGTATGGGTCGTGGGATCGAACAGTACGACGAAGCCCTTCAGCTCCTTCGCTCCCACTGCGACAAACCTGCCGTCCCGTAATCGAGCGAGCTCGTGAACCTGAACCTCGTATCCGCCCGCGCCGAGGACGAGCGCCGCTTCCCAGGCTCCACCGTCGCTCTGTAGCGCCACGATCGCTCCGCTGCGGGCCCTGCCGACGATGAGCAGCTCACCGCCTTCGAGCTCGAGGCACCGGAAGGCGTCGATCAGGGGATCCGCGGGATGGGCGACCACGCTCGTGTCCTCGACGACGCCGGCGGCCGACACGCTCGCCACCCAGACCTCGCGCGCGACAGGGGGCTCGCCGCGCCGGGCAGAGAGCACGAGGCGAACGCGATCCGACTCCGCTGATGTGCAGGCCGCCCGGTACTCCAAGTCGGAGTCGCTGAAAGAGGGAAGGTGAAGGCTCCATCTTCGCTGCAGCTCGCCGGCGACCTCTGCGGCAGCCGGCCGGGGAAGTATCGAAGCCAGAGTCACCGCCAGGGCCGCGCCGCGACGGCGTCCGCAGCAGCGGCGCTTCAACGACAGCACTTGCAGTGCTCCCTCTGGCCGTTCTCGAAGGCATCCTTGCCGAGCGTGTGAACGCCGAGGTAGTAGATCTCTGCGAATGTGAGGCAGACGGAGCTTCTCATCGCTTCGGCCGTGCCGTCCGGTTCGTTCGGGTCGCTCACCAGCACGACACCCTCCAGGGCGAAGCAGATGCTTCTCATGTGCTCCCTGAACTCTCCGTCACAGGCATCGCGTGCGCCGGGTCGAGAATCACAGGTCTGGTAGCAGTCGTCGTGCCGATCGCAGGGCAGGATGGGAGGATCGGGGACGGTGCCTTCAGCCGAGAAGCTTCCGGTCCCATCGCCCGGCCCAGGTGTCGGGTTGTTCCGGTGGCCGCTGTAGATCCCCGTTGCGTGTAGGTACATGTCCGCCGGGAAGTCACCGCTGCAGCCGTCGTAACTCGTCGGCACCTCCGGAACGTCTTCTCGATCTGGGCAGAGATCGAGCGCAACTCCGATCGGTGGTCCCTTCGACACGACGAACAGCCCGTCACCGACGCAGCATTCGTGCTCAGGCTCGTAGATGCCGGCAAGCCGCCCCATCGGAGCATCGAATTCCGCGTTCCCACAGCATCGCCTCGGGGCGGGCTCGTCGGCGAGATCGAGCACCAACCTCGGATCGTCACAGCGCTCCTCGTAGCAGTTTCCGGTGCTCTGGCGCGCCGTCTCCTGCTCGTTCGGCTTGCTGACCGCTCTTCCCCCAACGCAAATCTCCATCTTGCAGTCGTCCGGCGCATTCTGCTGGGGCGTAAACGAATCGTCCACCACGCAGGCGCCGCCCGACAGGCGCTTGCACTCGGCGCAGTCGTGACACGTCGCCGGGCGATCGGGATCGCCGGCGGCGTGCCAGCCGGCCTTGGCGATGCCGACCCCGGGATCGGAGGCGATGCGGGTGCCGTCGGCGCTCACGGTGCCGGGTCCGATGCTGACGAAGCGGGCGAGG
>DATKDQ010000063.1:0-7536 GCA_035544635.1 Thermoanaerobaculia bacterium
GGCCCGGGCCCGAGACCCGAAGCTCCCCGGGCGCGGCGCCGAAGACCTCCACCGTGACCGACTCGAGCGGCGAGCCGCTGCCGACGAAGATCTCCGCCGCCCGCCCGGGACCGAGCGCCAGGAGGGTCGCCTCGTCATCCACGGGCTCGAGCCCTCCGTCGAGGAAGCGCACCCACAGCGTGCCGTGCACGACGTCGGCGCGCCCCGGCGCCTTGACGTGGCGCTGCGTCGACTCGACCGGCAGCAGGTGAGCCGCCGGCCCGACGTAGCGATAGCCCTCGCCGGGAACCAAGGGGTAGGCGGCCGGCGCGCTCCACAGCGGCCACAGGAAGGGGGCCGCCGCGAGCAGGGTCACGGCGCACCGCAGCGGACCGGCGCCGGTGAACCAGAACATCGGGTAGGCGGGTAGGAAGTACCGGTTCCCCAGCGCCCCCGCCCCGCCGTAGAAGTTGAACGGCCGCACCAGCAGAAAGGCGAGCGGCACGGCCAGCCCGGCGATCACCTGGACCAGAGCCGCCGCGGTGAAACGCCGCCGCAGGAGCGCCGCCAGCGCGGGCAGGAAGTACGGAACGAGTCCCACCGTCCGGCCGAGCAGGAGGTACGTCGCGTTCCAGCCGTTGAGCGCCGGCGAGAAGCCGGGACCGAACGCCCCCTCCCTCAGCCACGACGTGTTGCCCTTGCTCTCCACCCGCGCCGACCACTCGCCCGCGGGGAAGTCGATCCCCGGGAACCCCTCGAGCTCCGAGAACCCGCGCCGCTCGCCCGCATAGGGCGACCAGCTCCCCGACACCAGCTGCTGGCCGCCCAGGGTGAGAGCGGCGACCACGGCGGCGCCGGCGCCGAACGCGCCCACCCGCGTCGCGGCGGTCCGCCCCGCGGTGACGGCCGCCGCTCCACCGCCGGGGACGCCGCCGGCAGCCAGGAAGGCGCCGGGCAGGAGGAGCACGAGGTATGGCGGCCGCCAGGCGGCGGGGATCGCGAGCAGGGCGCCGGCGGCAAACCATGCCAGCGCGCGACCGCGCCCGCCCCGCCCCGCTTCACGCGGGGACGGGCATCGCAGAAGGTGGGCGAGTGCTAACCCGCTCGCGGCGGCGGCCATCAGGAAGAGATCGGGGTGGATCCAGAACACGTGCCCGAAGGCCACCGAGCCGAAGAGCGCGACCGCGATCCACCACGGTCCGGCGGGGTTGCCCTGCCGGATCAGCGCCAACGCCGCCAGCAGGCCGGCGACACCCAGGGCGAGGACGTTGGCCAGCACCGCGCCGCGCTCGCCGAGCATCCGCACCAGGGGCGCGATCGCCGCTGCGTACAGGAACGGCTTGCCGTAGACGATGCGCTCGCCCCGGTCGCCGCTCTGCAGGATCACCTCCGGCGAGTGCCCGCGGCGCTCGCGGAAGCGGTCGAGGTCCTCCGCCGCGAACCGCAGGTCGCCGTCCCAGGCCAGGCTCTGCGCCTGCATCAGGTAGGTCGCCTCGTCGCCCACGAGGCCGGGCCAGCGCTCGCGGGAGCCGGTCAGGGCGACCACGAGGAGGATCGCGAGCAGGGCGGCCAGCGCCCACCATCCGGCGGTCGTCAGGCGACGGGAGGACGCGGCCACAGCCGTATCATCGGCCGCCGGCGGGGGCGGGGGCAAGGTCGGCGACGGCCGCCTATAATCGGCCGCGCCCGACCGGCCCGCTCCGCGCCGAGCCGACACCTTCGGCGGCGGCCCTCCTCGCGATGATCTCCGGCAGCCCGACCGCTCCCCGCCCGACGCCGCGGTGGATCTGGCTGGCGCTCGTCGCCCTGCTGCTGTGGTCCGGCGGGCTGCGGGTGTGGATGGCGAGCTCGGGCCTCCACAGCGGCCACTACTGGGACGAGCGCTACAGCGTCAAGAACCTGCGCTCCGTCCTCGCCTCCGGATCGCTGGAACCGGTCAACTACTATTACCCCAGCCTCTCCTACCTGCCACAGGCGGCGCTTCTCGCCGCCGTCGAGGCGGGCTCGGGCCTCGTCCTCGACCGGCCGTTCTCGTTCTTCGAGGGAGGTCGGCTGCACCCCTCGGGCTACCTGCTCGCCCGCCTGATCCAGGTGGCCTGCGGGCTCGGCTCGCTGGTCCTCGCCTTCCTGATCGGCCGGCGGCTGCTTTCGGCGCAGGCCGGCTTGCTGGCGGCGTTCCTCCTCGCCCTGTCGCCGCAGCACGTGCGGCTGTCGACCATGTGGAAGCCCGACGTGACGCTCCTGTTCGCCATCCTGCTGGCGCTGTGGTGGAGCCTCGACGCGCTCGAGCGCCCCTCGCCCCTGCGCTACGTCCTGGCGGGGACCGGCGTCGGCCTGGCGCTCGCCGCCAAGCTCAACGGCGGCCCGATCGCGGCCCCGCTCGCGGTCGCCGCCATCGTCGCCGGCTTCCGCGACCGCCGCCACTGGTGGGGGCTCGCCGCCGCAGCAGCCGCCTCGGTGCTGGTGTTCGCGCTGCTCAACCCCGACGTGGGGAGCTATCTCGCGGCGCTCGACCGCAACCGCGAGCTCTACTCCGGGCGTGCTTCCGGCCCTGATCCCTCGCCGCTCGGGAGGCTCCTCGGGGTGGCGCGCGAGGAGGTGGGGTTCGTGCTCTCGCCTAACTTCCACGGCCGCGCGATCGGCGCGGCCGCGCTCTTGGGGATGGCCGCGGTGGCGCTCCAGACCGTATGCCGGCGCGACCGCGAGAGCGTGCTCGCCGCGGTGGCGATCCTGGTGTTCCCGCTGGCGTACACCCTGCTGTACGCCCTGTCGACGCCGTACGCGAAGGAGAACAACTTCCTCCAGATCCTGCCGTTCACGGCGCTCGGCGCCGCGTTCCTCGTGAGCGGTGCGGGCGGGTGGCTGGCGGCGCGCGCGCCGAGCGGCCTCCGCCTGCCGGCGGCGACCGCGGCGGCAGTGCTCGCCGTGGTGGCCGCGGCACCGACGCAAGCGTGGGTCTACCGGACTCAGGTGCCGTCGACCTGGGAGGTGGCGATCGCGTCGGTGGCGGAGCGGCTGCGACCCTGGGACGGTCGCGTCGCCTTTCTCGAGTCGCCCTGGCGCACGCTGGCCGGCCAGCCGCGCGAGAAGAAGGCCCTGCTCCGCGCCGTCGACGACCTCTCGACGGTGCCGCCGGACCTGCTCGATCAAGCCGACGCCGAGTTGTTTCCGGAGGACCGCCTCGACCAGGAGGCGAGCGCCTTCTACCACGGCCGCCTGGGCCACCCCACGGCGGCGATCGAACGGTTCCCACCCCGCTGGTTCGCAGCGCGCGGCCCCACCGTGGTCGCGGTCGTCCATCCCCGCGAGCCCGCGGGAAGCTGGACGGTGGAGCCGACGCGGCTCGAGGACGGCGCGCTCGAGATCGCGCTGCCGGCGCGAGTCGAAGGTGATCTGCTCTCGGTCGAGCTCTGGCGCCGCCGCGAGAGGACGGCCGCCGATGCGCCCCTGGTGCTCGCCGGCGAGCGCGCCCTGCGGCTCCATCCGCGGCCAGCCGGCCGGCTCACCGGATGGTTGACCGAGCGGATCCCGGCGACGGAAGCAGCCCCGCTCTCCGCTCGCCTGCCGGCGACGCTCGAGGACGAGGCTCTGCCGCCGGTGCGGGTCTACGCCTGGCGCTGAGCGCCGGCGCGCCGCGGCCCGCTAGCTCCGGAAATGCTGGGTAGCATTCCTCGCTAGCCATGCCTCCCGCCGAGCGCCTTCGGCGCCGGCTCAGTCGCCCGTCCGATTACTCGGACGGGCTTCTATCTCAACGCAGATAGCCGAGCGCGCGCAGCTCGCGCCGCGTCTCGGCGTCGAGCTCGACCGGCTGCTGCACCGTCGCACCCAGCCGCCGCTCCTCGAGCGCGGCGGCGAGCCGCTCGGTCACCTCCGGTCGAGCGGCGGCGAGGTTCTCGCTCTCACCCGGATCGCGCTCGAGGTCGTAGAGCTCGACCTCGGGCCGATCGCGGTTCACGATCAGCTTCCACGGCCACTCGACGATGGCGAGGCGCTCTTGGCCGTAGAGGCTGTTCTCGGCCACCAGCTGCCGCGGCTCCGCCAGCTCGCCCGTCCCGGTGAGGAGCGGCCACAGGGATACGCCGTCGAGGCCGTCGGGCAGGGCGATCCCCGCGGCATCGAGGAGAGTGGGAAGCACGTCGACCAGCGAGACCGGTTCGGCGCGCCGGCCGGAGCGCACGCCGTGCCCCCACACCACGAAGGGGATCCGCAACAGCTCCTGGTACATGGTGTGACCGTGCTCGAGCGCGCCGTGATCGAAGAACTCCTCGCCGTGGTCCGCGGTGAGCACCACCAGGCCACGCTCCAGAACCGCGCGGCTCTCGAGACCCTCGAGCAGACGCGCCACCTGCCGGGCGACGAACGCCACCTCCTCGTCGTAGACGCCGCGCACGAAGGCGCGGTCTTCGGCGCCGAGCACGAGCTGGCCGCGCTTGACCCTGCGCACCAGTCCAGAGTCGAGACCGATCGGCGCCTCGAGCTCGCCGACGTACTCCGAGGTGAAGCGCCCGGCGTCCTCCGCAGGGGGATCGTACGGTTGGTGCGGGTCGAGCAGGTGCAGCACCAGGAGCCAGGGCGCTCCGGGCTCGCGCCCGTCGATCCAGGCCAGGGCGTGATCGACCATCACGTCGGCGCGCCGCCTCTCCAGGAACCGGTTGCGCGTGTGGTCGTAGGTATCGAATCCCTCGGCGAGGCCGAAGCCGGGGCGCAGAAAGGTGTTGGTGACGAAGGCGGCGGTGTCGTAGCCGGCGGCGGAGAGGATCCCCGCGAGGCGGGGCATCGAAGCGTCGAGGCTGGTGAACACACGGCGCGACCGGCCGCTCGGGAGCGCGATCTTGGCGCGCCCCGAGCCGTGGCTCGCCGGGTAGCGGCCGGTGAAGAGCGATCCGACGCTCGGCAGTGTCCACGGCGAGGTGGTGAACGCGCGATCGAACACGGCGCCCTGGCGCGCCCAGCCGTCGAGCAGGCTCGAGGTCGCGCGGCCGTAGCCGTAGACACCGAGACCGTCCGCGCGCAGCGTGTCGACCACCACCAGGACGATCGGCGCCCCCGGCGGCAGCCGTACCGCGTCGCGCCGGCAACCCGACGCCGCCAGCGCGACCGCGAGCAGGAGCGGCATCACGGCCAGCACGGCTAGCCGTGTCACGCCAGGCGCGCGCCGGCCCCGGAGGCTCGCCCTCTCGGTACCCCGAATCGAGGGCCGGGTCGCGCGCTCGCCGCGGCACCGCGTCATGGCGGCGAAGGTAGCACACGCACTTCGCTAGCATGTCTCCCGGCCGAGCGCCCGCCGACGGGCGCCGGCTCGTCGCTTCGGGTGGACCGCCATTCGCGATCGAAGTCCCTCCCTCGCTCTCGTCCACTCGGCGAGTGCCGCCAGCCTGTCGTCGCTGTGGCGCATGGCCGTGACGTTCGCGACGCATATGGCGCTGCGGCGCATGATCGCGCCCGAGGAGATGGGGATCTGGACCTGGGCGGAGCCGGTCTTCATTCTGCTGGCGCAGGTCCGCGACCTCGGCGTGCCCGGCCATGTCGTTCGCCAGAGCCGGCGCGCCTACGGCAACTATCTCGGCGTTCAGATCGGATGGGGCGGCGCGCTCTCGGCCGCCCTCGCGATCGCCGCGCCGCTCTTGGCCCTCGGCTTCGCCGGACGCGATGCCGAGACCGTGCCGATCCTGCGCGCGCTCTGCCTCTTCCTGTTCGTGCAGGGGCTGGGATCGGTGCCGCTCACCTTCTTCGAGGCCGAGCAGCAGATCGCGAAGACCATCCCCGCCGAGCTCGGCCGCAACCTCTGCTTCGCGGCGCTCGCGCTGGCGCTCGCGCTCTACGGGTTCGGGGTCTGGAGCATCGTCGTCGCGCACATCGTCGCGGCAGCGCTCTACTCCACGATGCTGTGGTGGGCGGCCCGGGGCCGCCTGCCGCTCGAGCGCAGCCCGGGCGCCACCCTTCCGCTGGTGGGAGCCAGCCTGCCGCTCATGGTGCTCTCGCTGCTCGAGCTCGGGGTCCTCAACCTCGACCCCGTGATCCTCGGTCTGCGCCTGCCGGCGGGCGTCGTGGGCACCGCGGGCCTGGCGATCCTTGCCGCGTTCTTCGTCTCTCGCCAGCTCGCCGACGCCGCCGGCCGCGCGGTCTATCCCGCCCTGGTGCGCTTCCGCGACGACCCGGCGCGCGCCTTCGAAGTGTTCCGGGTGGCGACGCTGTTCCTGCTCACGCTGGTCGTGCCGGTGGCGTTCTTCGTGTTCTGGAACGCGGAGCTGGTGGTCATGATCCTGACTCTCGGCCGCGCCGACTGGCTGGCCGCGTCCGACTACCTGCGGGTCGCAGCGTTCGTGCCGTTCGCGCGCCCGCTGACGATGTTCGGACGCGAGCTGCTCCTGGTCTATCACCGCGATCGGCTGCTCATCGGGTACACGCTCGCCAATCTGGTCGCGCTGGGAGGGCTCGGCTACGTCCTGATCGGGACCGAGCTGCGCGAGATCGGGATGGCGATCGCGGGCTACTTCCCGGCCGGCATGCTGCTCCTCGCCTGGGGGCTCCACCAGCTCGAGCCCGCGGGGTTCCGGCGGCTGGTGAGGAACATCGGCGAGCTCTACCTCTACGGTCTCGTTTGCTTCGCACCGGTCGCGCTCACGCCGGCGGGCGCACCGGGGTGGCGCTGCGCCGCCTCGGCGGCGGCCGCCGCCGTGTTCGTCGTGGTCTCGCTGGCGCGCCATCGCGCGCTCTACCGCTCCTTCCTCGCGCTCCAGTAGGGTCGCCGCCGTGCTCGACCGGCCCGAGATCACCACCGGCGTCGACGCCCTCTACCTGTCGCCGCACTTCGACGATGCCGCGTTCTCGTGCGGCGCCCAGATCCACGCGCGCGCCCGGCGGGGCGAGCGCGTGCTGGTGGTCACCGTATTCGCCGGAGCTGCGCCACCGCCCGAGCGGTGGTCGAGCTTCGCCGCGAGCCTGCACCGCCTCTGGGGGCTCGATCGCGACGACCCAGTGGCGCCGCGCCGCGCCGAGGAGCGGCGCGCGCTCGACGTGCTGGGCGCGAGCGGCCTCGAGCTCGACCTCCCGGATGCGATCTACCGGGCCGATGCCGCCGGCCGGCCGCTCTATCCCACCCTGCGCTCGCTCTTTCGCCGGGAGCGCGCGGAGGATCGCGCCCTGCAGGCGGCGCTAGAGGCCGCGCTGCGTGAGCTGCCGGAGAGCCCGTTCGTAGCGGCCCCGCTCGCGATCGGCGACCACGTCGATCACCGGATGGTGGCGCGCGCGGCGCGCGCCTCGGTACCCGCGGGCGCGCTCTGGCTCTACGAGGACTACCCCTACGCCGAGCGCTGGCTCGCGCGCCGGCGAGCGCGGACCGGCCGCGGCGACTGGAGCACCCGAGTCGAGGAGGCATGCGAGGAGGACGTGCTCGCGAAGTGCCACGCCATCTCGTGCTACGCGTCGCAGCTCGGATCCGCGTTCGGCGACCGCGCCCGGCTGGAGCGGCGGGTGCGCCGCTTCCTCGCGCGCCGGGGCGGCGAGCGTCTGTGGCAGGCTAGCTCCGGGAATGCTGAATAGCATTCCCGGAGCTAG
>DATKDQ010000064.1:0-12549 GCA_035544635.1 Thermoanaerobaculia bacterium
GCTTCGAGCAGACCCTGGTAGTACTCGACCTCTGCCGCCTGCGGGCTGAACACCTCGTTCACGATCGGCACCTGCGACGGGTGCATCACGACCTGCCCGCGAAAGCCGAGCGACCGGTTGAGCTGGGCGTCGCGGCGCAGACCGCCGAGGTCGCGGATGTCCCACCACGACGACACCATCGGGCACTGGATGCCGGCGGCGCGCGCGTCGAGCACCGCCTTCGAGCGCAGGTAGAGCGTTTCGGTGCCCGCCTTCGACCAGACGTAGCCGATCGATCGCGCGGCGTCACCCCCGGCCCCGGCGGCGAGGAGGAGCCCACGCACGCGCGGGCACGCGACGGCGATCTCGTAGGCGCCGTGCATCGCGCGCGCGGTCTCGAGCGCGAGCGGCGTCGCGATCCGGCCGGGCTCGAGGCCCGAAGCCCGCTCGAGCACCCCGAGCATGGCGTCGAGCGCTTGGAGGTCGGCCGCGGTCTCGACCTTGGGCAGGCTCACCTCGTGGAGCTCGGGGCAGAAGATCCCCTCGAGATCGCCGAGCGTGAGCCCGGTGGAGAACGCGTTGATGCGGACCGAGCAGGGCTTGGCGAGTGTGGCGAGCTCGGCGAGGCCCTGCTTCACGAGCGCGCGGCTCGACACCTTGTCGCGGTCCGGAACCGAGTCCTCGAGGTCGAGGATGAGGTGATCGGCGCCGCTTCTGACCGCCTTCGCGATCCAGTCGGGCTTGTTGCCGGGAACGAAGATCGCCGACCGGGTGAGTGGCATCGAGAGCGTAGTCTATGTCCAGCTCCGGCTCACGGCCGCAGCGTGCGCCGCTTGACGCCGAGGCTGCTCTGGAGCGTCCGGTAGGCGCGCCGCACGTACGAGACGGTGAGCGGCCGCGTCTCGCGCGGATCGACCAGGTCGTGGAGCCCGAACGCCTCGGCTCGCGGGAACGGCGAGCGATCGCCCTCATGGCCCGCCTCGAGCTCGCGGCGCCGGCGCTCGGGGTCGGGCGCGGCGGCGATCTCGCGGCGGTACGCCGCCGCGACTCCGCCCTCGATCGGGATCGAGCCCCACTCCGCCGACGGCCAGGCGTAGAGGAGCCCGGTTGTGCCGAGGTGCACCCCGGCCGCGACCCCGTACGCGCGCCGCACGATGAACGTGATCCACGGCACCGTCGTCTGCTTCACGGCGGCCAGCGCGCGCACGCCGCTGCGCAGCGTCCCCGACTGCTCCGCCTCGGGGCCGATCATGTACCCGGGCTCGTCCTCGAGCGAGAGGATCGGCAGATGGAAGGTGTCGCACAGATCGACGAAGCGGGTCATCTTGTCGGCGGCGGCGGCATCCATCGCGCCGCCGAGGTGGCGCGGATCGTTGGCGACGACGCCGATCGCGTGCCCGTCGGCGCGCGCGAGGCCGGTGACGAGGGAGGCGCCGAACCCGGGCCCGAGCTCGAAGAAGCTGTCCCGGTCGACGACGTGCGTCACGATGCGCCGCGCGTCGTAGGGCTGGCGGCGGTCGCGCGGGATGATCGCGGCGAGCACCTCTTCGCGGCGCGCCGGATCGTCGTCGGGCGGCCGCCGCGGCGGCTGCTCCCACACGTTCGTCGGCAGATAGCCGAGGAATGTCCGGATCTGGCGGAGGCAGTCCTCCTCGTCCTCGGCGACGTTGTCGACCAGGCCGCTCAACTCGGCGTGGATCCGGAAGTCGCCGAGCTCCTCCTTGGTGATCCGCCGTCCGAGCGCCCGCTCGACCAACGGCGGGCCGCCGGCGAAGATGACCGCGCCGCGTACCATGATCGAGAAGTGGGCCATCGCCATGCGCGCGGCGGGAAGCCCGGCCACGGCGCCCATCGCCGCCGACACCACCGGCGCCATCGCCATGAGATCGATCCAGCGCGGCGGCTCGGTCCAGGGCGCGAGCGGCCGCTCGGTGTGGAACCGCCGGTTGGTCTTGACGCTGCCGCCCACTCCCTCGATCAGACGGACCAGTGGCACGCGAAACTGGTACGCCAGCTCGTCGGCGTAGTAGCCCTTCGCGCTCCCGCCGCCGTCCGACGATCCGCCGCGGATGGTGGCGTCCTCACCGTGAACGACGGTGTCGCGCGCGTCGATGCGGCCGGTGCCGAGCACGGAGTTGGCGGGCGTGATGCGCGACGGCGCGCCGCTCTGGTCGCGCTCGACCGCCGCCGCCAGCCCGCCGACCTCCTCGAAGGTGCCGGGATCGAGCAGCCGCTCGATGCGCTCGCGGATGGTGAGCCGTCCCGCCGCGTGATGGCGCGCGACCTGCTCCTCGCCGCCGTGGGCGGCGGCGATCTCGCGGCGGCGCCGGATCTCGTCGATCTCCGGCTGCCACGGCGATGATGCGGCGTCGCGGCTGGGTTCCGAGGGGTCTCGCATCGAGGGCCGGCGGCATCGCGGCTCGAGTCGTCGCCGCGCGGTTGCCGCATCTTACCCGCACCGCCGCAACGACGAGTCGCCGTTGAAAACGAGCCGCTAGCTCCGAGAATGCTGGTTAGCATTCCCTCGCTAGGAGGGTGTCCGAGTAACAGCGTCCCATCTGTGCGAGGCGCGGAGCGCCAGCGCCGTCCTCGGCGCCAGACAACAACTAGCCTACGGAACGTGCTACTCAGCACGTTCCGTAGGCTAAAACTCCTTCCAGTTCTTGTCCTCGAGACAGATCGGGATCGACGCGATGCGCTGGAGGCGGGTGTCCGCCACCACCATCTTCAAGTCGAGCCGGTAGTTCGCGAACCGGCAGGTCGGCGGGAAGAGCGTCTTGAGATTCTCCATCAGGTCGAGCTCGTGCAGCGTGAGCTCGTCGGAGGTGCCGGCCACCGGCTGGCCGGAACCGCTGCTCTTGACCAGCCCGGCCTCGGTGAACGAGGTGGTGACGAAGGTCGAGACCGCCACGTAGCGGGTCTTGTTGCCGGTGACGTCGGTGAACAGACCGTTGCCCGTGGTGGTGGCCACCAGGAAGGTGCGGCTGAATCCGGTGCGCGCGCACAGGTTGTCGACGTCGGTCTCGAACTTCTTTTCGCCGCAGGTCTCCTCCGCGACGTTGCCGCCGTCGTCCTCGGTCAGCGCGGTCTCGGGCTGGAACGCGGAGAAGGTGGTGAGGCCCGAGAGCACGAACGACTCGGTGATGATCCGCTCGTCGGGGTCGAGCGCGATGAACCAGCCGCGCTGCCCGGCCGGACGGCTGAACAGGTCGATCGACTGGTTGGGGTCGTCCGCGGCGATCCGCAGCAGGTCTCCTTCGTCGAGCGGCAGGCTCGAGGAGGCGAGCGCGTCGGTGTCGTCGAGGAGGAGATAGAACCGGCCCGGCTGCTCGGTGCGATCCCACAGGTTCTCGCGGTTGCCGCTGCCGAACGCCAGGCCGAAGAGGCCGAGCCGGGCGGCGAAGAAGACCGACGGTGGATGGTAGAGCTGGCGCCGGTGCGCGGTCGGGGTGACGCCGCCGGTGCCGTCGTTCGACCAGTTGGCGTCGAAGATCGCGCGCGGCTCCCACACCGGCGTCCCCGAGGTGTCCGTCCGCTGCACGCGCAGCACGGTGACGCCGACCAGCGACTGGCTGGCGTTGACCGCGGTGGTGGTCTCGCTCGCCAGCGTGGGCAGCTTGCCGTCGGTCATCACTCCGAGGTCGGCGCGGTAGAGGAACCCGGCCGTGGTGCCGACATAGACGCGGTCGAGGTAGCCGTCCTGGTTGGTGTCGACCGCGGCGACGTCGCTGGGCGCGGCTCCGCCGGTGACGCAGTCGTTACTCACGTACGGCGAGCAGAGCCGCCGTTTGTAGATCACCTTGCCGGTCTCGAGATCGACCATGTACAGGAAGTCGCCGCGCTTCGGCTGCGACTTGTCGCTCGCGTTCGGGTCCATGCCGCCGCCGAACACCGCGACCTCGTGAGTGACCAGGTCGTCGGCGCCGTCGGCCTGCGCCGGCGTGGGATCGCAGCGGGTGCCGCCGACCGCGCACAGGCGGATGCGGCCGATGGTGGGCCGCGACCAGGTATCGCCCAGGTCCGGCTCGAGGTTGCCGTCCTCGTCCATCGCGAGCGGTGGGTCATGAGGCGGCGGCGTGGCGAGAAGGACGCTGTCGGTGTGGCTGTCGTCGAGCTCCCAGAGCACGCTGCCGTAGCGGACCGGGCCGCACTCGCTCGCGCTGTAGGCGGTCATGCAGGAGGGCACCCAGTTCGAGGCTCCGCCGTCGTCGGGGACGTAGCCCGTTCCCGAGACCGGGTCCTTGAGCTTGTCGGGCTGCGTCACGTCGAGGGCGAAGTACTGGCGGCCGCCCTCGCGCAGGCTGCCCACCAGGATCGATCGCCAGCGCCGCGCGGCCAAAACCGGCGTGCCGTTGTGCGCCGCGTCGATGAACACGTCCGCCACGGCTGGGCTGCCGTCGACGGCGTAGCGGTGCTTGGTGGTCTCGGAGAAGAGCCGCAGCGTCGGCAGCACCGCGCGCGGGACGAAGGCGAACAGCTCGTGGCCGGTGCCGTTGTCGTAGTGGTTGACGAGCGTCTTGCCGGTCGACGGGTCGGTGTCGCTCTCGCGGAAGCGTCCGGCTTCAAGGGCATGAAGCGCTCCGTCGTTGCTTCCGACGTAGATCACCTTGCGGCGGAAGCGGTGGCGCAGCGCGAAGCAGCGATAGCCGGGGTTGCCGCTGTCGTCGTGGGCGCACGCCGACCCGTCGCTGGCGGGGTCCTGCCCGAAGTAGAGGAAGTTGCGCGGTGGGCCGACCACCACCGGGTCGGAGTGGAAGATGTCTCCGAGCAGGTAGGAGATGGCCTGGCCGGGCGTGCCGTCGAGGTTCTGGAGCGTGTGCGTGCGCGGCGTGAGCGCGGCGGTGATGGCGAGGTTCGCCCGATCCTGCGCCAGGCTCATCTGGTTGGGGTCCGACTCGAGGTAGGGGATCTCCATGCCGTTCAGGAGGTCGAGGCAGTCGTCGTAGCCGGCGGCGGAGCTGTCGCCGCACTCGATCGGGTCGAGAGCGCGCGCCGGAGCGGGGACGGCGTCGTCGTTCTGGAACAGCGCGTAGCTCACGCGGCGCTGGCCCACCCCGTTGCCGAGCCGATCGGCGGCGTTGAACTGTCCGAGGATGGCCGTTCCGGCGTCCCACAGGTGGCAGCCCGCCTCGACCCCGTCGCCGCACTCCAGCGTGGTGTCGGGATTGCCATCGGTGGTCACCGGCAGCGGCTTGAGGAAGGCGTTGAGGTGGCCGTCCCACACCGGCTTGCCGTTGAGCGGAGTGAAAATCGAGATGTAGATCGACTGGTCCGCCGTGGCCTGCACCGAGGGCACCGCCGCGGTGGCGAAGGTCTGCGCCTGCTCGCGGAACTGGCCGATCAGCGCCAGCAGGAAGTCCTTGAGCTGCTGCTTGTTCGCGACGTTCAAGCACTGTCCCCCGGTGGACTTCACGATCGAGTGGAGCCCGCCGCCGGAGGCGCAGTTGCCGGGGTCGCCCAGGTTCAGCGCGAAGGTGGTCACGCCGGAGAAGGACTTCATGTCGGAGAGGTCGGCGGTGGCGTTTTCCCCGGAGCAGGTGTTGGCGCCGTCGCTGATGATGAGCAGGTAGGGGCGGCGGCAGCCGTACTCGGGGTCGTTGGCGCACGCCGCCTGCGACCAGCCCTCCTCGAAGAACGCCGAGTCCCCGCACTTGCCGGAGGGGTTCTTCCCCTTGTTGCCCATGTACCAGCAGCGGAAGTCGTTGAGGCTGGCCTCGAGCGGGGTCGAGCCGACGGCGACGAGCGGCGGTCGGCCGGCGACGCGCGGACCGTGGACGGAGAGCGCGCCGGGGGTCTCGGTCAGGTGGTGGGCGACCGAGAAGTCGGGGTTCTGCTCCGGCCAGTTCGGCGCCAGCCGCTGCAGGATCGCGTTCTTGTGGCTCCTCCCGTCCTCCCAGTGGAACGGCAGCATGTCGCCCTCGTCGAGCGCCCGGCTCACCGAGGAGAGCACGGTCTGCTGCATCGGCTTGAGCTCGACGCAGGTGTCTCCGACGCAGTAGGCATCGACGTCCTCGGCCTCGGCGGGCGCATCCGGGGGCTCGACGCCCGAGTCGTAGTTGCCCTCCCAGGCCTTGCCGGTGAAGGGGTGCGAGCTGCCGCAGTCGGCGGTCGAGGTGGCATCGGACCACGGCCACAGCGCGGCGGTCCATTCCGTGGCGTTGCCGGTGCCGCTGCCCTGGCTCCCCGCGACGCCGCGGTCCACCATGACGAAGCGATCGAGGTGGCTGTCGAGGCGGAAGACGAAGTTGTAGGGTTTCTCCGTGGGCGGGCTGGCGCAGCTCGTCACCGGTCCCGAGAGCCGGAGCTTGATCACCATGTTCTGCTGCCCGTGGAACGCGTTGGTCGAGCCGTCGGGCCGGTTGCCGGGCCGCTCGACCACCAGCCGCCAGGTGCCGCCGGTCGGCCCGCCCTGCACCATGAACCAGATCGTGGTGGTGTCGTTGCCGGTGGTTCCGGTCTTGGCGAACGCGTTGACCTTGCGGCGGCCGGTCTCGGTCCCCAGGTCGATCGGCGCGGCACAGCTTCCGCCCGGAATCGCCGCGCCGTTGGCGTCGGTGAACGCGGTGCCGAAGACCATGGCGTCGCCCTGGATGTCGCTGTCCGGCACGCCGTCGCCGGAGTCGGCGATGCCGTCGCCGTTGGTGTCGACCGTGATGCGGTCGGTGGTCAGGCCGTCGACGTCGGCGCGAGGCCAGACCACGCTCGAGCTGCCCTGGAACGGCCAGTCGCCCGGGATCTGCTCGAGGTAGTAAAGCCAGTGGACGCTCCCGACGCGCAGGCGGTCCTGGTTCCACGCGGCGAAGCCGAACTGCACGTCGTCGACGCCGGAGAGCACCGAGAAGAGCGCCTCCTTGGCGCCGTAGAGCCGGGAGTCCGGATCGTCGGCGTGGCCTTCGAGCGGCACGTTTCCTGCCCCGATCTTGAGGTTCATCGATCCCGAGGTGTCGAGCAGGACGAACACGTACGGCTTCGCCACCTTGAAGCGGAGGAGGTCGCGATCGTCGCCGCCTGCCGGGGGAGCGAGGGGCAGCGCCAGCGCGCCGAGAGCGGCGGCGGTGAGCACGGGGCGGAGGTGTCGGGAGATGCGGCGGTGGATCATGCTCGACCTCGGGTGAGAGGACTTTCTGGGGCCGTGCTCAGAAGCGGATCTTCTTCACCTCGGCGGAATCCATCAGCGCGAACTGAGCCTCGGCCAGGGCCTCGGCCGGCTGGATGTCGACCATCACGCTCACGGTCTTCTGCGCGATCGGTCCCGAAGCGGCCTCGCCGGCGCCGATGCGGACCGCGCGAGCGGTCACGGCGTGAGTGACCTCGAAGTACTGCTTGGTGCCGTAGGCGCCAGCGTTGTTGATCTCACAGAGGTTGCAGGGGGTGGCGAGGATCGGGAAGAAGGCGGAGACCTCGACCTTGTTGCGCAGGCCGAGCAGGCTCTCGGGCTCCGGCAGCGTGAACTCGTGCGGCAGATAGTCGGCGTCGAGGATCGCCTTCGCCACCGACGGGCTGAACCCGGCCTCGGCGGCGTAGAAGACGCGTTGCGCGCTGCGCTCCTGGTCGCCCAGTTGCATCTCGGTCTGCGAGATCAGCGAGACGTTGAGGCCGACGATGGTGAGAATGACCAGGGCGAGGAGCGCGAGCACGTAGGCCGATCCTTCTTCGCCGCGGCGGTGGCCCTCGGGGGCGGGGGCGGTGACCTGCATCACAGGTTCCTCATGTCGACGAGGGTCGAAAGGATCCGGCGACGGAAGCGCCGCTCGGCAACCTCGTTGAGGCGATGCGGAGACGCGCTGAAGTCGCGATCCTCGATCCGCACCAGCTCCTCCGCCTGGTAGCCGAGATCCGGGCGGTCGGTGCGCGCGAGCGTGCTGATTCGCACGTAGTGCAGCGTCGCGTTCGCCGGGTTCCAGATCAGGGGAGAGAGCGGCTCGCCGGAGGCGTCGACGTCGCCGGCGACGTTGAACAGCCACTCGTCGCTGGCGCGCGCGGCGTCGTCGGCCCCTTCCGCCACGATGCCGTCGCCGTCGACGTCGACGCCGAGCGTCACCTGGAGGTCGAGGATGTTGTCGGCGATCTCGGAATTGAAGTCGGAGTTCGCCGAGTGGGCGAGCTGGGTATTCGGGTAGAAGCGGAGCTCGGCCAGGCGCGGCACCAGGAGGCTCGTCACATCGCCGGGGCGCTCGTATTCCTCGCGGATGTAGAACCGGCGCTCCTCTAGCAGGCCGACGTGCGAGACGTTGCGCAGCTCGGCGGGGAAGCCGCCCGACAGCTTGGCGTACTGATCGGCCACGCCGCTTCCGGTGGCCCTGCCGACGTGGAAGGCGAGCGTGACCTGGTCGGGGCTTGCCGACAGGTCGGAGGCCGCCACGTCCACCTCGACCACGGCCCACACGTCGAGCGGGCTGACCAGGAGGAGCGCCGGGTGGTCGTCGCTCGCGAGCTCCCTCACCAGGATCTCGAGATCCTGTGGGATGCCGGAGGTGGGGTGCGGATCGAAGAGCCGGATGCTGCCGCTCTGCGGGTCCGCCGGGTCGTCGAGCGAGAAGTCGGCCCCGAGCGGCGTGCTCTGGTAGACCGGCGTGCCGATCACGCCACGGACGATCAGCACGTCGGTCCCCGCCAGCACGGCGGGCGAGGAGGTGTCGCCGACCGCGATGTGGTGGCGGTCGCCGGCGGCGGGGGTGTCGTTCCTGACGGCCAGCGCGATCCCGTGCGGGAGCGTGCCGAGGGGGAGACCGCCGCGTCCGGCCATGCGCGTGACGCGGATCATCTCCTGCTGTCCCTTGCGCAGGGCGTCCTGCATGTCGGCGACGAAGGTCTGCGCTCGGGCGATCTTGCCGCTGTGTTGGAAGAGAACGATGATCATCGCGATGACCGCGATGCTGATGCTCATCGCGATCAGCAGCTCGAGGATGGTGAAGCCGGACTGGGCGGTGCGCGCGCGCCGGAGCAGAGGAGTGGTGGCGGCGGTCCTCACGGCGTCTCCTACTTCACCTTCAGCGTCTTCAGGGTGATCCGCTTGGCAGGGCCGAAGGCCGCGCCGGTCTGCTCGACCCTGACCTCGATCTCCTTCACGTGGACCGCTTCGGGCTGGGCGTTGAACGCGAGCGCGTCGGCGGAATCGAGGATGCCGTCGGCGAAGGCGGTCAGCCCGTACTGCCGCACGGTCGTGGTACGGGTCCAGAGGACGCCGGCGCTCCCGGTGGGAAGTGGGTAGGGGTGCCAGGTGTCGGTGAGGGTGGAAAAGTACTCCTCGGTCCGCTTCTCGGTGCCGCCCATGAGCGTGAGATCTGGGCTTCCGAACGGCTGCTCGATCAGGCGCTCGAGGTGGCCGCGAGCGACGTTCGAGACCTGGGTCGAGTCCATACCGGCGCTGTTGTTGGCGAGGGCCCGGGTGAACATCGGCACCGTGCTCACCGCGATCCCCACCACCATGACCGAGGTGATGAGGACCTCGACCAGGGTGAAGCCCGCGGCGGCGCCGTCGAGCTCCGGAAACCGGCTCTTCTCCCGGGGCCTGAAGCTGATCACGAGACCGCCACCAGCTCGACCGGGA
The DNA here is from genome assembly GCA_035544635.1 of Thermoanaerobaculia bacterium. Lineage (GTDB taxonomy): Bacteria > Acidobacteriota > Thermoanaerobaculia > Multivoradales > Multivoraceae > DATAFT01. The sequence goes on from DATKDQ010000064.1 coordinate 9,530, forward strand.
CCCGCGCCGCGCCGTTGCCGCCCGTCTTCCCTGCGCCCATGACCGCGGCGCCGTCGCCCCTGGGCGCCGCGGCCGGGCGTGGAGCGGCCGCGATTCCGCCCGCCTCGAGCGTCTCGGGACGGTCGTCCCCGAGCTGCTCGATGAAACTGCAGTCGATGTTCGCGCCCTGCAGGCGCCGGACCATGTCGACGCGCTCGCTGGTCTTGAGGTATGCCTCGCGAGCGTCGACGATGCCGCGTGTGACCAGATCGATCAACGACTCGTTCATCAGCTTCTGGTGGGCCGCCTTCCCGGTCTGCATCGTCGAGAGCAGCTGGTGGGTCTTGCCCTCGCGGATCAGGTGCGCGATCGGCTGGTTCACCATCATCACCTCGCGGGCGGCCACGCGCCCCGCCCCGAGGCGGGGCAGGAGCGTCTGGCAGATCACCGCCTTGAGGGTGTCGGACAGCATGGCTCGCACCTGTTCCTGCTGGGCGGATGGGAACTGGTCGATGATCCGATCGATGGTCCCGATCGCGGTCGTGGTGTGCAGGGTTCCGAACACCAGGTGTCCCGTCTCGGCGGTCTCGAGCGCGATCGAGATGGTCTCGAGGTCGCGCATCTCGCCCACCAGCACGATGTCGGGATCCTCGCGCAGCGCGGCTCGCAGGGCGGCCTTGAACGAATGGGTGTGGACGCCGACCTCGCGCTGGTGGACCAGGCAGCGGCGGGACTTGTGGACGAACTCGATCGGGTCCTCGATGGTGACGATGTGGTCATTGCGCGTCCGGTTGCAGAGATCGACCAGCGAGGCGAGCGTCGTGGACTTGCCGGACCCGGTCGGGCCGGTGACCAGGACGAGGCCCCTGCTGAGCTGCGCCAGCGCGCAGAGCTCGGGGCCGAGGCCGATGTCCTGCGCCGCGGGAATCGCGTGGGGGATGGTACGGAGGACGGCTCCGACGCCGTGCTGGTCCCGGAACAGGTTCACGCGATAGCGCGCCGCCCCGGGGATCTCGTACGCGAAGTCGGTATCCCAGCGCTCGGCGAGCTCCTTGCGGTTGCGCTCGGGCGTGATCTCCTGGAGCAGTTCGAGGAGCTCCGCGGCGGAGGGCGAGCAGTACTGCTCGATCAGCTTGAGCTCGCCGTGGAGGCGCATACGCGGGGGCTGTCCCGAGGACAGGTGCAGGTCCGACGCGTGCGCCTCGGTGATCTGACGGAGGAGCTTCGAGATCGCCGGCAAGGGGCGAGCGCGCTGCTCCCGCTCGACCTGGGCCGCTTCCCACGCGGCGTCGGCGAGGTCCCGAGTTCGCCCGAGCACGGTCGCGGCCGCCCACCAGCCGGCCTGCTGCCGCCTCGCCTTGAACTGAAAGACCATGCCGTCGAGCTCGTACTGGAAGGCGACGTCGTTCTGCGGCGGCGGCGGCGGAAAGGTCTGGTTCTTGGGAACGATCTGCGACAGGAGCCGTACGATCTCCTTGTCGGAGAGCGTCGACTTCGAGACCGCCCACACGTCGGCGTCCTTGCGCAGCAGTGGGGTGTGCGCCGGCTCGAGCTCGAGCACGTTCATCCGATTCTCGTAGAGGACGTACAGCAGCTTGTCGATTGCGGCCATCTGGGTCTCCCTCGCGCGTTGCGATTCGTCTGCTCCGGTCTCTCCGGGCGCCCGGTTCCGCGATCGACCCGGGTGGTCGGAAATCGTCAGCGGTCGAGCTCTCCGTTGCGGCGCGCCTGGTCGAGCCAGAGCACGTAGCGAACCTCTTCGAGCTGATGGGCCTCGTAGCGGCTGAGCCGTGTCGGGCCGCTGCCGGTACCGCCGAATACGCCGGTGACCTTCGGGCCCAGCGCCAAGACGAGCAGCAGGACGGCGAGCGCGATCAGCAGGCGTAGACGGCTGTCCCTCTCCGCCGCGAGCGGTGATTGCGCCGCTTCTGCTCGCGGGCGCGCGGAGAGCGGGTGGCGGTATCGTGCGGTCGGTGGCATTGCGGTCTCCTCGTCGGCGCCTGGCCGCGGTGGTGCGATCATTGGCCGTTTGGTTGCGACTAGTTCCAGTCCCAGCCGCTGCCGTTGTCCCCGCGGCTCAGCCAGTAGCTGCCGTCCCACTTGCGGACCTCGATGCGGGCGGCCGTGCGCGGCGCCGCGATGATCTCGAGGTAGTTGCCGCGCGCGTCCGCCAGGCGGAAGGCGCCGGGAGCCTCGAGCGAGCCGTCCTCGATGAAGATCGCGCGGTGCTCGGGAAGGGAGCCGGGGTTGATGAAGCCTTCGACCGACTCGAGTCCGGATCCTCCGTCGGGCGCGGCGAAGAAGACGCCCTTCGGAAGCTGGATGCGGCCGATCACATAGTCGGTCAACCGCTCGGGCCGGCCGGGGATCGGGTTGTAGACCCCGTCGGCGGCGTCCTCTAGGGTCTCGCCGTGCAGATCCGCGAATGCCACCAGCTCGCCGGTGGCGGGATCGAGCTGAACCACCGCGGGCGCCCCGCGCGTGATCGCGATCGCCCGGCTGGCTCTCAGCAGGGCCGACATCTCGTAGGCGGCGCCCTCGACCTTGGAGCGGTGGAGATAGTTGGCGAGGGGCGGTGCGCTCATGGCTGCGGCGGTGACCAGGAGCGACATGCTGACGATCACCTCGGCGAGATTGAATCCCGCCTCTCCGCTGCTGCGCTTCCTGCGGTGAGCTCTGCTGTCCATGTCTGAATCCCTCCTCGTTCATGGGACATGCGTAACTTGCCACCTGCGACCCTCGGTCGCCATCAGCGCAGGGATGAAAGCTACGTAGGAGAGCGAGGGGGCGAAGCTGTAGGGGCGCCGGCCGCCGGCTGTCGGCGCTGCGTCCGGGTCGGCTGTCAGACGGACGAAGGGTCAGGTGTCGGAGAGCGCGCCATCTCTTGTAGGTGCCGTCCTACGAGGAGAGCGATGACGCTCTGCCCTCTTCTAACCGATCGGCAGGCGCGCGACGACCGTCGTGCCCTTTCTCGGGACGCTCTCGATCGTCACGTCGCCGCCGAGCGCGCGCGCCCGCTCCTTGATGGCGAGCAGGCCGAA
>DATKDQ010000065.1:0-15988 GCA_035544635.1 Thermoanaerobaculia bacterium
GAGGCCGACGCCGTGATCGTCGACGCGGCGCCGCCCAGGAGCGAGCGAGCGTAAGGGGGACCGTCGAGTATCCTGTCCGAGGCATGCATCGCGAGAGCGCCGTCCGCGGCGCGAAGGTCGTGCGAGCGGAGGGCGTGGTAGAGACCACGCCCGCAGCACGCGCCGTCCGCGGCGCCAAAGAGAAGCGAGCGGAGGGCGTGGTAGGTACCACGCCCGCAGCTCGCGCCATCGAGGTCGTCAAAGCCTCCACCCACAACCTCAAAGCGATCGACTGCAGCATCCCGCACGGGAAGGTGACCGTGGTCACCGGCCCCTCGGGCTCGGGCAAGTCCTCGCTCGCGTTCGACACGGTGTACGCGGAGGCGCAGCGCCGCTTCATCGAGTCGATGTCGACCTACGCCCGCCAGTTCCTCGAACAAGTCGAGCGGCCGCCGGTGGAGGCGATGCGCGGGATCCTGCCGGCGGTCGCCTTGGCGGCCCGCAACACGGTGAAGAACGCGCGCTCGACCGTCGGCACGATGACCGAGGCCTACGACGTGCTGCGGCTGGTCTTCGCGCATCTCGGCCGGGTCGCGTGCGAGCACGGGCACGGAGAGCTGCGCTCGTCGACGGCGCCACAGGCGGCCGATCAACTGGTCTCCGCCGCGGGCGGCGAGCCGATCACCGTGCTCGCTCCGATCCGGCGTCCGGCCAAGCGCGCAGACGCCGCGCTCGCCGAGCTGGTCCGGCAGGGCTACTTCCGGATCCTCCACGACGGCCGGGTGGAGCGTATCGAGGCGCGCCGGCGCTGGCCCAAGGAGCTCGATCCGCTGCCGCTCGTGCTCGGACGGTTCTCGCCCTCGCCACGGAGCCGCTCCCGACTGACCGCGGCCATCGAGGAGGCGTACCGGCTCTCCGGCGGACGCGTCGAGCTTCGCGGTGCGCCGGACCGATTCCTCGGCCAGCGCCTGACCTGTCCCGAGTGCGGCGCGACCTCGACGCGGCCGCAGCCGGCGCTCTTCTCCTTCAACTCGCCGCTGGGCGCCTGCCCCGAGTGCCAGGGCTTCGGGCGGGTCATCGGTGTCGATCGCGAGCGGGTGATCCCGGACCCGGGCAAGACGCTGCGCGAGCGCCCGATCGCGCCCTGGAACAGCCCCTCGTACGAGGAGCACTACCAGCCGCTGTGGAAGGCGGCGCGCCGGCGCGGCGTCCCGCTCGACGTCCCCTGGCGCGATCTCGACGCCTCGGCCCGGGAGTGGGTGTGGAGCGGCGACGCCGATCGCGACTTCGTCTCTCTCTCGCGCTTCTTCGCCTGGCTCGAGCGCCGCAACTACAAGATGCACGTGCGCGTCCTGCTGTCGCGCTACCGTGCCTACGAGGAGTGCCGGAGCTGCGGCGGGCGGCGCCTCTGTCCGGAGGCGTTGTCGGTCAAGGTGAAGGGGAAGGACGCCTCGGAGCTGGCGCGCCTCTCGGTCGAGGAGCTGCGTGCGTGGCTTCAGGCGCAGACCTGGGAGCCGTGGGAGCGCGAGACCGCGGCCCACCTGCTCGACGAGCTCGGCGGCCGGCTCGACACGCTGCATCGCGTCGGCCTCGACTACCTGACGCTCGACCGTCAGGCGCGCACGCTGGCGGGCGGCGAGGCGCAGCGCATCCAGCTCGCGTCGGCGCTGGGCACCGGCCTCACCTCGACGCTCTACGTGCTCGACGAGCCGACGATCGGCCTCCATCCGCAGGACTCGGAGCGCCTGCTCGCGCTGCTCCGCGACCTGGCGAGCCGCGGCAACACGGTGCTGGTGGTCGAGCACGACCGCACCTTGATCCGGGGCGCGGATCACGTCATCGATCTCGGACCGCGCGCCGGCGACCGCGGCGGCGAGGTCATGGCGGAGGGGTCGTTCGAGGAGGTCCTGCGCAGCGAGACGTCGCTGACCGCGCGGTACCTCCGCAACGGCATCTGGGGTGACGGCGAGCGCGCCGGCGCTGGCGGCGCCGGCGGCGATTGCGCTGCGAGCGAAGTGGCCGAGGCGAGGGCGGGTTGCGAGCCGCGCGGCGGCTTCGAGACCGCAGCGATCGACGTCGACGCCCTGCCGCGGATCGGGATCCGCGGCGCGGCCGAGAACAACCTGCGCGATCTCGACGTCGACCTGCCGGTGGGCTGCCTGGTGGCGGTGACCGGAGTCTCGGGATCTGGTAAGTCGACGCTCGTCCACCGCGTGCTCCACGACACCTACCAGCGCTCGAAGGGCGTGGTCGAGGTCGAGCCGGGTCGCTGCCGCGAGCTCCTCGGGCTCGAGCGGCTCGAGGACCTGGTGCTCGTCGATCAGCGCCCGCTCGGACGCTCGAGCCGCTCCAACCCGGTCACCTACAGCAAGGCCTACGACGAGATCCGCAGGCTCTTCGCCTCGACGCCGAGCGCGCGCCGGGAGGGCGTCACCGCGGGCCACTTCTCGTTCAACCTCGAGGGCGGCCGCTGCCCCGACTGCGAGGGGACGGGTGTCGAGGAGGTCGACATGCAGTTCATGGCCCCGGTCGAGGTGGTCTGCGACCGCTGTCAGGGCCGGCGCTTCCTGCCGAAGGTCCTCGCCGTGACCTGGGGCGGCCTCGACATCGCCGAGACGCTCGAGCTCACGGTCGAGCAGGCGCAGGCGCACTTCGCGGCGGAGTCGAGGGTGCGCCGCCGGTTGGAGTCCCTGGCCGCTGTAGGCCTCGGCTACCTGCGCCTCGGACAGTCCACGGCGACGCTGTCGGGCGGCGAGGCGCAGCGCCTCAAGCTCGCGACCTTCCTCGACGCCGGCCGCGGGGCGCGCCGTGCCGCGGCGCCCCGGCTCTTTCTCTTCGACGAGCCCACGACCGGGCTCCACATGGCCGACATCGATCTCCTGCATCGGACGCTGCGGCGTCTCGTCGCGCGGGGCGATGGCGTGGTGGTGATCGAGCACAGCCTGGACCTGATCGCGCGCGCCGACTGGATCGTCGACCTGGGGCCGGGCGGGGGCGAGCACGGCGGCGCGCTCCTCTTTTCGGGGCCGCGCCAGCGGTTCGTCGAGGAGGGCCGGAGCCCCACCGCCGTCGAGCTGCGCCTCTTCCTCGCCGGCGCGTGAGCTTCGCCCCGGCCGGGGTGAACAGGCCTGCGTGCTACGATTTCCGCCCCCTCCAGCATCTCGTTGGTGGCCCTGGCGGTCGGCCGGCGACGTGGAGGGCGAGGTGGAAGCGCACGCGGCGGGTGGAGCGGGGAAGGTTCATGGCTTCACCAGCGCCCGCGGCCAGGGCCGGCGCCGCTTCCGATCCGTACCAGAGTCGAGAGGAGATCGCCATGCCGCCCCGGCGACTGACGAAGGGATTCGAAGAGGAGGTCTACACCGGGACCTGGCGGGGCGATGTGGTCGGGCTCTCGCACCGGATCTCCGCCGCCCTCCCCGACTTCTCGACCGAGCCCGACGCCCGCAACATCGAGTTCACCACCGAGCCCTTCCGCGACTACGAGGTGCTGCTCTCGCACCTCATGACCAAGCGCTGTCGGCTCCGGCGCTATCTCCGCGAGATCGGCAACTACACCCTCGTTCCCGGCTCGACCATCCCGCTCGGCGACACCCGGGAGTTCCACCTCTCGGATCCCGACAACCCGTACTACGTCTTCATCCGCGACAGCTACGGCACCAACGTCGTCACCGCGAGCCATCACGTCAACGTCGGCATCGACGACATGGACGCGCTGTTCCGCGCCTACCGCGTGCTGCGGCTCGAGGCGCCGATGTTCCTCGCGCTGACCGCGACGTCGCCCTTCTTCGGTGGCGAGGTGACCGGGTTCCACTCCACTCGTTGGGGGCTGTTCCCGAAGACGCCGCCTGCCGTCCCCTTCTTCGCGGACCACGCGGAGTTCGTGCGCTGGGTCGAGGCCCGGCTCGCCGACGGCGCGATGTACAACGCGCGGCACCTCTGGATCTCGGCTCGGCCCAACGGCCCGGTGAGCCCCTACGAGCTCAATCGGGTCGAGATGCGGATCACCGAGCGGATCGCCTGCCCGCGCCTCCTGGTGGCGGTCGCGGCATTCCTCGAGGCCCGGGTGTGGGAGGTGCTCGAGAGCCCAGGGCTCGATCCGCTGCGGCGGTCGTCGAGCGCGGAGCTCGAGGCCCTCGCGCTCGCGAACGAGGCGGCGGCGGCGCGGCACAGCCTCGATGCCACCGTCACCGATTGGAGCACGGGCCGGCCGGTGGCGATGCGCAGTTGGATCCTCGGGCGCCTGGCGGCGTCGGAGTCGATCGCGCAGCGCCACCGTCTGGTCGACTACCTCGCGCCGATCGGCGAGACGGTGGAGGAGGGCAATCAGGCGCAGCGCTGGCTCGAGCTGGTCGGCAGGGGATGGACGCCACGCAGAGTGATGATCGACGCGGTGGCGGAGGCGGCGGAGATCGACAAGGCCGTAATGGGCGCCGAATGCGCGTAGAAGGGGAATGGTGAATACCATTCCCCTTCTACGCATATATATGGCGCCGCGGACGGCGGCGGCTCCGGGAATGGTGAGTACCATTCCCTGCGCCGCCATGATTCAGCGCCGCGGACGGCTCTTGCTTCGGGAAGCCCGTGAGTCAAGGGAGGAGTGACTGTTGAAAGCGCGCGCGGCGGTGGCCTGGGAGGCGGGTCAGCCGCTCCAGATCGAAGAGGTCGAGATCGAGGGGCCGAAGGCCGGCGAGGCGCTGGTGCGTATCGTCGCGACCGGCGTCTGCCATACCGACGCCTTCACGCTCTCCGGCGAGGATCCGGAGGGCGTCTTCCCCGCCATCCTGGGGCACGAGGGCGGCGGCGTGGTCGAGGAGGTCGGGCCCGGGGTCACGAGCGTGGCACCCGGCGACCACGTGATCCCGCTCTACACGCCCGAGTGCGGCCGCTGCGAGTTCTGCGCGTCGGGCAAGACCAACCTGTGTCAGGCGATCCGCGCCACGCAGGGACGTGGGCTGATGCCCGACGAGACCAGCCGTTTCCGCAGCCGCGGCCGGACGGTGTACCACTTCATGGGCACCAGCACGTTCTCCGAATACACCGTGCTTCCGGAGATCGCGCTCGCGCTGGTCAGCAGAGCGGCTCCGCTCGACGAGGTGTGCCTCCTGGGCTGCGGCATCACGACCGGGATCGGCGCCGTCCTCAACACCGCCAAGGTCGAGCCGGGATCGACGGTCGCCGTCTTCGGCCTCGGCGGAGTCGGCCTGTCAGTGGTACAGGGCGCGGTGATGGCCGGAGCGGGGCGCATCCTCGCAGTCGACGTCAACCCGGACAAGTTCGAGCTCGCGCGCCAACTCGGCGCCACCGACGTCGTCGACCCGCGCGATCACGATCTCCCCATCCAGCAGGTGATCGTGGATCTCACCGCCGGGGGCGTGGACTACTCGTTCGAGTGCGTGGGGAACGTCGAGCTCATGCGCTCGGCGCTCGAGTGCTGCCACAAGGGATGGGGGCAGTCGATCATCATCGGCGTCGCGGGCGCGGGGAAGGAGATCCGGACCCGCCCGTTCCAGCTCGTGACCGGGAGAGTGTGGAAGGGCAGCGCGTTCGGCGGCGTCAAGGGTCGCACCCAGCTCCCCGGCATGGTCGAGCAGGCGATGCGCGGCGAGATCCGCATCGATCCGTACATCACCCACCGCATGGGTCTCGAGGAGATCAACCGCGCGTTCGACCTGATGCACGAGGGAGAGAGCATCCGCACGGTGGTCACGATGAAGCCGTAGAGGAGCAAGGACGCGAGCGCCGCATGGAAGAGACCTCTTCGAGCAAGTGCTTCGGCGGGCATCAGAAGTTCTTCACCCACGCCTCCGAGGTGCTGGGCTGCGACATGAGCTTCGCGGTGTTCCTGCCTCCAGCGGCGGAGCAGGGAACCTGCCCGGTCCTGTACTGGCTGTCCGGGCTCACCTGCACCGAGCAGAACTTCGTGACCACGGCGGGCGCGCAGCGCGCGGCCGCGGAGCAGGGATTGCTCCTGGTGGTCCCCGACACCAGTCCGCGCGGTTCGCAGGTGCCGGACGCCGCAGACGACCCCTACCTCGGGTGCGGCGCCGGCTTCTACCTGAACGCGACGCAGCCGCCCTGGCGCGACTACTACCTGATGCACGACTACGTCGCCCATGAGCTACCTGCGCTGGTCGAGGCGGCGTTCCCGGTGGCGAAGGACAAGCGTGGCGCACGGCGCGGGATCTCCGGACACTCGATGGGCGGGCACGGCGCGATCCTGATCGCGCTGCGCAACCCTGGCCGCTACCGGTCCCTGTCGGCGTTCGCGCCCATCTCGTCACCCACCCGCTGCCCCTGGGGACAAAACGCCTTTCTCCACTACCTCGGCGAAGACCGCTCGACCTGGGAGGAGTGGGATGCCTCGCTCCTGGTGCGCGACGCCGAGGAACGGCTCCCGATGCTGGTGGATCAGGGCGAGGAGGATCCGTTCCTCCTCGATCAGCTCAAACCCAGCCTGCTGCAGAAGGCCTGCACCATGGCCGAGCATCCCCTCAAGATGCGGATGCGAGCCGGCTACGACCACAGCTACTTCTTCGTCGCGAGCTTCATCCAGGAGCACATGGAGTATCACGTGGCGGCGCTCTCTGGGTGAGGATCCGTCGTCGCTCTCACTCGCCGACGCGGTGGAGGCCGGCGAAGTGGGCGCCGAGCCGCGCCAGCGCGATCGCGCCGAGGGAGAGGCCGAACATCAAGCAGGCGCCGTGCCCGACGCGGCTCGGTCTAGCGACGCCGGGCAGCGGCTTCGACCGTCGCCGGAATCTCCTGGAACGCGGGAAGCATCAGCAGATCGACGACGCGGTTCGAATAGCCCCACTCGTTGTCGTACCACGCGATCACCTTGGCCCATCCGTCCCCCGTGGCATCGGTCGAGAGCGCGTCGAAGATCGAGGAGTGCGAGTTGCCGACGATGTCGGTCGAGACCAGCGCCTCCTCGGTGTACTGCACGATCCTGTGGAGACGCGGGCTCGCGGCCGCTTCGCGCACCGCGTGGTTGATCTCGTCGCTGGTCGGCCCGGACCGCAGGTGGCAGACCAGGTCGACCACCGAGCCGTCCGGCACCGGCACCCGCATCGCCAGCCCGTCGAGCTTCCCCGCGAGTCTCGGCAGCACCTTGCCCACCGCCTTCGCCGCCCCGGTCGTGGTCGGGATGATGTTCTCCGCCGCGGCGCGGCTCCGGCGCAGATCCTTGTGCGGGACGTCCGCGAGACGCTGGTCGTTGGTGTAGGCGTGCACCGTGGTCATGAGGCCCGAATCGATGCCGAAGAAATCATCGAGGATCTTCGCGATCGGCGCCAGGCAGTTGGTGGTGCACGACGCGTTGGACACCAGGCGGTGCCGCGGCTCCAGGATGTCCTCGTTGACGCCGATCACGATCATGGCGTCGATCTCGTCGCGCGCCGGAACGGTGAGGACCACCTTCCTGGCGCCGCCGGCGAGATGCTTCTCCAGGTCCGCGGGACGGCTCCACACTCCGGTCGACTCGATGACGAAGTCGACGCCGTGCGTTCCCCACGGGATTGCCGCCGGATCGCGCTCCGCCGTCATCCGGACCTTCCTGCCGTTGGCGTAGAGGTACTGGTCGTCGTAGCCGACCTCGCCCGGGAAGACTCCCATCACCGTGTCGTACTTCAGGAGATAGGCGAGCTGCTCGTTCTCGTAGAGATCGTTGACCAGGGCCACCTCGACGTCGGGACGCTCGTGGACGATGCGGAACACGGTCCGGCCGATGCGCCCGAACCCGTTGATGCCGATCCGTACCGGTGTCATGCCGCGGCCTCCTCTCCGAGCCGGGTGAAGCGCTCGATCAGGTCCACCGCTCGATGGGCGTAACCCCAGCCGTTGTCGAACCAGCAGAGCGTCTTCGACACCCGCTCTCCCAGCGTCATGGTGGCGTCGCCGTCGAAGGTGCCGGAGTGGGAGCTGCGGATGATGTCGCTCGACACCAGCGGCGCATTCTCGTAGGCGAGGACACCGGGGAAGCGACCGGACGCCGCGGTTCGCACGACTTCGTTGATCGCGGTCTTGGTGACCGGCTGCCGGTGCCAGCAGACCAGGTCCACCACGGAGCCGTTTGGCACCGGTACGTTCATCGCCATGCCTCGGATCTTGCCGCGCAGCGTGGGGAGCAGGTGCTCGAGGATCTGAGGCGCGTTGGTGTGCTGCGGGATGATGTTCTCCGCCGCCGCCCGCCCGGTCCGGAGGTCCGCCGTCGGCACGTCGGCGAGCCGCTGCTGATTGGTGTAGGCGTGCACCGAGGTGAGAAACGCGCGCTCGATCCCGAACGCCTCGTCGAGGATGCGCAGCACGGGAGCCGCCGCGTGCGCCGTGCACGACGAGTTGGAGACGATGCGGTGCTCGGGCCGTAGCTGGTCGTCGTTGATGCCGACGACGACCGTCAAGTCGGGAGGATCCGCCGCCGGACTGCACAGCAGGACCCGGGAGGCACCCTGCTCGAGGTGCTTCTCCAACTCGCGCCGGCCGCGGACGCGGCTGGTTGCTTCCACCACCACGTCGACGCCGAGATCGCCCCACGGCACGTCGCCCGGCTTCTCACCGGCCAGGAGCTTCACCTGGCGACCCCAGGCGTAGAGATGACCGTCGCGCACCGACACCTCGTCCGGGAAGCGGCCGAGCAGCGTGTCGAATCGCAGCAGGTACTCGAGCGCGTCCGGATCCGCGGTGTCGCTGATGGCGACGATCCTCAGGTCGTCACGGCGGTAGAGGATGCGGAACAGATTGCGGCCGATGCGGCCGAATCCCATGAGGCCGATACGGGTCGCGGTCATGTGGTTCCCCCGTTCGAGTGTACCGAAGGCCGCGCGCTGGCTCGCCCCGGTCCGGCGCGATATACTGCAGAGGACTCGGGATACTGCAGAGGACTCGGGGAATCGACCAGGGAGGGCTGAGGTGCGAGTGGCGGCGATTATCCCTGCCTGGAACGAAGCCGAGACCATTGGCCCCGTGATCGCGGCGGCGCGGCGGGCCGCCGCGGTCGACGAGGTGATCGTCGTCGACAACGGCTCCGAAGACGACACCACCGCAGTCGCCGCGTCGCACGGCGCGTGCGTGATCTTCGAGCCCACCCAGGGCAAGGGTGAGGCGATGCGCACCGGCGTGGCGTCGACCGACGCCGACGTGGTCGTTTTTCTCGACGCCGATCTCCTCGGTCTTCGCTCCGAACACGTCGACGCGCTGGTTGGAACGGTGCTGCGCCGTGACGCCGACATGGCCTGCGGGCTCTGCGATCGCGGCTCGGCGCTCAATACTCTCCATCTCCACTACCTGCCGATCCTGTGCGGGCAGCGCGCGCTGCGGCGCGAGCTGTTCGAGGCGCTCGAGCCCAGGGAGGCGAGCGGCTACAAGGTGGAGGCGGCGCTGAACTCACTGGTAGCCCAGCGCAAGCTGCGGCGGCATCTCCAGGTGCTGACCGGTGTGCACCACCGGATGAAGGAAGAGAAGGCGAAGAACCCGGTCACCGGATTCGTCCGCAAGGTGCGAATGCTGCTGTCGGCGTGTTGGACCTACGTGTCGTTCAAGTTCCGCCACCACGTGGTCGACGAGATCCTCGACGTGCTCTCGCACAGATAGCGCGCCAGCGCCGGAAAGCGGCACCGGCGCATCGCCCCACGCGGCGGGCGATCACCGGGCGATCCCGATCCGGCGCGGCGCGGGCTCCTCGGCCGGCAGCGCGCCAAAGCGTCGTTCGCGCCGGTCGAGCTCGACGACCGCACGCTCGAGATCGGAAGCGTCGAAGTCGGGCCACAGGCGATCGGTGAAGTAGAGCTCGGCGTAGGCGCTCTCCCACAGCAGGAAGTCCGAGAGCCGCTTCTCGCCTCCGGTGCGGATGACCAGGTCGAGCTCGGGCACCTCGATCGGGGAATGCACCGCCTCGTGCAGCGAGCGCTCGAAGGTGCGGCGGTCGGGCGGCCACGACGGTGGCCGCTCTCCTGCGCCCCGGCCCCCGTCGGCCAGGCGCGACGCGGCGGCGAGGATGGCGTCGCGCCCCGAGTAGTCGACGGCGAGGCGCAGATGGAGGCGGCGGCCCTGCGCGGTATCCGCCTCGGCGGCCGTGATGGCGCCGAGGAGTGCTGGCCGGAGCCGGTCGCGCCGGCCGATCACGCTCAGCCGAAGGCCGTCGCGGATCGCGCGCTCGCGCTCGCGGCCGAGATAGTCCTCGAGCAGAGCCATCAGCGCATCGACCTCCGCGGCGGGCCGCCGCCAATTGTCGCAGGAGAACGCGTAGAGCGTGAGGGTGTCGATCGCGAGCCCGGGCGCAGCCTCGAGGATGCGCCGCACCGCCTTGGCTCCGGCGCGGTGGCCAAAGCAGCGGGGCAGGCCGCGCGCCTGCGCCCAGCGGCCGTTGCCGTCCATGATCACGCCGACGTGGATCGGGCGCCGCGCCGCCGCCCGCGTCTCTCTCTCTCGCGCCGGGGGTTCGCCGGTATCAGCCGCCTCCACGGGTCGCACGCAGCAGCGCCTCCATGTGATCGAGGTAGCGTTCCAGGGCGCGGCGCCCGGCCGCGGTGAGCGTGTACTCGGTGCGCGGCACGCGGCCGCTGAAGCTCTTGACGCAGTCGATCAGGCCGGCGTCCTCGAGCTTGCGGGCGTGGACCGCCAGGTTGCCGTCGGTGGTACGCAGGAGCTTGCGGAGATCCGGGAAGCTCAGCTTCGAGTTGACCGCGAGCGCGCTCAGGATCCCAAGGCGGACGCGCTGGTAGACCAGTCGATCCTCGGCGTCGCGGCCGCTCGACGCGAGGAAACCCCGCAGCCCGGCGAGCCCGGCGCGAGTGGTCCCGCCGGAGGAGGTCGGGCGCGTCTCGCGCCGACGATCAGCCACCGTACCTCCTCGCGATGAGCGCTCCGAAGACGAGGTGGAGGCCTCCGAAGCCGAGGGCGAGCATCTGGTTGGACCACGCGCTGGGAAGCAGGAGAGTCGCTGCGCCGAGCGCCATGAAGCAGGCGCCCATCAGGGGCACCGGCCGCACCGAGAAGGCGCCTCCGGTGACGACCCCCGTGCCATAGAGCAGGAGCCACATGCCGGGGACGGCCGAAGTCGCTCCCGCGCGCAGCAGGATCGCCGTGAGAATCACCGCTGCCAGGATCGGAGGCGTCAGGTTCATCACGAAGCGCCTGGCCACACCTCGGTAGAGCTCGACCCCCATTCCGCGCGCCTTGTGCCAGGTGGCCCAGCCGCCGAGGAGGGCGGCGACCACGGCGTCAGACACCCAGATCGCGAGCCAGTGCTCTTGCCAGGACGGCACCGAGGCGAGGGCGGCCGCGACCAGCGCGCTCGCCCCCATCGCCAGACCGCCGTAGCCGGAGACGGCCGTGAACGAGGACGACGACTCCATCGCCTCGCGGATGTAGCGTAGGTTGTCGAGAGCGCGGTCGTGGAGGTCCACCGTGGTGGAGCTGCGCGGCCGAGGCAGCGGATCGGGGACCGGCATGGGAGAAGACTAGAAGGAGGAGATTGGACTGTCAAGTACTTTGATTTTAAAAGTTGACGCTCGACCCTCTTGACCGGAAGCTCTGCCGGCGGCTACACTGCGACCTCTTTTCGAGGCACTCCCCAATGCTGGCCCCCGAGCTCATTCACTCGTCACGACCCGTCTCCGAGGCGGGCGGGAGCGGGAGGGCGCCGGGGCGCTGACGCGAGCACACAGCGTGCTTCGCCAAGAGCCCTGGGTCTTCCCGATCCAGGGCTCTTTTGCTTTTGGCTGGACGCTTGCTGCAGGGTGGCTCTCTGTCGGTGCGGACTCCGCGACGGGCGGTGACACATGGGCACAGTGGACGTCTCGTACCGCCGGATCCTCGAGATCGCCGGCCCGGTCCTGATCACGAACTTCTCCTACACCCTGATGGGGGTGCTCGACACCGCCATGGTGGGGCGGCTGGGCGTGCCCGCGCTGGCGGCGGTGGGTCTGGCCAACATGGTCGCGTTCTCGGTCCTGAGCTTCTTCTGGGGACTGATGAGCGGCGTCAACACGTTGACCGCCCAGGCGTTCGGTGCGCGCGATCGCGACGCGGTGGGCCGCGTGTTCTTTCAGGGCCTGTACCTGGCGCTCGCCTCCGGCGGCGTGCTGCTCGCCACCATGCCCCTGGTGAAGGCGATCCTGCGCTGGGTGGATCCGTCTCCCGAGGTCGCGGCCATGGCCGCGCAGTACATGGATATCCGGCTCTACGGCGGGATCAGCATCGTTCTGCTGTGGGCGGCGGACAACTTCTATCGCGGCCTGGGACGCACCAGGATCATGATGTGGTGCGGTATGGCGCAGCTGGTGCTCAACTGCGGCTTCAACTGGGCGCTCATCTTCGGCGAGCTCGGCGCGCCGGAGATGGGGGTGGCGGGAGCCGCGCTCGGCACGGTGCTCGCGCAGATCGTGATCGCGCTCTTCCTGCTCGGGACCATCCTCGTCTTCGGGCCGGCACGGCGCGAGTTCCTGCCGAGCCTCCGCTGGGGCTGGGCACGTCGGCGGTCACCGGCGACCCCGCCTGCCTCGGCCCCACGAGAGGCTCGGGTGTGGCGGCTGCAGCCGCCACTCTTCCGCGCGTTGGTGCGGCTCAGTCTGCCGATCGGAGTGCAGACCTGCCTCGAGATGGGCGGCGTCACGGTATTCACGGCGGTGGTCGCCCGGATCGGAGACGCCGAACTGGCTGCCACCAACGCCGTGATCCAGGCCTGGAGCGTGGCCTTCATGGGCGCGCTGGCGCTCGCGGTGGGCGCCACCACGTTGGTCGGCCAGTGCGTCGGCGCCGGCGAGCTGGCGCAGACTCGGGTGGTGGTGCGGCGAGTGACCTGGCTCGGCTATGCGTTCACCGTCGCGGTCGGCGCGGTGTACGTGCTCGCGCCGGCGCGGCTGATGGCGCTCTTCGTCACCGCCGACGAGCTGCCGCGGCTGTTGCCGTTCGCGCGCCCGCTGTTCGCGGTGGTGGTGGCGTGTCTGGTGTTCGACCTCAAGTTCAACATCCTGTCGGGAGCGTTGCGCGGAGCGGGCGACACTACCTACAGCATGCTGGTGAACGTCGGCAGCGCCTGGCTGGTGTTCGTTCCGGCGCTGCTCTTGGTCACCCCGCGCTGGGGGCTGGTGGGCGCCTGGTCCTGCTTCATCCTGCACGTCTTCGTGATCGCGCTCCTACTCGAGCTCCGCGTGCGTGGCAGCAGATGGCTGCGTCCGCCGGTGCAGGCGCGGACGAGCCCCGCTCGAACGGCTCCGGGGAAGAGGCTCTTGGCCGAGGGAGGAGACGCCGCGTGAGGCCGGCACGCGCGGGCGAGCGGCGGCGTACGCGGGCAGCAGGGAAGGGGTCTGCGAGATAGTAGAATCCAGGCCCGGCATGGCCTGGGCCAGGGTCTGCCGATCATGCCGCAAGCGACCGCATCACGACCGCGCGAGAAGATCTCCGCGATCGTAACCACCTTCAACGAGGAGCGCGAGATCGCGGACTGCGTCCGCTCACTCTTGTGGTGCGACGAGATCCTGATCGTCGACTCGTTCTCGAGCGACGGTACGGTCGAGATCCTGCGCTCGTTCCCGCAGGTGCGCCTGATCCAGCACACCTACTACGGGTCGGCGGCCCAGAAGAACTGGGCGATGGACCGCACCAGCCACGAGTGGATCCTCATCTTCGACGCCGACGAGCGCTGCACGCCCGAGCTGCGACGCGAGATCGAGGGGCTGCTCGAGAGCGGTGCGGAGCACTCGAGCTACAGCATCCGCCGGCGCCTCTTCTTTCTCGGCAGGCACATTCGCTTCTCGGGGTTCCAGCGCGATGTCGTGGTGCGGCTGATCCGGCGCGGCTGCGGCCGCTATCCGAATCGCCGCGTCCACGCGGACATGATGACGCTGGGCGCGGCGCCGATCCTGCGCAATCCGATGGATCACTACATGGTGCGCGATCTCTCGGAGTACGCGCACCGCGTCTGCAAGTACGGCGTCTGGGGCGCCGCGCAAGGATGGCGGGAGAACCGGCGATCGGGCATTCTGCAGATGGTCGGTCGCCCCGCGTGGCGGTTCGTACGAACCTACGTCTTCCAGCTCGGCTTTCTCGACGGGTTCCACGGGCTGGTCTTCTGCGCGCTCCAGGCGTTCGGGACCTTCCTCAAGTGGACCATCCTGTGGGGCTGGCGGGTGACCGGCCAGCCCCGGTTGCCCGAGTTCGACGAAAGCGAGGAGACCTGGCAGCTCCTCGACCAGCAGAGTGAGTCGTGAGACAGCTCTCGGTCATCCTCAGCACCTACCAGAGCCCGGTGCTGCTCGAGCGCACGCTCCACGGCTATCGGCGGCAGGCGCTCGATGGCTTCGAGATCGTCGTCGCCGACGACGGCTCCGGCCCCGAGACCGCCGACGTGGTGCGGCGGCTGCGGGCCGAGCTGGGGCTCGATCTCGTTCACGTCTGGCACCAGGATCGAGGGTTCCGCAAGTGCGAGATCCTGAACCGCGCGATCGAGGAGGCGCGCGGCGACTACCTGGTGTTCTCGGACGGCGACTGCATCCCCTGGTCGGGATTCCTCTCCACCCACGCCGCGCTCGCGCGCCGCGGCCGCTTCCTGTCGGGCGGCTACTTTCAGATGTCGAGGGAGCTGACCGAGCGGATCACGGTCGAGGACGTGGCCCTGGGGCGGATCGAGGACTCGAGATGGCTCCACGGGCGTGGTCTGCCGTCGAGCTGGCGCGTGCGGCGCCTGCGGGTGGGGGGCGCCGCCGCGGCTTGGCTCGATCGGCTCACCCCCACGCGGCCGAGCTGGAACGGGCACAACTCGTCGGGCTGGAAGGACGACCTGCTGCTGGTCAACGGCTTCGACGAGCGCATGGGCTACGGCGGCGAGGACCGGGAGCTCGGGGAGCGGCTCGAGATCCTCGGGCGCCGCGGCCTCCAGATCCGTCACCGCGCGATCTGCCTGCACCAGTGGCACGAGCGCGGCTACGTGAGCACCCAGGACCTGCGCGAGAACCGGCGGATCCGCCGCGAGACGGCGCGGCGGCGGATCGCCCGCACTCCGTACGGCATCGCGAAGAGCGTGGGCCTCGGCTCGACGCCCTAGGCGATCGATCCGGTCCGCCGGATCGAATCGCCCAAAATCATCAGCTAGCAGCGCGGGGCGATACTGGCTTTCGCCACGCGCTGCTAGCGGCTGGTGCCCACTGCCGGAAACAGGGAGCGGTCGATCCCCGGCACGATCCGGAGCGCGTTCTCGTAGTAGACCTTCCGCAGCACCGCGTCGGGCAGGTCCAGGCCGTACATCTGCCAGTGGGCGTGGCGCCTCCGGTAGTAGTCGAAGTACTCGTCGGAGGTCTCGAGCACGCGAAAGTAGACCTGGTACTCGGCCGGCTCGAACGGTCCGTCCTTGCCCATCAATACGCGGTCCTGGTACCGGATCAGGAACGCGCGCGCGGTTCGCGGCTGGCGCCCCAGCTCGGCGAGCACCGCCCCCAGCTCGACGTTCACGTTCGGCAGCTCGTCGAGGAGCCGACCCAGCCACCCGAGGTCGTTGCCCAGCCAGCCGAGATGGGCACTGATGAAGGTCGTCGCCGGGTGCCGACGGAACAGCGCGTGCTGCTCGGCCATGGTCTCCTCGAACGAGGCGAAGCCGGGGTGGTCGCGGCGCCGGTCGGGAAACTCCGCGAGCTCGAGCCAGCGTTCGTTGAAGCGGTCCCAGGGCTGCCAGAAGGCCGACGGCTCTCCGGTATGAATCAGGACGGGGATCCCGAGCTCGGCACACTTGCGCCACACTGGGTCGAGCCGCGGATCGTCGGTCGCGACCCGCCTGCCTGAAGCGTCGCGCGTGAACATGCCCAGGTTTTTGAAGATCTTGAGGCCGGCCGCGCCGTGCTCGCGGACGTCGCGCTCGAGCTGCGCGGCCGCGCGGACGCCCCAGCCCGGATGGTCGATCCCTTCGAAGGAGAGAGTCGCGAAGGTCGCGAACCGGGTGGGGTGGCGCCCGCGCGTGGCGGCGACGACACCGCGGAGCCGATCGCCGGACCCGCCCGAGAGGTTCACGATGGCCGCCAGG